>JAJZDN010000061.1 GCA_021805985.1 Planctomycetota bacterium | reverse complement strand
CCACCGAGGAATCAATGCGTTCGACCCGTTCAAAAAATTCTATCGCATGCTGAAATTTTCCCACGCGCGTGCAATCCGTGCCCGCAGCCGTCAGAGATTCAATATCATGGGGATCCAGCCGCACGGCCTGCTGAAAAGCCTTCAGCGCTTCATCGTAACGATCCATCATGTCAAGCGTTAAACCGAGGTTGAAATACCAAGCACCATTATGCGGATTAATTTCAATGGCCCTACGAAGTTCAGAAAGAGCCTCCTCCCAACGCCCCCGCTCATAGAGTTCATGAGCACGCTCAACACGTTGCTCCGCTTCCTGCCAGTCGCTCATGCTGCGTGTCGCTCCATACAAACCAACTGTTATGCTAACAAAGCAGTCCTGCGAATCCAAGCACCCCGAGGGAATTCCGCAAGTTTTCCATTTTTTGCGACCCTTTGGATCAGTTCCGAACCACCGTTCTGCTGGCCACCCGAAAACCACAGGCTTGCAACGCAAGCGCTACCGCGTCCGCGGCGGAGACGTCCACTTCCAGGGAAAAATCGGTCAGGCTCATGGCAGTTGCAGGCAGGTACGCTGTACAGGGGATGATTTCACACTTATTCTGAATTGTCAGCCCTTTATGGCCGATGCCGGGAATTTGATTAAGCGCCATCCGCAGGTTCGCCAAGGCCTCGGTATCGAAAGTTCCCGAGCGCATGGAGAAATTGATACGCCGGGGGCTAGCGATAAATAAGGCCAATTTTTCCGATACCAAACGCTCCCGCGGCATATCGGGCGAAATTTCCTCCTGCGAAAAATGCTGATGAACATGGGACCACGCATCATGCAGGCATAAATGATATAAATTTCTCCCATCCGTCAATTGCCGCACATCCCACACCGCAACCGCCTGATCGGAAATTGGCTCAACCACACCCCGCAATATCGGGTCCAGCAGATCAACAAAATTGCCAGCCCCTGCTGTGGCCGCAAGCCGACTGGTTCGGAATACCTGCATCGCACGCTCCAACACCCACCGGACACTGTGCCTATACCCCCAACCGGGGTAGAACAGCCTGTAAAATACTGGATAATCAGGGGGATTTCAAAGCAGGCGCAGCAAAATCCGCAGCAATTCAACCAGATTACGATTTTACCTTGATCATGGATCGTTGGCCATCCTTGCCCGAACACATCAAACTGGCGGTTTTGGCGTTGGTTAAGAGCCAGAACGCCGGATAGGGGTTGGCCAACACTCCAAAGCGTGCGTAGACTTTTTGCCGATCGAAATTGGTCGTCAACCGTTCAGCTACCCTTTCGCCGTGTCGCAGCGCCCCACCCGAGGTTGTCCGGCATCACCTCCAGCATCAAGCACGTTATTGCATGTCGCTGTTTATCGTTCCGATGTCGGCTTGCGTCCCTGTTCGGCCAGAAGTTGTTGCAAGTGAGCCAATTGCTTGGCGCTGGCCGAGCCTTCAATGGCCCGCACCGCGATTTCCTGTACCTGGGCATACGCTTTTTCCGCCTGGCCCAGCAATTTGGTTAATCGTTCGGCCTGCTCGGCAACCTGCTGTTCCAGCGAGGTGATCCGTGTGCTTTGAACGTTCTTTTGACCTTCAAATTCCTGCTTTAACAGTTGCTCGCGCGCTGTGGACTCCTGTTGCAGGCGTGCGGTTGTCTCCTTGATTGTTTTGGCAGTTATAGAGTCCAACTCCTTCGGAAAGGCGTCCACTTTTTGCCGTAATTCATTGACTTCCTGTTCCTGGCTCTTGATGGTCTGCTGACGTTGGGCCAGATCAGCCTCCAATTTAGCGCGGCGATCGTCCCATTCTTTTTGAGCCTTGGCCATCTGGTCCGCAAACTGGTCCTTGGCCTGCTGCTGTTGGCGGGAAAAACCATACTGATATTCCTCCCTCTCCCGCTCGCGGCGCTTCTGCTCTATCGCGTCGCGTTCTTTTATTTCCACCTCGCGCTGTTTTTTTGCCTGCTCCCAAGATTCACGTGTTTGCGCGACTTCGCGTTCAAGCTGTTCTTTGGCCGCAGTGACTTCCTGCTCCATTTTTTCACGCTCTCGCGCATGGGCGTCAATCAACGCGGTAAGCGTTGAGGCGGAGCGCTGTATTTCGTAAATATCCTTAAGTTCCTGGTCTTTGGCCATGATTGCCCGCTGCACCTGGATGTACCGCGACACCTGTTCTTCGAGCCGATCGGATAGTTCGCCCAGCAGCCTTCCAATACTTGATTTAAGTTCACCGATGGACTGCACCACGCCACGGTTGGAGAGTTCTTCCGCGGCCGCAACCGCTTGCGTAACGGCTTTGGCGGCAAGCTTCTCTTCGGGAGTGCCCGAAGTTTCCCGACGCTCGGTAACGGACTGTTCGCTTTCCGCCAGGGCTTCCAGCATCTGTTGCCGGGCCGGACGTTTTTTTGCCGAAGCTTTTTCTGCCATTTTAGTGTCTCCGGGTCAAAGACCAAATCTAAACCAACGGCCGCAAGGATACATCGGTCGTGCAACCCGTGCAATCACCGACGACAATGGACGAGCCGCTTGCGATGCTTATCTTACAGCCTGATCTTCCGTACGGCGGATAACGTCGACGGTATCGGCAGCGGTGAGGATTACCGAAAAGTTCACCTCCCTGGCCGGTGAGGCCGCTTGCAGCTCTTCTCCCCCGGCAGGGACTTCCGTTGTACCATCCGCAGGGTGAGACCCGTTTTCCGTTATGGGAGCCATTTCATGCCATTTGATCCCGCCACCATTGCTCCCGTTGTCGACGCCATGGCGGTGGTGCTGGCGCAGGCCATGCAGGTGGCTCGCATACGGCTGTCCTCCGCGGCTTCGCCGCTTCTGCGGTTGATGATTCAGCGGGATCATGCTGTCACAGAATCCGCGATCCTGCGGCGGGAATTGGACGTTCTCCGCACCAGCCGAGCCGCCATGCCCCCGCACCGTCGGCCCGACTATCCGCCGGAACAGCGGATGGCCATTATACAACTCATGCGCCTGCGCGACTGGAATGTCAAAACTACCGCCGGGCGTTTTGTCTTGCACCCCAACACCCTTCGTGCATGGATTAAGGCGGTGGAAGGAAAAGGCCGCCCCAGTCTGCTGGACGGCGCGGTCGTATGGAACCGCATGGACGATGCCGTACGCTGGGCCGCGCGGGAGATTCGCCGACTCTGCCCTGGTCCGGAATTCGGAACACGCACCATCGCCCGGCATCTGGTGCGGGCGGGAATCCAGGTGAGCCGATCCACGGTTCAACGACTGCTGCGCGAACCCGAAGTGGAAAAGCCTCGGCGGAAGCCCAGGCCTCCAATGGAAAAACCGGTCGGCACCACGCCGGACCGACTGCTGGCTCCCAAGAAGCCCAATCAGGTGTGGCATAGCGATATCACACAGATTCGCATCCTGTGGTTCACATTCTACATTGCCGCGGCGCTGGATGGATTCTCGCGCAAGCTCCTGGTGCTGAAGGTTTATGCCAGAACACCATGCGCCCGCAATATGGCCGCACTGGTGCGCAGCGCCGCCGCTAAACACGGCTCGCCCAAGTTCCTCATCACCGATAATGGTTCGCAATTCCGCAAACAGTTCGGCAAGGCTTTGCGGCGGCAGCGTATCCGCCAAGTCCGCACACGCGTGCGAGCGCCGTTCTTGAACGGTAAAATCGAGCGGTTCTTTCGGACCTTTAAACTCTGGCAGCGGCTCACGCTCATGGCCGCGGGGGCCAGCGGCATTCAACGCCGGCTTGATGTTTTTGCGAGCTGGTATAACACCTGCCGCACGCACAGCGCCTTGGACAGCCGCACGCCCGAAGAAGCTCACTGCGGGAAAGCGCTGCCCAACCCGATCGCCTATCGCACCCGAGACGGGCCAAAGATTTATATCGGCATCCGCCGCCGCCATTTCCGAGGCGATCCGCGGCTGCCTGTTGTGGAAATTACCGTTCGCAAAGCGGCTTGAGCAGCGGCGGAAAAATGCAGGGCGAAAAGATAAAAATCCCCAATCCGCGCCCTTGGTGCGCGCACGGCGGGAATTTTTCACCCGAGAGGGGGGGGGGGAAGACGCCGAAATTATTCCACTTATCGCCATAATTCCATATCATCCGACGATTGGACAACCGCTAAATCATGCCTTAACATAAATATTAACGCCCTCACAATTCGCCGGGCCGCTTGAACGTTGCCGTTGCGATCGGTGGTGCTGCGCTCAAATATCAATGAGCAATGATCAATGAGCAAATCATCGGCCGTTCTGAACTTGTGATCCGTGGTCATTGATCTCTGAAGATTGTAAACATCCACAGATTTCTCAGATTCCGTGGATTTATTCACCGCGGAGGCAGCGGAGGAAATGGAGGTACCACAGCACTTGCCGTGCGGTCTCGGTTCCGAAATTGTTTCAACGGTTGCGACCATAAGCCTGCCTAAAAGGCCAGTTGTTTCAAAGCGCGGATTCTAACAAGTCCCAAGCGGATCGCAAAGCGAATTCATGAAAGCCGCATTCGCAACGCGACACACGTTTGCCATTTCACTACCCGCCGTTTTTGTGACCGACCTTGGCATCGACGGATGTCACCCTTTCGCGTGTGCAACCTGTGGAATCGACGGATTCACCCTTTCGAGTGCCCTCACAATCCGCTGGGCCGCCGTACCTTTCCCCGGTTCTCACCTTCCGTTTTTCTTGCGACCACAGATTAACCAGCGGGTCGAGAAATCTATCGTAGCGTATATGATGCAATTAAGGACAAACTCTGTGGCCACAGCTAGACAATTCGCCTGCGGGTTAACAGCTATCCGTTGGAATATGTATGCTATGGTGGCGAAGACCAAACCCCTCGCAAGAGACCGCAATGCATTTCGTGGAAATACAGGCATATAAAGCCCCCAAGAAGCAATTCTGACAGAGATTGCCCCCTACCGCCGGCAGGCGGTCTTTCTACTACCGAAGAAGCACGTCATTGCACCAATCGTCGGCACCAAGCACCCCGAAAGGAGCCACCCCGGCGGATCAGCTACCAAAAACCCCACGACGGTCCGCTCGGCACGTAAGTTTGCCCTGAACCCCCGTACGGCATATACGGATTTATATAGGGTGACGGCGCAGTCGCATCCTTACAGGGTGGCCGAGTTGCCCCATTGTCATAGTGCCCGAGATAGTAGATCTCGACACCCAATACAAATTTTTCAACAGGGTATCCGATCAACCCCTTAACAAATCCCGCCCATTCCCCACCGAGCCCGCCCACGACGGCACCCTCAGGCCCCGCGAAAGCTCCCGTAATAAAACCCGTGGCAAAACCTCCCACCGTACCACGTCCAATCGCATTCTCCCACCCATTCGTGCTGAATCCCCCTATCTGAAGGAAATCCGACACCGATGGCACGTACGCCGGGCCAAGCGGGACGGGCCCGCCTGGTGTAAGTTGGTAATTGTTCTGCGTCTCTCCGCCCGAGTAGATAGTCGTGACCGTTTCCTGATTGTTAAAATTTGTTTCGGTGTACCCGCCAACAGGCGGGAGGTATATCGGCTGCGCGTTCCCAGCCAACCCGCTGGGATCCACGTTCCCCGCTGGATTGCTCATCACAAACTGATACGTGTTGGCACCATTGATATACCCCGCGGGGTCTTGGTTGATCCAGCGGCCAAGGGATGAGTCGTAATTGCGATTGCGGGCGCAATAGAGGCCCGTAACCGCGTCAAGCTGCATCCCTTGGTACAAGTTCTGCACCATCGGCTGTGTGCCCGCGGGCGGCGTGGACCAATCGGCATTCAATACGGTGATTGTGCCATACGGGCTATATACATATCTTTGCGCGACCTGCCAGTTGCCGCTGACGAGGCCGACGATGGCGGTGGTGTTCCAGTTGGCATCCTGCAGGAAATAAATACGCGAGCCTGGTTGGAGTACGCCGGCGGAATACGTGTCCTGCAAAACTGCCGCATTGATGTAGGCGGCGCTCCAGACCATTTGCGATGTTACGTTGTTACTGGCGGTGCCATTGGCCCGGGTTTCGATGGCCTGCCATTGGGAATCGTAATAGATGTAGTTAATCTCACCGGCAGGAATGCCGGTGCCACCTTGCGGATAGGTTTCGCTGACACGATAGCCACGGGCGTCGTAGGTATAGCTGGCAATCACTTTCCCTGCGGCATTGGACACCGACACCAATTGATTCCAGGCGTTGTAGACGTATGTATTGCCAGCCTGATCGGTGGTCATGTTGCCGTTGGCATCATACGTCGGCGTAGCCGACGTACCGCTGATACTTGTAATCTGATTTTGTGCGTTGGCGGTCTGGGTCTGCGTGGTGCCGTTGGAGGTATAAGACGACCAGTTGCCTTGGCTGTCGAGGGTCCAGCTTTGGTTAGCTACGCCGCCGAGCTTGTTACCGGCTAATCGGTTAAGCGGATCGTACGTGAAGGTTTGCGAATACGCTGTATTGAGCAGATTGTTTTCGGCGGTCACATTTGCATTTGCATCGTAAGAATACGTGAAATTATCCGCTGATTGGCCAGTGCTGATGCTGACCCAGTTCTGGTTCACCACCCGCCCAAATTGATCCAAGCCGACGTATTGATCGCCACCGGAGCCGATGCTGCCGCTGGTGCCAACCAATGTCAGGTTGATACCTGTTTGGGGATGATTTCTTGCGACGATGGTGCTTGATCCGAGATAGGAATATTGTTCCAGCACAGTACCCGTGGCCACGTCGGAAATGCTGTCTAATCGGCCGATGGCATTATCCAAGGCGCTATTCAGGTTGGTACCTGAATAGTTGTAATCAATTGTTCTGCCGTTGGGATAGACCATGCTTGCCAACCTCGAACCGTTCGACGGACTGGTGTAAGTATACTGCACATACGGCGTCGTGGAAACATCGACGGCTCCCGTGACGGCCTGATATTGGAACGCCAACTGGCCCAGGCCGTTGTAGATGTTTTCCACCTGGTTGACAATCTGTGTGCCGGCGGTGTCGGCATAGCTGGTGTACAGATACGCCAAGCCTTGATTATTGTATGCGGTATCAATTCTACGGACACTGCCGTCCACTCCCGCTCCCAGCGTGGTAACGGTATCGCTGATTTCCCGCCCGGCGGTGTCGTAGGTGTATTGGTGGACGTTGCCGTTGCGATCGGTGGTGTTGCGCTCAAAGATCAATGAGCACTGATCAAGGAACAGAAACCGATTTTCACCACGACGGCACAACGACACAACGCGGCGCTTAATGGCCATTGAGCAATGATCAATGAACAAATCATCGGAACATCCGAATTTTTGATCCGTGATCATTGATCCGTGATCATTGAAGTTCACCACGGAGGTAACCGAGGAAATGGAGGGACAGCGGCGCTTGCCGTGCGGCTTTGGTTCCGAAATTGTTTCAGTTGATGCGACCATAAGCCTGCCTAAAAGACCAGTTCTTTCAAAGCGCGGATTCTAACAAGTCCAAAGCGGATCGCAAAGCGAATTCACAGCGAATTCACGACATCTGCGTCCGCGACGCAACATACGTTTACCATTTCACTTCCCGCCGTTTTTGTAACCGACCTTGGAATCGACGGATGTCACCCTTTCGTGTGTCCTACTGGAAAATGGCGACTGCCTCGTTGGCCCCTTTCGCGTCTCTCTTTATCTCCTATTTATCTTGTGTCGGCGACGCCACTCGCGGACAAATGGGAATGCATATCGGATAAGAACATGGAACAGGGTGCCGTAAACCAAGGCCGCCACCGTGAGCCTGCCCATCTCGGCAAAATCCCACCCACGATCGTGCGTAGGGAGCCCGGCCATGACTATCGTGTAGATATTCGTTGCAATTAGAGTTGTCACGAGAAATAGGAATTTTGGCGGGGCGCTTTTCGCCTCCCGACCATCCGGGCGATTGCGGTTCATTCTACGGGTCCTTTCCGAAAGGGTTCAGATTAGCAAAATGGTGGAGTTGGCCTGCACGGCGCGGAGGCGTACCCGCGTGAAGCGCCGAGCCAAGAGGAAGGTGAAGGTGAATGCCACGCCATCCTCAATTAGCCCTCTTTCCAAAGCCCATGTCACCAAAAGCCGAGGGAATTTCCACTCGGCGGAGATGGTGGCGGACCTGGCTTAGGCCTGGGCTTAGCGCCGGAACAGGCGATCAGTGAAATCTGTTGCAAATCCAAGTGACGCCCTCACCGACAGGATAACCAACGAATCCACCAATAGCGCCGGTCACTAAACCCGCAACTGCACCCGGGCCGGCACCCACTCCGCCAAACATTGTACCGCCGACCGCTCCAGCAACAGCACCTCCAACAGCACCCCCCACCGTGGTACCAGCCCACACCTGCCACGAAAACTCCCCGAAAGGATCCAACATCCCAACTGGATTCCCCATCACAAACTGATACGTATTAGCACCGTTGATATAACCGGCGGGATCCTGGTTGATCCAGCGGCCGAGTGATGGCGAATAGTTGCGATTTCTTGCGTAATACAACCCGGTCATCGGGTCGAGCGTCATTCCCTGATAGAGGTTGTCCACTGTGGGCAGCGTACCCGCAGGTGGCGGTGTCCAATCGGCGTTTAGGACGGTGACTGTGCCATAGGGCGAATAAACGTATCGCTGCGTAACGCCCCATGTGCCGGTTGTGCCGTTGTAGCCAACGATAGCGGTGGTATCCCAGTTGGCGTCCTGCAGGAAGTAAATGCGCGAATTTGGTTGGATTACGCCGGCGGTGTAGGTGTCCTGCAATATCGCCGCGTTGATGTACGCGGCGCTCCAGACCGTTTGACTGGTCACGTTGCTGTTGGCCGTGCCATTGGTGCGGGTTTCAATCGCCTGCCATTGCGTATCGTAATAAATGTAATTGGTGGTTCCTGCGGCAACGCCGTTGCCACCCAGCGGATAGGATTCGGTGATTCTGTAGCCCATTGCATTATAGGTATATTGGGCGATGATTTGGCCGGAGGAGTTCTTGACTGCTACGAGCCTGTTCCAAGCATCGTAGACCAGAATGGCTACGCTCCCAGCAGGCTGGGTGGTTAACCCCATGGAAACTGTGTTGCCATTTCCATCGTAGGTCGGGCTGGTGCCACCGCTGATGCTGGTGATCTGATTCTGGGCGTTGGCAGTTTGGGTCTGGATTGTGCCGTTGCTGGTAAATGATGACCAGTTGCCCTGGCTGTCGAGGGTCCAGCTTTGATTCGCTACGCCGCCCAGCTTGTTACCGGCTAATCTGTTGAGCGGGTCGTACGTAAAGGTCTGGGCGTACGCCGTGTTGAGCAGATTGTTTTCGGCGGTCACATTTGAATTTGCATCATAGGAATACGTGAAATTGTCCGTTGATTGGCCGGTGGACGTATTGACCCAGTTTTGGTCGACGACTCTGCCGAAGCGGTCCACGCCAACATATTGGTCGCCGCCGGAGCCGACGCTGCCGGCGGAGCCAAGCAACGTCAGGTTGATACCTGTTTGGGGATGATTTCTTGCGACGACGGTGCTTAGGCCGAGATAGGAATATTGTTCCAGCACCTGCCCGGCATCACCGGAGTTGGGGCCGTCGCTGATAGAATCCAATCGGCCGATGGCATTATCCAAGGCGCTATTCAGGTTGGCACCTGAATAGTTGTAATCAATTGTTCTGCCGTTGGGATAGACCATGCTTGCCAACCTCGAACCGTTGCCTGCACTGGTGTAAGTATACTGCACATACGGCGTCGTGGAAACATCCACCGCGCCGGAGCGTTTTTCCGTTGCCTGGGCGACAGCCGCCCCTTTGCCACGCAGCCCAGTTCGCTCCACTGTTCACCTGCTCAACTCTCACCTGTTCCACCGTGCCGCCGCCCAATTCGCTCAACTGTTCAACTCTCTATATTCACCTGATCTCGGCGAAGCCGCTGCCATGATTCCATATCACACGACAGTTGGACAACCGCGCAATCACCCATTATCACGAACATTAGCACCTTCACAACTAGCTGGGCCGCTTCAGCTGGGCCGCTTCACACACCCCGTATTTAATAGGTGACTGTCCCTAGTATTTTAACGTCGGGCGCTCAGTATCTGCGCCCAATGTCCAACCAAATTTGTCCTTGAAGTCCAGGAAGCATTCTTTACATATCCAGTGATATCGATCTTTGGTCATATACCCTTCCGTAAAGTCACCGCCATGTAGCGCAAATTTGCGCCAACAGAATGAGCAGTGGTCGTGGTCCCATCCCTCACGGTACGGGCTGTAGGTCGCCCAGAAGAGAACCACACCCTTTAGGTATCGCTTTTGCCCTCGAAGACGCCAATCGTTCATGTTAATGCTCTTTTTTTTTGAGGACAACAGCGCCATCGGGCGACATAATCCTGGAATATGTACCGTCGGGGGCAACGAAGTCCCAGTGCGGCCCAATGGGGTACGAATGGTTGATGTCCGGGTGGTAGCTCTCGCCCGGGCCTGGATTGTAGTAGCAACCTTTTACATCTTCCGGTGGTGTGCTTCCAGGAGGTCCGCGCCATTCCATCCAATATGTTGACTGAAACCTGTGAGATGTCACCCTTTTACCTCCCAAAAGGGTATAGGCGCGGATGAGCGGTACGTAACAGAGAAACCCGATAAATATGGATATCTGAAGTACCGTTGTAGTGGAATGTTGGCCAGGTAGTATTATCGGTTCCGCATGTGGCGAAAAATATATGATCTCGTCAAGTAACGCGAAGAGTGCATACCAACTCGTCGCAAAAAAAAGACCGAAGCGAAGCAAACGGATGGGTGGAATCCCTTGAAACATGGTGAGAAAACAAATAAACCATGCAGGGCTAGCAGGAACAATCACAAACCATCTTGAAATTTTAATTTGTGTTAACTGTCCGTAAAATAATACTTCCGCGATTTCACAAACCATGAGAACAAACCCGGCAAAAAGCAACTTTGTTTGCATATTTTTCATTTTTTAACGAACTCCCTTAGCAATCAGGCTTCACAAGCCGCTGTACCTATATGGGGAATGCTTATGAGACCATTGGCTTAAATACGGCGGGCGCGAAACCGCTACCATTTGCATGTGCCCTGGCTACCATCACTAGGCAAGTGTGGTAGACCAGTACCAATGAGGGTGGTTAAACCAGCACCAGACTGCGGGGTCGGTGCCTTACTTATCCATTTACCGATGCTGCCATCGGGGAAGTTAGGGTCATAACTCTGATTCATGTCGCCGAGTGGGTTGTAAGAACGCGGAACTGCGCTGGGTTGGCCGGACACGCCCTCCGCTATTGCCCTTCCACCGCCAAACGCACCAACGGCAAGACCACCAGCCATATTTCCCGCGGTATAAGCAAGTCCATTCCAATTGTGGGCTAGGACGTCGCTTCTGACGTTTGCACCTGCAATACCGACGCTAACGCTCGTAGCAGCCGCCAAACCCGCTGTTACTGCTGCCGATGCAACGGTTGTCGCCGTTGCTGCCTCGACCCCCGCCACAACAAGGGCCGCCGCGCCAGCCGCCGCAATTTCAGGTGCAGCAACAACAACTGCGGCGGCCACTGCCGCTCCGACTACAGCACCCTCAACAAAATTTCCCACCACAGACCAGAAACTCTTGCCCATCGGGTCAGCGAGGCCCACCGGATTGCTCATCACAAATTGATAGGTATTTGCCCCATTGATATATTGGAGCGGGTCCTGGTTGATCCATCTGCCAAGGGATGGATCGTAATTTCTGTTGCGGGCATAATACAGTCCCGTCACAGAATCCAGTGTCATGCCTTGGTACAAGTTCTGCACCATCGGTTGCGTGTCAGCGGGTGGCGTGCTCCAATCTGCGTTCAATACGGTGATTGTTCCATACGGGATATATACATATCTCTGCGCGACTTGCCAATTGCCGCTTACGAGGCCGACAACGGCGGTTGTGTTCCAATTCGCGTCTTGCAGGAAGTAGATTCGCGAATTGGGTTGGATTACGCCGGCGGAATAGGCGTCTTGCAAAACTGCGGCATTGATGTAGGCGGCGCTCCACACCGTTTGGCTGGTCACGTTGCTGTTCGCCGTGCCATTGGTGCGGGTTTCAATCGCCTGCCATTGCGTATCGTAATAAATGTAATTGGTGGTTCCTGCGGCAACGCCGTTGCCACCCAGCGGATAGATCTCCGTTACGCGGTACCCGCGTGCATCGTATGTGTAGTCGGCTATCACCACCCCAGCGGAATTCTTCACTGCCACCAACTGATTCCAGGCATTATAAATATATGTGTTGCCACTCTGATCCGTGGTCATGTTGCCGTTGTTGTCATAGGTGGGGGTAGTGCTTCCACTTATGGATGTGATCTGGTTCTGAGCGTTGGCAGTCTGGGCCTGGGTTGTGCCGTTGCTGGTGAAGCTGCTCCAGTTGCCTTGGCTGTCCAAGTTCCAACTCTGATTGGCTACGCCGCCCAACGTACTTGCAGCAAGGCGGTTGAGCGGATCATAAGTGAACGCCTGGGAGTACGCCGTGTTGAGCAGATTGTTTTCGGCGGTCACATTTGAATTTGCATCATAGGAGTACGTGAAATTATCCACAGATTGGCCGGATGACACGGATTTCCAATTTTGATTTACGATGCGACCGAAGCGGTCCAAGCCCACGTACTGATCTCCACCGGAGCCGATGCTGCCGGCGCTGCCAACCAATGTCAGGTTGATCCCTGTTTGGGGATGATTTCTTGCGACGATGGTGCTTGATCCGAGGTAGGAATATTGTTCCAGCACTTGCCCGGGATCACCTGAATTGGTACCGTCACTGATAGAATCCAATCTGCCAATGGCATTATCCAAGGCGCTATTCAGGTTGGCACCTGAATAGTTGTAATCAATTGTTCTGCCGTTGGGATAGACCATGCTTGCCAACCTCGAACCGTTCGATGGACTGGTGTAAGTATACTGCACATACGGCGTCGTGGAAACATCCACCGCTCCAGTCACGGCTTGGTATTGGAACGCCAATTGCCCCAGCCCGTTGTAGATATTTTCCACCTGATTGACGATCTGCGTGCCTGCCGTGTCGGCATAGCTGGTCAGGAGGTACGCCAAGCCTTGATTATTGTATGCGGTATCAATTCTGCGGACACTACCGTCAACGCTCGCACCCAGGGTGGTAACGGTATCGCTGATTTCCCGCCCGGCGGTGTCGTATGTGTATTGGTGGACGTTGCCGTTGCGATCGGTGGACTGCGTGACATCGCCGGTGGCGCTGTAGCTATTGGTGACGCGCTGGGCAGGCCCACCGGTTAACCCCGGATAGTCGGTCTGGTACAGGAGGCTATCCGAGGTAATCGTGCTGCCGGTGGCGGGGGATACGCCATAGATGTAGGTGGTGGTCTGGTTGCCGGTGGACGGGTCCTCGGCGGTCATGCTGGTTTGATCACCGATTCCGTCATACGTAAACAGTGTGGTCTGGTTTTGATCATTGGTGGGATTGCCGCCATTGACCGACGGATCGTATGCGGCGATGGTTTCAACCGTTTCGCCGAGGCTGTTGTAGAAGTTGGCGGCGACAATGCCCTTGGAGTCGGTGGTTTCATACACTTCCCCGGCGGGGTTGTAACTGGTAAGTGTAATCAGATCGCCGGTGAAGTTGGAATCATTTACCGATACCGGCGCATTGGCCGGGCGGGTCCAGGGCGCAGCGGCGCCGTTGGTTCCCGTGGGATTGGTGCCGGCGTTGACGGTCGCGATTTCCCTATCGGCGGCATCGTAATAAGTTGCGGAGTAATAGATTCTGGCACTAAGGCTGCTGTTGGAGTTGGATGCCGGTGTTACCGTCAGGCTGCCATCGGTGTTGACGGTATCGGTGAATAGCGCACCCTCGGCTGAAGTGCCGAGGATGGGATCGGTATTGAATCGTTGGGCGTGGACGGTTTCAATGAGATTCCCGTCGCCGTCGTAGCCGTAGGCGGTCTGGCTGATGACGACATCATTGGATACCGATCCGGCGGCGGCATAAGTCAACACGGCCGAACCGCCATTATTAACGGCTCCGCCATCGGTGATGTAAACATCTACCAATTCGCCGACACCGTTATAGACGTCTTTGGTCACCTGGCCGGTGGGGGCGACGGTTTCAATAACGTTGCCGCGTGGGCCGTAGAAGCTGTAGGAGGTTAACGCGGTATTGGAGATTGTGCCGGTAGTGGGATCGACACTGTACGTCTGATTTTCATAAGCACGATTCTGGGAATCATACTCACTGGTGCGGTAGCCGATCAGGCCGGCGAGCACCGCGCCGGGTGCGGCGGAACTCGCGGCCACAATGGCCGCGGCTAAAGAGGTCGCACCACCGTTGAAGTTCAGTGTTGCGGGGACATCGCCGAGGTTGTCCAAAGTGCTTACGGTGATAATCGGGTATGGATCACTGGCGCTGGTGACCACCTGCCCGGAACTGTTGAGCGTCAAGCCGGTTTCCGTGGCGACAAGGCGGTCACGGAAGTCATAACTGAGCAAGCTGACTCTCTGCGTGCCGGTATTGGCTGTTCCATCGGGGTATTGAATTACTTCGGTGACGTTGGAATCGCCCACGCCGCCGTTGTCATACACATAAGATTGCGCTTCGGTCATATTGTTGCCGGTACCCGCATTGGAGCCGTTAAAATAAGACGGCGTGCCCGTGGCGTTACTGACGGCATCGTTGGTGCCGGTCCAATCGGACACCACCCGACCAAGGGAATCATAGACCGTATCACTGATGGTGCCGTTGTTATCAACAACCCGGCACACATTGCCATCAATGTTGTACGCCATGGTGCCGGCATAATAATTGCCGGTCTGATTGGTTGCAGTGGGATTGCTTATCAAACTGCCGGAATACGGCTGCCCCGGTGCCGTGGCAAGATAGATGGCATTGTCAACGGTTTGGTAGGTATCGGTCTCCACGTCCTGTCCAGCATTGTTATAAAGCGTTCTCGAAAGGCTCTGGATGGTGAATTGCGGATTGGCGCTGGTTCCGTTGCCAATGAGGTTGAACACATTGTTCGGCTGTGTGCCGGCCACTCCACCGACCACGGTACCGGTGCCTTGAATGAATCCGGGTAATACCGCAATAATCGGCTGACCGCCGGTGCCACCGCTGTAGCTGATCGCTCCATTAACACTGAACGTCATGGTTTCATCATACGTGCCGCTGTAACTGTTGCTGCCGAAGGTGTAGTTATACGCAATTCTGCTGCGGGTCATGGTAATCGGGCCGGTGGTGGTCAAGGTATTGTTGGCTGTGTTCAGAATCACACCAGAGAGTGTGAACATAGCGTGATTGGCGTCATCATACACATAAAGGGTGATGCTGCCGGCGGGCGATACCTGCTCTATCGTGCGGCCAAGACTGTCTACGTAGCTGGTGGTGACCAAATTTAATCCACCGCCGGTGGGTGTAGCCCAGGTGGACGGCAGTTCCGGCACGCCATATTGGTTATAGCCGTTGGTGAAGGTCGTGCCCGCGTAATTGGTCAAATCGGTGAGATTGGCGGTATTCACATCCTGAATGCTCTGGATGACTGCACCGGTCGCATTGTCATACGCGGTGTAAGTGATGTAGCCCCTGGCATCCATGGTCCACACCACTTGGCCGAAGGTGTTGTAGGCCGTCTTGGTGGAAGTCGCGGTGCCAGAGCCATTTTGGGCGGAGATCACCACGGGATTGGATGTGGTCTGATCGGCGATCTGGTTGGTCACCTGTCCGCTTGAATTGCTTTGCCAACTGTAACTGTAATCAGTGGTCTCCGGCGTTGAGCCATTGCCGGCGGTGCTTTGATACTGCGTAAACGTGGCTTCCGGAAAAATGGTGTTTCCGTTGGAGTCCAGATGCTGGATGTACGTATAGGAATCCTGTTCAATGGGCGTGCCTGCGGAACCCTGCTGGACATAATCCGCCTGGGTATAGCCCGCTGCACCCCCGGGTGTGGTGCTTGTGGCGGTGGTGGAGGCGTAATAGGTGGTGGAATTAATAAGCCCCTGACCGGTGTAAACCAGTCCTTCGGAAATGCCAAGATCGGCATACTGCTCCAGGGCGGCTTGAATCGCGGTGGGTGTCGTGGCACCGTTCAGGATGGACGCGTTCATATTGATCGCGGAAGTGCTGATCGTTTCAAGCTGACGACCTTGAGAATCGTAGGTATTGGCGGTAATCCAGACCTTGCCATCCAGCGATGGATTACCGATATCGGTGTTATCCACGGTCATGGACAGCAATGTGTCGCCATTAACGTTGGTATACACAATCTGCCGGCTGCCATCCTGGTTGGTCTGCGTGGTGCGGGTAAACCATGTGTTGTAATTATCACCCGCAACAAACTGTGGATTCTGGTAATAGCTGAATGTCTGCGTGCCCAGGCCATTGGTAGCCGAGGATCCGCCGCTGCTGAAGGTTTCCAATGTTACCTGATGATTGGAATTGTATTGGAAGTAATTATCCGCATACGCAGCGGCAAGCGTGGCCGGAGCGCTGAACACATCGTAGCTGGCACCATTGGCGGCGTTGTAAGCCGCTACCGCCTCCCGCAACCGAGCTGAGGCGTTGGAATTAAACACATATTGCAGTCCGCCGGCAAAGCCTTGCGCGCCGCTGCTGATCTCGGATGGAGTGTAATACCGGTAAATGGACTGATCAATGATGTTGCCGGCTGCATCTTCGATGGTCACGCTCTGCAGATCACCGGCATTGCCGTACTGCATGTCACCCGTATAGCTTCCGTCGTAATAGGTGCTGGCCATCTGGCGATACAGGGCCCCACTGACGAACTGCTGTACCAGCGCGACCTTACCGGCATTGAGGCCGCTGGCTATATAGGTGTAGTTGAACTGCTGGCTATCCCCGGCAGCATCGGTTTGGGCCACCGCAGTGAGTTGGCCGGAAGAGTTGTAGGTGTAATCGGCCTGATCGCCGGCTGCGGTAGCCGTGGCGATCAGTTTTCCCTGCAGGTATGTCGGCGTGGTGGTGCCGAAGTCATAATACTCAAAACTGTTGCCGGCGGCGGTGGTCACAGTGTAGGTGCCGTTAGTCGCGTTGTGGCTTAGCGTACTGGTGGCCATTGCCGATACCTGGTACAAGCCCGTGGAACTGTTGTAATCAAACACGTCCTGGTTATAGGCATCGTTGACGACAATAATATCGGGGTTGAGCGTACTGGCACCACCATTATCGACCAGATAGGTGCCATTGAATTTCGAATTAGACCAGCCGTTGCCATAAATGCTGTTGGGGGTATATACGGTCATGGTGGTCCAATTGAGATTCACGCCCGCGCTACCGGCGAACCCAAACGACGCCAGGCCCGGCGAAGTGATTTCAGGGGCACCATCGTAATAGTTCACGGGACCGCTGCTCTGGGCTGGCGGGCAAGGGCACGTCGGATCCGGGCAGGAATGCGTGGGCAAATTCGGGTTGGTCGAAGTCGTCGTGTCGTTCTGTCCGGTGGTACCGCCCCCATCATTCTGGTAGCCGTTATAATAATATTCCTCGGCCGTGTCATTGAGGCCGACCGTATTGGGTGGGATGTTGAAGCTGGGCGAACTGGAGATGTTCGGCAGGTTAATGCCGTAGGAATTGCCATAGAAGCCCTGGCCCGATGAGGCTGCGGCAAAGTTGCCCACTGAATAAGTCAGGCCCAATGTTTGGTTGACATCCTGACCACTGGCCCCGCGCAGGAACGACTGTTGCCACGAGTCGGCGTAAGCGTATCTCCCCGAGGGTGTGATCCCCACGGTATCAACGTTACCCGTCTGGAGGGTGGTGCTGGCAAGGGCGATCGGGACTTGATATTGTCCCCAGGACGTGCTGGATGAAGTCGTTAGCGAAACCACCGGGCTCCAGGGCGAGGACCCGGCGCTATTGGTGGCCTGAATGCGATAGCTGTATGTGGTATTGGGCATCAAGCCTGTGGGCAACCAGGTATCCGCCGTGCCGGGAATGCCGCCCGTGCCGCTGACGGTGCTCCAGGTGCTACCGCCATCAGTGGATTGCTGCACCGTAATACTTGTTGCACCTGGTATCGGCCGCCAGGTAATGCGGCCATCGGATCCCGAATACACTTCCGTGTGAATGCTCTGAGCTGTTTCAGGAATCGCATTGACTCCGGCGTACGCACCCACCGCCACGTTGGCAAATGTGGCCGCACTGGTGGTGTTGGGCGTGCCGCTGGCTGAAGCCAGGCCCACCGTCGGCGCCGCTCCCAGCGCTACTGCGGCTTGGCCGATTTGCGCCCAATTAGTTCCGTCTGTGGAGGCGTACCCGGTTACCGTGCCGCCGGAGATCGTAAGCTTGAGCCAAACCGGACCGCTGTAGGAAATGTCCGCCTGTATGCCGGCACTTTCTCCCTGACTCTGTCGGTACAGAAACATCACGCCCTCTGACGGGGTGATAAAAATACCCGCAAACGGTGCATCCCCGCCCCCGGCAGCCCGGACCATCACGCCTGCCTGTGCCCAGTCGCTTGTATTAGCCTGGCCTGTGACCTGCGCGGTGATCTGACCGTTCGATCCTAAGGACTGGTAGGCGTATTGGAACGCATCGGATGTCGCGCCCACGTAATAATAAGGATTATCGTTTGGCGCAATCGCTCCGGCCCCGGAAACGGTAAATACGCCCGAACTGTAACTGGTACCCCCCTGCGCGTTGGAACTGTATTGATCCATGTTCCAGGATGCAGGAAGCGTGCCCGAAAAAGCCCCCGTCGTTGCCGACACTGCACTGCTGGCTGTCCCCAGACCGCCGATATTCGCCGCCACCACCTGGTAATAATACTGTGTCGATGCCTGCAAGGCGTTATCTGTGAAGCTGGCCGTGCCCACCGCGAGGCTGGCAATCTGGCTGAAATTCACCCCGTCCGTGCTGCGTTCAATGATATAGTTGCTGTCCGTACCGGCCGGGTTGGGATCGGTCCAGGAAAGCTTGACCTCTGATGCCCCATTGGCCGATGCCGTCAGGCCGGTTACCGCGTCAGCGGGCGCTGCAGCTGCGCCAATGCTCAAACTGCTGAATGTTGCCGTACCTAATTGCGTATTGTCATGGGCGGTTACCGCCAGGCCGGCCAGTGCGGTGGAATTCATGGCGATGTCCTGCGTGCCTCCAATTTGGATCCACACCGAGCCGCCCGTGCTGTAATAAGCACTGAACGCATTGCCCACCCGTGTGAGCTTTACCCATACAGGCCCCGTAATGCCTGTAATCTGCGCGGAGCTTGATATGGCATTGGCAATATTACGCCATTGGAACGTCACACCTTCTCCGGGTGTGGCCACAACATCGGCAAACACCGCCCCTGCGGTATAGTCATTGCGGAACATCGCGCCCGCTTTCGCCCATCCGTTGGTATTGGCAATACTGTCAACCTGCGCCACGATCTGCCCATCGCCGGTGAAGCTTTCACTGGTAAAATTAAATTGATCGCTGGTGTTCCATATGTCGCTTCCCCCGCCGTTGACTGTCCATGTGCCCGTCGCTGAATCGTAACTGGCTGATCCGGGATACTGCGGATTGCCAATGTCCTGATTCGTAAATCCGGCCGGCAATGTAGCTGCCGTCACAGCCAGATTGCTGAACGTTGCGGTGCTGACCTGCGTATTGTTATGCGCGGTTACCGCCAAACCCGCCAGCGAAGTTGCACCAATTTGCAGTGTCTGGGTAGTGCCCACCTGGGTCCAGGTCGTACCGTCCGGGCTGTAAAAGGCACTAAAGTCATTGCCCGCACGGGTTAATTTAACCCAAACCGGAGCGGTAATATTCCCGCCTTGGGCATTGCCGCATTGGCCACCGGCACTGGTGCGCCACTGAAACGCTAAGCCCTCGCCGGGCGTGACCACCATGTCCGCAAACGCGGCCCCAGCGGTGTTGTCATTGCGGAACATCACACCAGCCTTGGCCCAAGAGTTGGCACCCGTCTGGCTATTGACCCGAGCCACAATGCTGCCATCGCCGGTGAAGCTCTGGCTGGCAAAACTAAATTGATCGCTGGCGTTCCATATATCGGCACCGCCGCCATTTATGGTCCAGTTGCCCGTGGTGGGATCGTATGTGGAACTGCCGGCAATTCCGGGACTTCCGATATCCTGACTGGTAAGGCCGATCGGCGTGGCCGAAAAGCTGTTAAAGTTTACGCTCTGGCTCTGGGCCGCATTGCCGCTGGTTACTGCCAGGCCCGCCAGATTGGTGGAACTACTTAACGTGATGTTGACTGGGGTGCTGTTGATCTGCGTCCAGCTTGTGCCATTGGTGCTGTAATAACCGGTCAAGGAACCTGTGGTACCGGACTGAGTCTCCGAGAGTTGCACCCATGCCGGAGCTATGGCACTGGCGGTGGCTGTATCCACCGTTACAGCGCTGCCGGCGGTGCTGCGGTACTCCAGACTAATTGTGCCATTGGCGTTTTCCACCACGGCAGCAAAGCTGCTGCCGGCGGCACTGGTATCGCGGAACATTACCCCAGCCTGGGCACCGGTTCCTGTGTTGGCTACGCTGCCGACATTGGCGGTAAGTGAACCTGATCCGGTCCAGTTTTCAGCGGTGTAATTGAACTGATCGGCCGTACCGGTAATGCCTGTGCCTGCTCCGGTGGCTTGCCATTGATTATTGGCCGAAACGTAGATCGCCGAGCCACCTGTGACCGGCGATCCGATGTCCATGTTGGCAAATGGCGTCGGTAATGCACTCATGTAGATGCGTTGTTCTAAAACTTCCAGACGGGCCCCCTGCCGCTCTGGCCGACGGACCTGCTGACGGCAGATGCGTACTTCTCGCATTGCTGACAGCGCCGAGGCCACCGAGTCAGGATGCAAATTGCGAACGCTCTGCGCCAGCCACGGAAGATATATCTGCGGCGACCGCAGGCGGCCCATAAATTTACGGATGGAGTTCTCACGCGCTGATTTGGCTTTGGCCTGAACCATGACCCACAACCTTTCCTATCCTACAGAAGAATGACCCGGACCCCATATGGGATTCAGGAAAAGGCATAGCATTCATAACCAGACTCTGGCTCTCAGCCCCGGAAAAGCACCATCGGTCGGAACTCGTTTCCCCAGTCGATGGAAATTATTTTCGAACTTATACCAAGGCCGTCAACCGCGTGTCAAGGGAAATTTTTAAAATTATGAATAAAGCACTCTGTTCATGAATTTCCAATATCAGGCTGGCGGCGGATCGGACTATCGCCATGTCCACGCATACACAAATGGTCGATCGGAAATCATTGAGTGTCAGGAACCTCGTGAGGCTGGCTGCCGTCGGCCAGCCGGGAAAGCACCTGCCGCTGGCTGGCGCTGACGGGCAGAACCAGTGCATCTGTCGCGATGCGGGATGTGATGCCCGGCACGCCCAAACGCACAAATTGCTCTAGCCAACCCCATACCGTCGTTGACGATACGCCCAGTTCACGGCCAATGTGGATCTGGCTCTTACCTTCGGCGGACAGCAGTATCGCCTTGGCGCGCCGAGCTTTGATTTGTGCTTTCTGATCGCCCTGTTCTCCGGCTTGGACCATCCGTTCCAACTCCGATCTCTGCGCGGCGGTCATACCCGATACCTGGGTGCGCCGCATGGCGGTTATGCCCCGCACACCCCAAGACGCAAAACGCTTCCGCCATCGGCATACGGTCAGATGATCCACATTAAGTTCACGCACGATATCGGTATGCAGCATCCCCGTGGCGGCCAATAGTATGATCCGGGCACGCAAGGCCACGCTTTGGGCCAGGGCATCTCCTGATTCACCGGCATTAGCAAGTTCCAGTAAGGCGGCCTTCTGACGCGCGCTAACCGGCAATGGCTTGATACGCTGTGCGGTGAGTCCCGCCACGCCCAGGCGTATGAAACGCTGCCGCCACTTCCGCACGATGCTACGGTCAACGCCCATAGTGCGACCTATTTGAAGCAGTGATTTGCCCTCCGCCGCCAAGAGCACAATGTGGGCGCGATGGGCTATGTTCCGGCCCTTGGCATCGCCTTCTTGACCCGCCTGCGCCAATCGCCGTAATTCGGTGCGTTGCCCATCATTTAAAGCAATCGCCGGAGCGGCACTGCGGCGGAAGCGGGTGATGCCTTCCATCCCTTGCCGGGCAAAACGTTCCCGCCAGAAGGTCACGGTATAACTTTGCGGGATCCCCATCTCCCGCTGAATCTGTCCCACGGCTTTGCCTGCCGATGCCATTAGAACGATCTTGGCACGCATGGCAAGATCCTGATCAACGTTGTCGCCGTTGCGGCCGGCCCGTACCAGCTTCTGCAACGCACGCCGCTGCTGGGCCGTCGGCTGCAAGAGTGGCGAGCAGGTGCGTTCCTTGACGATTCCGTCCATGCCCAGACGGGCGAAGCGCTCGAACCACAGAACGACACTGTTATATCCTACGTCGAGTTCCCGACATATATCGGTGAGAATTGCGCCCTGGGCAGCCAGCAGGATGGCCTTGGCTCGCCGGGCGATCTTTTGCGCACGCGGATTGCCATTCTGGCCCGCCACCAGGAGTTCTTCCAAGGCGGCGTGCTGCTGGTCGTTGACTGAAACTGTATGGGGCGGATTACACCGCTTCGGCGTTAGTGCCGGCACGCCATCACGCATAAAATCTGTTCGCCAAGCCCATGCTGTGCGCATGCTGATTCCCTCCTGCCGGGCGATGTCTTCCAGAGAGCGGCCTTCGGAAGCCAGGAGCACAATTCTGGCACGCTGGGCAATCTGGCTGGCCGTCTTATCCCCGCGCTCACCGGCTTGAACCAACTGACGCAATATCATCTGCTGGTGCGGATCGATCAAGGATGAACCCTTTGTAGACGCTGACATGGGCATCAGGATAGCATGCCGCAGTGCCAACGCACAAGGAGCCTGTTCAGGCGAGTGGACGTGCCAATTGGCTATGGATGCTCGGCTCATGAGCGTGGCCACCTCCCATGTGACCAAGGCGATCCCGATCATACGGATCGGGTCGGAGGGGTGATGCTCGGCCTGTCTGATCAGGCCTGCCGGAACGGCGACTGGGCTTGCGGGATGTACTGATGGTTCGATCTCCAAACTGAAAATAGCGGCCCATATCTGCGGCAGCCAATGGCATCTCGAAAAATCACTGGGATGCCACCTAAGTAACGATAAAACAAGCAGATACAAAAAACGGGATGCCAACTCCTTTATCCTGCCTTCCACTTTCCAATCGCTGAAATCAATGCTTTGGGAAGGTTCCGAGACGTTGCCAATTAACCGGGCAAGCGAACATGGCAGCGCGAAAGTTGGTGGCGGCTTCGGCACGCGGTACAAGGGGAATTGGGGGTTGATGGGCACCTCCGGCCAAGGTGTAAAGCGTTCAGTGCCGAGCTTTTAGATGTTGCCGGGATGGTGAATCTGCGCTGCACCGGATGCGTCCTTCGGAGGGCCATTTGTCATTTTGGCAGACGTTCAGCGCGCACCGATACGGCGCCAATACAGAGCGCATTGGCGGTGTGGAGAACCTTCGGCGTAAGCCGTTGGACCGCGCAACAAGCAGTGCGAAAAGCCTGCGCGGGAGAGAGCCATTATCCTTCTTGGTGGCGTGGCCATCTGCCAACACGGGACGGCGGGCAACGGTGCGAAACGCCAACTTGTCGGTGCCATGGGGCGAGCCAAAACCGTCCATCTCGTCGATCCGGTTGTGCCAACAAAATAGCCCACCTTGGCCTTCCACGTCAGGGGGCGGGAAGGCAAGGCGGGCGGTCTGAAGTGTGTTTCGGCCAGTGCTTGGCCCCGGCTGGAGCCGGAGCAATCCGGCGTGACGGAGCGAAGTGGAACATAGCGAGGGCGCGACGGTTGCCCGGCGCAGGCCGAGGGCAAAGCACGGTAGTTACACGATTGATGCCGCCGGTGGAACGCCGCCGCGGCGCGGCGTCTTGGTAATGGTGAGGGCCGATGGCGATGTGGGGATTACTGGTCCTGGGATGATAATCCAAAGCGTTGGCGGTGACGCATCGCGATGGCACTTCGGGCCTTGGCGTCACCTTCCAGCCAGTGCAGAATAAGTGCCTCCAGCACCAGCTTGGGATTGGCCAGATGCCGGGCGCAATCCTCCTCAAAGGATTCAAAGAGTTCCGTATTGAACCGATAGGTTCTCTGAACGGTCAGGGGCCTGTCGGCGCTCTTGGTGGTCTTTACTGGTTTGTTGCGCTTGGTCATAACGAATAAAGTCTACATGTTCATCCGTTGGCGGGCAAGCGGCATATAACGGTATATAAAGTGGCAATCCGACTAAAAGCGATTTGTCTTTAATAATACCATTGACTTTATAA
>JAJZDN010000004.1 GCA_021805985.1 Planctomycetota bacterium | reverse complement strand
TTAAGCGGGCGATTGGCGGGAATCAGCCGACGATTGTGGATTATCAGGCATGGGGTGCCATCAAGCAATCCGATACGGATTCCAATAATCCGGATGTACTGTCACGCGTGGGACCGGCGATACCGGAAACCAACAATTACAAACTTCAGCAAAGCTACGATTCATTATTGGAAACCGTTCAGGAACTGCGGGGATTGCTGGACGGCCAAGTCCGGCGGCAGGAAGAGTTATTACAGCGTTTAACCGCGATGCCCCACGCCGTAGAAGCGTTGCCGCAAACCAGCCGAATGCAGGCTCAGATGTTGGATGTCGTGACCGATCGCCTGGCGATGCACGGGCAGCAGCAGAAAAAAATTAATGAAGCGCTTTCCGGCATTGCGGTAGGCAAAGATTCCACCGAATGTATGCGGCGACTGCGCGAACAAATTGAAACCGGTAATGAAATTGACCGCCAACTGGTGGAAGCTTTTAATCGGTTTTCCATGATGATTGACCGTCTGCAGGCGGCCAACAACCACGCGGTGGATTGTCTGGAACAGGTACGCAACAGTTATGCCTCATCGGCGATGCAGGTGCAGGAATGGATTGAAAAATCCAAGAGCCGCAATACGTGGATGGTCAACGGCGCGTTTGTCATGGCACTGGTTTCCCTTATTACCATGCTGCTGCTGCTGTCATATCACAAATAATAAAAGCATCTCACGTTCAGGGCCGCATTAATTCGAGTGGGTTGGAATCTGGAATCTGGAACCTAGAACCTGGAACCTGGAATTTTTCGGATTATTTGTTACACGGTGACGTGATATTAGCTCAATGCGGCAGCGTTGAGTTGGACGCGGAATGCCCTTTAATGCCACGAAGCGCTTCGGCCCGTTGCGATCGATGCGGCACGCACCGCGTCGGAATGCAGATATTTTCCATTACTCGGACGGGCTACGTGCTGGCTAATTCGGCGAGGCTGTTCTGCACGGTGGCCAGTTCAGATTCCTGGCGTTGCAGTTGATCGCGTAAGCCTTGTACGACAGCCGCTGGCGCCTTGGCGACAAACGCTTCATTGCCTAATTTGGCGTTACTTGAGGCAACGAGTTTTTCGAGTTCAGACCGTCGCTTTTCCAGGCGGGCCAATTCCGCATTGCGGTCAATAACATCGGAAACAAAAATGCGTGTGGAGCCTACCACGGCGGTGGCAGAGTTTTCCGGCTTTTTTGCGTCCAGGCCAACGGCGATGAGCTTGGCGTTAGCGAGCGTTTGAATGATTTCCGCCCCGCCGGAAATAACGGCGGCATCGGCGGCTGGCGTCTGAATTGTGGTTTCCAGCGTGCGTTTCATATCCACATTGTATTGATTGCGAATGTCCCGAATGGCGCGGGTAATTTCTTGAATCGTTCGGATTTTTGCTTCGGCTTCGGGGTAATTCAGGCTCGCGTCGGCCTGCGGAAATTCCGAGAGCATCAGCAGGTCAGTTGATCCCGGCAATTTTTCCCAAATGGCTTCGGTAATAAACGGCATCACCGGATGCAGCAACGCCAAGCTGCTTCGCAAAACATACAACAAGATGCGCTGCACGTGCGGATCCTTCCGCCGGATACGGGCCTTGGCGATTTCCAGATACCAATCGCAGAGATCATTCCAAAAAAAGCTGTAGAGCGTGGAGCAAACATCTGGAAAGCGGAATTCGTCAATTAATCCCGGACGTTCCCGCGAACTGCCCAGGCCGCCCAATCGGGCCGCCGTGTCATTAAGGCGGCTTAAAATCCAGCGGTCCTCAAGGTATTTTCCATCGGCGATCTGGATAACTTCATCCAAGGTCGGCACGGTGGTTAATTCAATATTGGATAAAATAAAACGGGAAGCATTCCAAATTTTATTAGCAAAATTGCGGCCCGCATCAAAGCGCGGACTGGTGTTTTTTCCGCTTTGCGCATCTTTCACCACCGGCAGGCGGATGTCCTGCGTTTCCGTGGCCATGGACGCCAGGGTAAATCGCAGCGCATCGGCCCCGTGGCTTTCAACAATATCCACCGGGTCTACGCCATTGCCCAGCGATTTTTTCATCGGCTTGCCGTTGCCATCCTGAATGACTGCATGAATATAAACCTGTTTGAACGGTACATCGCCATGAAGATACAACCCGAACATGACCATGCGCGCCACCCAGAGTGTGAGAATTTCCCGTGCTGTGGATAATACGCTTGTAGGATAAAAATAGGGCAACAGTTGGTCCTCAGGCTTATCGCTGGTGCCGTTTTTGGGCCAACCAAGCGTAGATAACGGCCAGAGTGCGGAAGAGAACCAGGTGTCGAGAACGTCAGGGTCTTCACGAAATTGCAATTGCCCATCGGTGGCTCCGGCGCGCAAAATCGCCTCGGTATCGGCACCCTTTTGGACCAGCACGCGCCGACCGCCGGACGAGAGGGTTGTGAAATGCACATTCGCCTGGTTATCTGGCGGGGCTTGTGCAACAATCTCCTGCCACATCGGCTCTTGCTGTTGCGCGATGTCCCACACCGGAATCCGATGGCCCCACCACAATTGCCGGCTGATGCACCAGTCACGCTTTTGCGCCAACCAGTCGATATAGCCTTGGGCGTAGCGTTCGGGCGTGATTTTAACGCGGCCGGATTTCACAGCGTCAATGGCGGCTTGGGCCAGGCCGTCGGCTTTGGTTCCGTCGGCTAAGGTAATGCCGCCGGGTACATCGCCCATTTTGACGAACCATTGCTCGCTTAAGTAAGGCTCAATGGGGGTTTTGCTGCGATCACTGTGGCCGACTTCGTGGTCATGCGGCTTTTTCTCGGCAATCAGGCCGAGTGTCTCTAAATCTTCCAGCACCCGTTTGCGGGTTTCGGAGGAAAATTTCAGGCCTTCGTAATTAAATGTCTGACCTTGGAATTCACCTTTGCCGGCAGAGTTGGTTTTTCCATCGGGTGTAAGCAGATTGATCTGCGGCAACTGATGCCGCTGGCCGGTGGCATAATCGTTGGGATCATGAGCCGGCGTTACTTTTACCACGCCGGTGCCAAACTTGGGATCCACCAGTAAATCATCAGCGATAATGGGAATTTTACGCCCCACCAGCGGGATAACTACCATACGGCCGATGAGATGTTGATAGCGCGGATCTGCCGAATGCACAGCCACAGCGGTATCACCGAGCATGGTTTCCGGGCGCGTGGTGGCAACGATCAGATATTCCGGGTCGCCATCACGCCGATCGGCAATCGGGTAGCGAATGCTGGTCATCTGCCCTTTGACCGCTTCGTGATAAATTTCATCATCGGCGACGGCCGTTTGTAAATGGGTGTCCCAGTTGACCAGGCGTAAGCCGCGGAAAATCAGGCCGTCCTTGAAAAGTTTGAAAAACGCTTCACGCACGGCACCGGCGCAGGTGTCATCAAGCGTAAAGCGCGTGCGCGGCCAATCACAGGAGGCCCCCACCGCTTTTAGCTGGTCAAGAATGCGGTTGCCGAATTTTTCTTTCCATTCCCAAATTCGCTTAACCAATTCCTCGCGGCCCAAATCATGGCGATTTTTCTTTTCCTTTTCAAAAATGGTTTTTTCCACCACGGCCTGTGTGGCAATACCGGCGTGGTCAATACCGGGCATCCAGAGCGTGTCGTGGCCGGACATGCGGTGGTACCGCGCCAGAATATCCTGAATGGTGGCATTGATGGCGTGGCCAAGATGCAAGGCCCCGGTGACATTCGGTGGCGGGATCACCATGCTGAAACGCTTATCCACCGGCTTATCTCCGGCAACGGCATGAAAGCCGCCGGTTTGGTCCAGCCATTTTTTATAAATCCGGTTTTCCACTTCCACCGGTTGGTATTGTGAGGAAAGTTCTTCTGTCACGGGTATCCTTCAGTTAATAATATAAATCGCCGAAAATGCCCACGGCACTGGTCGGCTTACCACATCCGCAACCAACGGCCAGGGGATTCCTTCCATGGCTGCGGGGTCCGTATTACATCGCCGTATGGGCCGCCGGTGCCACCTTGGCGGCTTCCTCGGCATGAATGAGGCGATACTCGACGGCATCCGCGATGGCTTGCCAACTGGCTTCGATGATATTTTCTGATACGCCGATGGTTCCAAAAACACCTTCCGGCGAGCGGAACTCAATGATCACGCGCACCTTTGCCGCCGATTCCTCCCGGCCATTGACGACGCGGACTTTGTAATCGACCAGATGCAGGTCAGCAATAGCGCGGAACTCCGGCTCCAAGGCGTGGCGCAGGGCCGCATCCAGAGCATTGATGGGGCCGTCTCCTTCCGCCGATGCATTGATATCTCGGCCATTGGCCGCGATCGAAAGTGTAGCTTTAGTAATCGGCTGTCCATGGGCCTGCCGGGAAACGGCGCAGCGGTAATTTTTGAGGTCAAAGAATTTCCGTGTTCGCCCGATCTGCCGGCGGAGGATTAATTCAAACGACGCTTCAGCGGCCTCAAACTGATACCCCTGTGATTCCAATTCCGTTACCTGATCCAGCACTTTTTTCAAGGCAGTCCGGTCACGTTCGATATTGAATTTTTTGCCTACCTTGGCGGCAATATTGGAAATTCCGGAAAGTTCGGAAACCAATATTCTCCGGGAATTACCTACCAGTTCCGGTTCAACATGTTCATAACTGCTGGCCATTTTGTTGACCGCATGTACGTGCATGCCACCCTTATGGGCAAAGGCGCTGGCCCCGGTGTACGGCTGATTATTTACCAGATTTAAATTGGCAATCTCATAAACATAGCGGGAGGTTTCCGTCAGATGGATCAGCGAATGCTTCTGGAGACAATCATAGCCCAATTTCAGTCGCAGGTTCGCGATAACCGTGGTGATGTCCACATTGCCACAGCGTTCACCGATACCGTTGATGGTGCCCTGCACCTGCGTAGCCCCCGCGGTTACCGCAGCTAACGCATTGGCGACGGCCACGCCGCTGTCATTATGCGGATGTATCCCCACGGGAATTTTTATCTCTTCCAAGGCGCGCCGCACGCCATTTTGCACCGCGGGAGGCAACGTGCCGCCATTGGTATCACACAGGCATACGAGAACGCCACCAGCTTGCGCGGCGGCGGCGATTGTTTTAAGAGCGTACTGTTCATTGGCTTTGAAGCCGTCAAAAAAATGTTCGGCATCGTAGATCACTTTTCGGCCCAGGCTGGTGAGATAAGCCACAGAATCGGCGATCATGTCCAGATTTTCCTGCAGCGATACGCCGAGCACTTCCGTGGCGTGAATATCCCATGTTTTTCCCACCAGAGTAACAAACTCGGTTTCGGCATCGCGCAAAGCTATAAGGCCGGTATCATCCGCAGCGGCAATGCCCTTTCGCCGGGTCATTCCAAATGCCAGAAGCTTAGCCGTTTTGAGCTTTAATCCGCGGGCTTCATTAAAAAATGCCGCATCCTTAGGATTGGATAAGGGATATCCACCTTCGATAAAATCCACGCCCAGCTCATCCAGGCGATGACAGATCAGCAATTTATCCTGCAGGGAAAAACTTACACCTTCGCCCTGACTGCCGTCACGTAATGTCGTGTCATATATTTCTATTCTTTGCATACAATAACCTCGTTGGCCACCGGCAGCATTATAAGGATTTACCGCCAGCCATGCACCCTTGAATTCACAAACAAAAACACCCCGCTCCCAGGCAGGGTGTAAAACATTTCTGAATTTTAAAAATTACACAAGTGCCTGCCGGGCGTTAGATCTTAACGTACCGGCCAATAACAGCGCGGACAGCAGCATGGGAGCATATCCCCTGCTGTAACAGCAACGTCCCGACTGTCATCGGGGTCATAGCTGCACAATCTGTCCGCACGGTACACCTCATAAAAACCAGTCATATCCTAGCATTATGAACAGAAAGGTCAAATTGCCACGGCGGCCAACAACAGTGGGACGAAGGCCGTGACGACGGCCGTCCATGACTTAAGCGGTAGAACAGCGTAGAATTAAGGAAAGGAGCGTGCCGGATGTTTTCACTGGATCATGTCGCAATGCAAACCCCTGATATTGCCGGGACTGCAGAGTTTTATGTCAAAGAATTTGGGGCGGAAATATTATATCAGGATACGAGTTGGGCTTTTCTGCGGTTGGGGCAGGGAAAAATTGCGCTGGTTTCTCCCCAGCAGCATCCACCCCATGTGGCGATGCGCGTTTCTGCCGAGGATTTGCAACGCGCCGCCGAAAAGCACGGCCAAAGTATTGCAGTGCACCGTGACGGCACACGCGGAATATATCTTCATGATCCGGCCGGCAACACCTTGGAACTGATTTGCTACCCACCGGATTACAAAGCCCTGTAAAAGAAATGCACCGGGGCGGCAAGACGACATCATAGGTCAACAGCATAAGTCAACACCGGCGCTAAAATGTCGTATGATATTCAGTGATGTAAGACCCAAGGAGCAGGCATGGCCCAGGCTGAAATTCCGGCAAGCACGCAGTCCGCAGTGACGGACTTCCAAAGAAATTACGCTTCGTTGGAACATGAATTAGCCAAAGTGATCGTGGGGCAAAGCGATGTCATCCGACAGACGCTTTGCTGTCTGCTTATCGGCGGACATGCTCTGATTGAGGGCGTACCCGGCATCGGAAAGACGCTGCTGGCACGATCATTAGGACAGGTGCTGGATCTGAAATTTTCACGTATTCAATTCACACCTGATCTCATGCCGGCTGATATATTGGGGACATCCATTCTTGTTACGGACGCTCTGGGAGCGCGAAGCATGCAGTTCCAGGGAGGACCTTTATTCGGCAATGTGATTCTCGCTGATGAAATCAACCGTGCCTCACCAAAAACGCAATCCGCCATGCTGGAGGCCATGTCCGAACAGTCCATCAGTGTCGGACGCACGACGCATCACCTGGCGGACCCTTTTTTTGTTATCGCAACACAAAATCCACTTGAAATGGAAGGCACCTATCCGCTGCCTGAAGCGCAGCTGGACCGCTTTGCGATGAATATTATTATCCGTCCGCCGGCGGTGGATGAACTGGTCAATATTATGGATCGTACCACCGGTGTTAACAAGCCGGCCTTGCTGACAATTATGAATGCTGCCCGCCTGGCGGAAATGAAACTCATGGTGCGATCCGTCGCTGTGGCGGAAATATTGAAACGCTATATTGCGCGCATAATTCTCTGCACCCATCCGGACAGTAATCAAGCCACGGATATGGTAAAACAATATGTTCGCTACGGTGCCAGCCCGCGGGCGGCACAGGCTCTGATACTGGCCGCCCGGGTGCAAGCGCTGATTAGTGGACGCATGTATGTGGAGCCTAATGATATTCTGGCGGTTGCGCTACCGTGCCTGCGGCACCGGATCATCACTCATTTTGACGCCCGCGTGGATGCCATTGATACCGTGGCGATTATTCAGGACGTGTTAAAACAGGTCGACCCGGTACCGGAAGCGTCAGCGCTTAAAAGTCTGGCGCGATGACGGCGCTGACGGCATACAGGAACGTGCCATAATAATTTCCTGGCGTGTGCATTCATTTCACATGGCACCACCGGCAGAGCCGGCGGCTATGTGGGGGATCCCATACCAAATCTTGGCGCAGGCATCCAAACACGTTTTTTGGTTGCACACTGGCGTAATTATCCCGGCGGTGTGGCTTCCAGCTCTGCTTGCGTGGGTTGGCGTTTGCCGGCGGCGGCTTTCACCATGCGCGACGGTTCTGGAGCATTTTCCATGGTTTGCTCATCGCCGCTGCTACTTTGTACGCCGCGGGCCATGGCAATAACGCCGGTCCGGGCCAGTTCACGAATGCCATACGGCCGCACGAGTTCGACGAATGCATCAAGCTTGTCTTCTTCACCAGATAATTCAACCATAATTGCCTGATGGCCCACATCCACGACGCGGCCGCGGAACAGGTCGGCAAGTTCAATAATTTCACTGCGCGTGCGCGGCGTTACGCCCAGCTTCACCAGCATCAGATCGCGTGACACATAAGGCGAATCTTTATAATCCCGGACTTTCACCACGGTGACAATTTTGGCCAGTTGTTTGCGCACCTGGTCCAAGGTGCGTTCATCCGCGATAACGACAATTGTCATGCGGGATAAATTTGGATCTTCCGTGCGCCCTACCACCAGAGAGTCAATATTAAATCCGCGCGCGGAAAACATGTTGGCCACGTGCGAAAGCACGCCGGGTTCGTTCATTACCAGTGCGGTTAAAATGTGCCGCATAGTTATACTCCAATGCAAAAATCTGTCTTAAGAAATTTCGTCAACCAAAGCGATCCCGCTGTCCAATAACTCGGGGAAACCAAATCCCCTTGCCGGGATGTTGGCGTGGGAGCCAGCGGACAAGACGGTAGCGCCGAAAAACATCGCGGCCATCAGGCCAGCGTGCCCATGTCGCGTGCCATGTTGGGCGGGGCGGAACCGACAATTCCCAGTTCCATTTCATGAATACCTTTTCCGCTGGGCACCATGGGATAGACGTTTTCATCGGTTTCGCAGAGGAAATCCACCACGCAGGGTCCGGGATGGCGAATCATTTCCTGAACGACTTTATCAACGTCCTGTTTCTTTTCGCAGCGAATGCCGCGGATGCCGAAGCTTTCGGCCATGGCTGCAAAGTCCGGGTTAACCATTTCTGTATGGCTAAAGCGGCTGCCGTAGAACATTTTCTGCCATTGCCGCACCATGCCCTGGAAGTTGTTGTTCAGGATGGCCACTTTTACCGGCAGTTGGTACTGACGGATCGTAGCCAATTCCATGGCGGTCATGATGAACGAGGCGTCGCCGTCGATATCAATCACGAGTTCACCGGGCCGCGCGACCTGGGCACCAATTGCCGAAGGCAGGCCGTAGCCCATGGTTCCCAAGCCGCCGCTGGTAATCATGGACCGGGGAATGCTCCATCGGATAAACTGCGCCGCCCACATCTGATGCTGTCCCACGCCGGTGGTGAATATGGCATTACCGCCGGTGGCTTTGTTAATGGCTTCAATAATTGCCTGCGGCTTAGCCAAAGGAGAGTCATCACGGTAGGCAAAGGGATATTTGCTTTTCCATTCGGCGATCTGTTGCAGCCATTGTTCACGCGGACGATGTTCAATATGGCCGATCATATCTTTGAGACACAACCGGGCATCGCCGACAACGGGGACATCCACCTTCACGCTTTTGCTGATGCTGGTGGGGTCAATATCCACGTGTACAATTTTGGCCTTGGGCGCAAAAAGTTTGAGATTTCCGGTCACGCGATCATCAAACCGCGCACCGATGGCAATGAGACAATCCGCATCCTGCACAGCGTAATTGGCATACGCCCCGCCGTGCATTCCCAGCATGTGCAGGCTTAGGGGACTATTCTCATCAAACGCGCCCAGACCCAGCAACGTGGTGGTGCAGGGGATATTCCCTTTTTCCGCCAACTCGCGAACTTCTTTCCATGCACCGCTGAGAATCGCTCCACCACCCACATACAACACAGGGCGCTGAGCGGCATTAATCATATCGGCGGCGGCTTTCACCATGCGGCTATGGCCGAGGCGATAAGTCTTATATCCCGGCAGCCAGGGCGTATCATCAATGGCGGATTCCACCTTGTTGGTGGTGACATCCACAGGCAAATCCACAAGCACCGGACCGGGCCGACCGGTGGTGGCGATGATAAAGGCCTCGTTGATAATCCGAGGCAAATCTTTGACGTTCTTCACCAAATAATTGCGTTTGGTTACGGGCCGGGTAATGCCGGTGACGTCCGCTTCCTGAAACGCGTCATTGCCGATCACGTACGTGCGCACCTGCCCGGAAAACACGATCATGGGAATCGAATCCATGTAGGCGGTGGCCAGCGGTGTTACGGTGTTGGTGGCACCCGGGCCGCTGGTGACAATCACAATGCCCGGCTTGCCCGTGGCGCGGGCGTAACCGTCAGCCATGTGGCCGGCGCCCTGCTCATGGCGCACGAGAATAAAGTTCAGTTTTGTATCATAAAGTTGATCAAATGTCGGGAGAATGGCACCGCCGGGGTAGCCGAACGCGTCGGTGACATTATGCTCCAAAAGCATTTGCAGCAATATCTGCGCACCGGTTTTGCCGATGTAACGGTCCGTCAGGCCGGTGGGCTGCCCAAGCACGGGCAGTTCATTGCTGACTTCAGATCCGGAAGCGAATGCCGTGGCTTCGGCCAGTTTTTCGACTTTGTTGGACTTGGTGGTTTTGGAAGCCGGCGCAGAGGCCGCTCCCCCGGTAAGGGAAGTGCTGGACATAAAAACCTCATACAACATCGGCTGCATTGGAAAGGTTAGCATAGCGTCCGCCGCACGGCAGATTACACCAGCGCCCAACCAGGCCGCCGTCCCGGCAAGCCGGGATAGCAAATATACCGGAACCGCAGTACCGGATATTCGCCGTCGATGGCATATTCATAGCAGGTTTATTGCTAAAATGCAAGCGCCTTGTACAGGCTTTTCTTTTTGGCAAATCGCCGTCACTTGCAGCTAATTTCGGATGGCATCGCATCATCATTCCGCCATTCCGCGAATACGGATTACAATTTCGGTTTGGTCGCGAACCGGTGCGGATGTTGTTAATGTGGTTGTCGTGATGCTGACCAGTGATTTCGAGGGATTGGACTATGAATAATTCCTTCTCATCGCCTGAGAACGCGGCAATATCAGTCGGATATCGTTTTGCCCGGGCGCTCGCATGGGTCAGTTTGGCCGCCCCGCTGGCGGCGGTGTGCGTAGGCATAGTTGTTTCTATGTCTCCGCTGCCTTTGTATGTAGCGTTCCGAATGCCCGGAGATGCCGCGCGGTTCGCGACAGATGCTTTCCTTGAAATAGCCCCGCCGCTGCTAATCCTGCTTGGCTTGATCGCCGGAATCGTGGCGCTGCTGCTGACCAGGAGGTTTGGGAATGAGGGCGTGATTAAAAAGGCTATCATTGGCATCTGCACGAATGGGTTACTGCTGGCAGTGTTTGTTGGGGTCTTGGCCGTTCTGGCTCTGCACGTGGCAAATATGCCTGCCACAACCAGAGGGTCCTTCAATCAGGCTATCGTAGAGCCTAATAACGCGCCGGCGGACAAGCAAAAGTTCTATGCGCTTGGCGATGCCGCCAAGGAATGCCTGGCTATCGGCAGGATCAAACGAGCTCGTCAATACGCAAAAAATTTGCTTAAACTCGCCCCGCGCTTTCGGGGTAACTGGAATTACGGCAACGCCATCCAAAATGGGAACTTGGTGCTCGGACGAATTGCCGTGCGTGAAGGTCATATTAAAGAAGCCGACCGATATTTGCTTGCGGCGGCCAAAAGTCCCGGGTCTCCGCAAATGGACAGTTTCGGCCCCAACATGAGTTTGGCAAAAGACCTGCTTGAAAAGGGACAGCGGAATACGGTACTTCAATATTTTGCGCTCTGCCATAAATTTTGGAAAATGGATTCTGGAAAATTGGATAGGTGGGCTGCGGAGGTTAGGGCGGGCGATATCCCCCACTTCGGCGCGAATTTATTATATTAGAACATTTGGTACCATTTATGTTATGGATATCCCGTCGACCCGAGACGCGCACGGTAGAGAATCAAATCCGGGCGGTAACCTTCACGTGGCAAAGAGGGCTTCGACGAATTCGTCGGGGTTGAAGGGGGCAATGTCTTCGGGGGTTTCGCCGATGCCGACGAATTTTACCGGCAGGTTTAATTGGCGGCGAATGGCTACGACAATACCGCCTTTAGCGGTGCCATCGAGTTTGGCTAAAAATATGCCGGTGAGTTCAACGGATTTGGTGAATTCTTCGGCCTGCCGTATGGCGTTCTGCCCGATGGTGGCATCCAGCACCAGCAGCGATTCATGAGGAGCCGCGGGAATAATTTTCTGAATCACGCGGCGAATTTTTTCCAGTTCCCGCATTAAATGATCCTGCGTGTGCAGGCGACCGGCGGTGTCAATAATCAGCACGTCGATGTTCCGAGCCACGGCTGCCTTGCAGGCATCGAACGCGACTGCGGCCGGGTCACTGCCCATCTGATGTTTGACAATCTCCACGCCGATACGCTGAGACCAGATGGTCAACTGGTCCACGGCAGCAGCGCGGAAGGTATCACAAGCAGCGACCATGACGGTCTTGTTCTGATTTTTCAGATATTGCCCCAGCTTGGCGATACTGGTGGTTTTACCCGCGCCATTGATCCCGGTCACCAAAATGACCGTGGGGCCGACGGGCGCGAATTTTAACGCACGTGATTCCACCGGCCAATAGGCCCGCATATCTTCCTGCAGAAAAGCCAGAACCTGGTCGCCGGATTGTATGCGGCCCTGTTTCCAGGCCGCGTTAAGGTCGTTAATAATGTGATCTGTCGCCACGACACCCAGATCGGCGGTGATCAGGCGTTGCCGCAATTCATCGAGCAACTGCTGATCGAGCTTACGACCGGTTAAAAGCGTGCGTAATGATCCTACCAGTGCTTCGCGCGTGCGGGTCAGGCCGGTGCGTAATTTTTCTACGCTTTGCCCCAGTGCTTTCTTAATAAATCCAAATGCCATGGCTCTTTTACCAATACCCATTAAATTCAGCGCATCTTTTGTACCGGTTATAACGTCAAACCGCCAGCGCCGGAAACATATTGCCCCATTTTCCGCTACAGGCCACTGACTGAGAACTTAGCTCATTAAGCAATGTCGCATGCATCCGATTGTGTGATACACTCTCTGGGGTGATGGATGCACCTTTGCCTGACTCCGCCAAACCAACCGTCCGAGCGAAACATCGCTTCGGATACCGTGGCAACATGTTTATGTTGTTCCTTGGCCGGCGCGTGCCGGCTCTGGGATATTTCGCGGCTGGAGTTGTCTCGCTGGGTTTTTGGATATTTAACCGCCCTGCGCGCCTTGCCGCCATGCAATTTCAAAAGCGTGTGAAAGGCATTCATGGCCGCTGGCGACTCTATTGGCATAGCTATCAGCAGGTGCGCATGTTCGGCATTCTGATTATGGATCGGAGTGTCGCATTGGCCGGTGCCAATGCCGGAATCACCGTGGCATCGGATCATCGCGATCGGCTGAAGCGAGCTTTAGATCTGCAGCGCGGCCTGCTGATTCTGACCGCGCACTTCGGCGCTCTGGAAATAGCCACCATATGGTTAAGGACCCACATTGATCCGGCAAAAATGCACTTCGTGATGTACCGTGATTTTAGTGACAGCACGGAGAAATTCCATCAAGACCAATGGAAAATGCTTCAGGGCATGAAGTTTATCAATTCAACCGATCCGCTTGCCGCGGGGCTGCAGATTATGGGTGCGTTGCGGCAGAAACAATACGTAGGAATTCGGGCCGATCGGGTTATGGACGGACGGAAAGTCCAAGTGTCACTGCTGGGAGGCAACGTCTACTTGCCGGCCGGCCCGTTTACTGCGGCGGTTGTTGGCAAGGCGGCGGTGATAACAGCGTTTACCTTGCGGGAAAGTCCGCGGCATTATCGCATGTTTGTTTCGGAACCTCGCATTTATGATTCGGATAATGGATTATCGCGCGACGAATTGGTTAGAAAAGCTGCCCAGGACTATGCTGCTGATCTTGAAGCCCTGGTGCGGAAATATCCGGATCAATGGGGAAATTTTTACGATTTCTGGGCGGCATCCGATGCCACAGTCGATACTTCCAAGACCAGTTCGGAAACTACTGCTCCCGAGACGTAAAGCTTGGCTGCAATGCTGCCGTCGGAGTCAAAACTCACATTCACGTCGATTATTTCATCCGGAAGAATCGGTCGCAAAAATTTAGCGCTACGCACGGCCAGCAGTTCAACGCGTGAGAAAGAGCTGTGCAAAATATCCAGCACTAACTCGATATGTAAAAACCCGGGCAGCAGCGGGTTGCCAGGGAAATGGCCCTGAAAACCGACATGTTGGGCCGGAAACCATGCGCGGGTGGAAAGCCCCGGCGTTGCGGGCGCTTCCGGCGTGATGGGGTGCGGCATAATATGCGCACCGGAACAGGCTCCCAGAATGTACGTTGCAGTATCCACAGAATCACTCGTTCAAGCATTTGCGGTAGGCGGCCCGTTGCGGTCGATGTATGCCGCAAGAGATCCGATTGTCGCCAGCGCCCCGCGAACTTCGTCATTGTTATCCTGCAGGGCCACACCAAAATGTTTATCAATAAGCACAGCAATTTCCAGCACATCCACGGAATCCAAACCTAAACCGTTTTTTCCAAAAATAACGGTATCGGGCTGAATCAGGGCGACATCCATGCGCAGTTTCAGGCCCTCTTTTAAAATATCGATAAGTTTCCGCTCAGTAGGCGTCATGAATACTCCATAAACTTTATTTACTACTATGCATGCAGAATGAAAACCAGCCTTCACAGATCAGCGCTTCCCCACAATGGGCTTGGCCGCGACAACGATACATATTTCCCATGCGATGTGTCACCGCAACCCGCAGGCTTAAGGTATCTCCCGCACCGGCAGACCCATAAAACCTCACATCCCGCAAGGCTATTAACATACCCGAAACAGGTTGGTCTGTATGGTTCCCTAAGGCCATAGCCTTCCCCCCCGCCGCGGCGCTCTGCGCTATATATTCAATGATGGCGGACCGCGGAAGCCGGCCGTGAAGTAGAAATGGATGATCAGCCGAAATATATTGTTGCGCGGAAATCGAATTATCCTGCTTAGCGAACGCGGAACTAAGCCAACGCATAGGACCGGCATGAGGAATATTCCCCGCAAGGTTTTCACCCGCGTTTTCAGCCATGGGGCGTTTCTCCTGCCGAATTGAAATTCGTAACCACTGGATGGAAAGTGTCAAGCGGTTCAGTACCTGCCACGTGACTTTTCCCTTCGCGGCCTGGGTCCGGCCCGCGCGCCAATGCCGCTACAATCATTTCACGCACCTGCTTTTTGAGTTCGCGTTGCGGATGCTCCAAGCTGTGATCCGGGTACAGAATGCCCAGTGGTTCAACGAGAATCGGCACGTCAAAAATAGCGATCTGTCCCGGCGGCATGCAATTCCCGCTGCCGTGAATCGCAACCGGCACAACCGGCACATTGGTCCTGCATGCCAGTTGGAAAGCACCTTCGTGAAACCGCCCGAGTTTCAAAGATCGCGACCGGGTACCTTCGGGAAATATGTACATGCTTTGCCCAGTCTGTATCATCTCTGTGGCCCGATTGACAATATCCGGTTGCTCGACGTGTAAATGCCCACTTAACGACATCAGCCACCCCAGAACGGGCTGTTGGAACGGCCATTCTTTGGACCAACAGCAACCATCGGGCGGAAGTTGGAACATCAGAAGAATGTCGATCGCGGACTGATGGTTCGCGATCAAAATGCAGGGGCCGCGAATCGCCGACCAGTCAAATTCCTTAATACGCATATTTTTTCCGCAGTACGCACGCATGCCCTGCCGGTAAAACATTCGCACCAATTTGCGGACACTGCGCCGCTGCCGGTCAAAAAACCAGCACCATATCCATAAAAATGGTCCTAAAATTAACGTTAAAATAACCAGATAAATGGCGAACCAAGTCAAAACGAACGTAGTGCGAAGCACCACGCGCAGCGTGATCGCACGGCGCGGTGCCGCTTCCATTGATTGAGTTTCCACATACTCGGCCATTTTGCCGCACCCTGCTATGACCGAATCCTCCGCAAACCGCTAGAATCCTGTCTAAATAGATTCTACGTTCAGCGACGACTTGAAACAAATCAATTACACTGGTGAGCAATGACCGCTCAGCAATACCCGACAGTCCGGCTTTCTTGTTTTGGCGCAGCGACCCCGGAGCATTCGTCGGCAGAAAGCATTTTTTCAGCGTGGCTTTCCGGGGAAGCCGCCCCACCTGTTCCACCCCGAGTGTCCGCGGATAATCTCTGGGACACCTTAACCACACAAGCCATCACCGCCGCGCTTCCCCCACCGGAAGACCGCGATCAGTGCGGGTTAATTCTGGCTACGACCAAAGCTGATATGCAAAGTGTGGAGGCGTGGCTGAATTCCAGCAGCGCAAAGCATGGTGCAGCCACCCCACCACTGCTTTCGGATAACGTTCATGCGTTAGCCCGGCGCTTTGGTCTTGGCGGCCCGCAAAGGGTTATTTCCACCGCGTGCAGTTCGGGCTTAACCGCGATTATCGAGGCGGCCATGATGATCGAATCACACGAGGTAAAACAGATGGTCGTGTGTGGCGCGGATGTGGCGGGGGGATTCATTCAGGATGGTTTTCACGCACTCAAAGCAATTACCAGAACACAGTGCCGCCCATTTGACCGACAACGCGACGGCTTGGCACTGGGTTCTGCCGCTGCGGCATGTCTGCTAACTTCCAGCGACCATCTGCAACCGCGCGGACGAGGTCCCAGTATCTTCCTGGAAGGCTGGGGAATGTCCTGTGATGCGACACATCTGACAGCACCAGATCGGGAAGCTTCAGGGCTGATCCGGGCAATCCACCAAGCCCTCGCTGGCCTTGATGGCGGCGGCATTGACGCTGTAATACTTCATGGCACGGGCACAGCTTATAACGACGCTATGGAGGCCTTGGCCATGCGCCAAGTATTTGAACACAGGCCCTATCTTACGGCCGCCAAGGGGTTTCTGGGCCATACGCTGGGAGCCAGCGGAGTTATTGAAACGGCATTGGCGGCATGGATGCTGCATCGGCGGGTGGTACCCGCGATAACCGGCCTTGAAGATCCGCAGTGGCCGGAGTTAAATTTTGTCCGGACATCCTTGGCGGCTGCACCAGTGAAACGCATCTTAAAAACGGCCAGCGGTTTTGGGGGATTGAATGCCGCTATTGTATTGGGAATCTCGAAGTGCGAGAGCGTAGGCCATGACTGACACTGTGTATATCTACGGCCTGGCAGCGCAAGACGGAATAGAACCGGTTCGTTATGTGCGGAACATGAACGCCGAAGTCCCGCTCCCCGACGGTATGGAACACCGATATTTATCCGGCCGCGAAAATAATGCCATCACGGCGCAATCCCACAAGCTCACCGCCTTGCTGCTGGACGGGATCTCTGCGGTCCAGAGAGAAACGATGGGGATGTTTATCGGAACGCGCTACGGTTCACTGGAAGACGACCGCATATTTCAGGCTTCGCGGTTTGCTGATGGCGGAAAATTTGCCAGTCCCGCCGCATTTCGCCGGACTTTGCCCAGTACTGTGCCAGCCGAATTAACTATTGCATTTGGCATACGAGGCTCCATGATTACTTTTGCCGACCGCAGTACACCAGGCATGTTCGCAATCATCCGAGCCGCCAAGTGGATCGCCAGCGGAAGAACCAACGCCGCCATCGCTGGATCGTTAGATTTTCTAACACCCGTTCATGCAAATTCGCCTGATTCAGAGCCTGATTCAGAACCTGTTTGTCGCACGTTGTTATGCCTGCTGGCCACGCCTGATGCATTTTCGGAATTACGACCTTGGGCCGCCATCACGCTGGCTGAAATTTCCTCGACCGGCGGCTCCAGCCGTCAGGCTCTGGCACAATCAGACGCGGCTGATTTCCCGGCCATGGTTGAGCTTACGGCAACGCCAAAACTGTCAACGCGACGTATTGATCAAGACGACGGCAATGGCAACACATGTCGGCTGGAAATTCAGGTGTTGTAGCGCCATGGTGGGAATAACAATCATCAGATTTCTCGATCCACAGCTGCAGCAACTTTTTTCAACGACACCATCAACGATTTCAAGACTTGAGGTGTTATGGATTGCGCACCATCGGTCAGGGCGTGTTCCGGATCGCTGTGGCATTCAATAATTAATCCATCGGCACCGCATGCGACCGCAGCGCGGCACATGTCCGGCACAAGATGGGCGTGGCCCGTGCCTTGGGAGGGGTCAATAATAATAGGCAAATGGCTGATGCGGTGGACCTCCGGCACAATCGCCAGTGGCAGGGTATTGCGGCAGTAAGATTCAAAGGTGCGAATACCGCGTTCACAGAGGATCACATTACTGTTACCCCGCGACATGACATATTCGGCTGCGAGCATAAATTCTTCCAGCGTGGCGCTTAAGCCGCGTTTGAGCAGAACCGTTTTTTTCTGCTCCCCCACTGCCCAGAGCAAGTTATAATTCTGCATATTCCGCGCGCCGACCTGAAATACGTCCGCATATTTGGCCACCAGAGGAACCTGCTCAATGGACATGACTTCCGTCACCACCGCCAAGCCGGTTTGTTCGCGTGCCTCGGCCAGAATTTCCAAGCCTTTTTCACCCATGCCCTGAAACGCATAGGGACTGGTGCGCGGTTTGAACGCTCCGCCACGCAGGGCGGTAGCTCCCGCCTCTTTCACCGCATGGGCCACTTCGAGAAGTTTAACACGATCTTCCACCGAGCATGGACCGGCAATCATAGCGATTTTTTTTCCGCCGGCACTGGCTCCCAGCGTTCCTCCGAGGGCCACGACAGAGCGTTCCTTTTTTACTTCCCGCGAGGCCAGTTTATAAGGGGCCAGCACGGGCATCACCTTTTCCACGCCCGAAACATTTTCCACGCGTTCAACATCCATTTTCCGTTCATCGCCGATACACGCTACGACCGTCCGCTCGGTGCCCACGATAACATGTTCACGCAGGCCCATTTCCCGTATCAGCGATACGACATGATCCACGCGGGATTTATCAGCGCCTTGTTGCATGACTACAATCATTTTTTACTCCGTTTCTATGAACCCTTTTACAGCAATAAAAAAACCCGCTTTTTGCGGGCTTCATGATCACATTCACACGATGGAAAAAGATCACTGTGCCCGCTGCATGTCACCGGTAAAGTAATAGAACCAGAACCGATGTCCGTCACCGGTTGAATTCGCGAAGCAGAATGGACAAGCGCTTTTCATGGCAACACTATTATCTAAGCCGGCGAAAAAGTCAACCGGCTGGGCCTGAACCCTTAAGCCGATCCCGAACCATCACGTCGCCCCGCGGCCGTTACTCGCACAGCCCTTAGCTGGCGACCGTTGAGGCATTGGGACAGCCCGTGGGTTTGCAGGAATTACAGGTGTAGCCATTGGATTGGCAGAGTTCCTGTTGAAGCCGCCCGCGGGTCTGGCAGTAGTCGCAACTGTCATGGTGCTCGTGGCAGTGGGAAATGCGTTTCACGATCACTTGTGCGATTTGCTCATCAAGCCCTAACGGTTGCGTCACGTGGAAGCCGATATCCGGGTAATGTTTTGCGGCTTCGGTCACCATGCGCGGGATATCTGTTGTGCTGTGCCGGCCCGGCGATAAAAAGTATGGGTGTACGACCACCCGTGTGGCACCCTGGGCGACACAGGCCGAAAAAGCATCGGCAATACTTGGGGCGGCCAATTCCATGTGCGCGGCGGCAACGATCGGATACCCGCTGACGCGACGGAAAAGCTCCACAACATCATTAAGCATATTATTCGCAGACGCCAAACGGCTGCCGTGATCTACCAAGATTATTCCGGTCTGGTCTTTCCGGATCGATTGAGCCATGCCTTTTTCTCCATTGAGGACATACAACAGCCGTATTGTAGCATGGGTTTGCTTAGAATCATTGGAACTACGCTGGGCAACGACGCTGGGCGTCCGCCGGCCCGTGGACGCGCTACGGAGGATGCCTTGATGCAAAGAAGGACCATCTCTTACAAAGCCGGCAGCCACTGAATGTCGGCCCATATTTTATCAGAGCTAAGGGTTATCAGACAACAACGGCGGTAATTGATCGGTATTTAGCTTAAGCAATTCGAATGATAAGCCGATGGTAAACTTACGCTCACATCTGCGTGAACTGAAGAATTCAAGTCGTGCGTTAAACAGAGGAGAGGCTAAAATGATTAACGTAGAGGTGTTAAAGAGAATTGTTCCGACCGTTGCACCGGCCATGACGGCATGGGCCGAAACGATGGAGCGGGCGGCTATAGAAAATGGCGCGGCTCTGGATACGCTCCAGTGGCGGGATGCCTTGCGTGTAGGTGTGAAGCGTCCGGAAAAAGTGCGCATCATTTATGTCGATGCATTGCCGCATCCGAACGCCGAACTGACACTTCTGGCGAAAGAAATCGGCGTATTGACCGACAAGACCGATGGCATAACATTCGGTTACGGAATATTTATTAAAAACAATCTTCCAGATATAAAGCGACGAGTGATTCATCAACTGGCGCACGTATGCCAGTATGAACGGCTGGGTGAAATACGAATTTTTGTGCGGGAGTACGTGCAATGCTGCCTGGACTTCGGATACGCGCACTCTCCCTTTGAGTTGGAAGCCGAGGCCCGAACGCAGGAAGTCCTGGCGGATTTCCATAGTGATATGAAACCGTGCCCATCCGGAGCCTGAAAAAGTCACAAAAACCTCTCGAGTGCCTATAATGGTGCTAAGAAGAGGTGGTGTTATGCAGTGGCAACAGCCAATCCCCAAAGAATACATGCAAATTCCGCATGAGCAGCTATTAGCAAGAATTGCACAGCGGAAGGCGGAAATGGGTCGCCGTCTGGTGATTCTGGGGCACCATTATCAACAGGATGACGTGGTGCGCTTTGCGGACTTTCTCGGAGATTCCTTTCAATTATCACGCGAGGCGGCCAAAGTTGCAGACGCGGAATTCGTGATTTTCTGCGGCGTACATTTTATGGCGGAATCAGCGGATGTATTAACCTCCGCCCATCAAAAAGTGCTCTTGCCTGATATGGGGGCCGGCTGCTCCATGGCGGACATGGCCCAACTGGATGATGTTCAAGATGCCTGGTCCGCTATCAGCGCGGCCTGCCAGGCAGACCAGAAATTCAAGCTTGTACCGATTACCTATATGAACTCTACCGCCGCCGTGAAGAGTTTTGTGGGCGAACATGACGGGGCCGTTTGCACCAGCAGCAATTGCGACAAGATTTTGGGCTGGGCATTGGCTGGGCAAAAGCCTGCGGATGCTCCTCATACCAAAATTATTTTCTTCCCGGATCAACACCTGGGGAGAAACACAGCTTATAAAATGGGATACCCATTGGAATCCATGGTGGTATGGGATTATCGGCAACCCAACGGTGGGTTAACCGAGCAGCAAATTAGAGATGCAACATTTATTCTGTGGAAAGGCCATTGCAGTGTGCACCAGCTATTTCGGCCAGAACATGTCGATGATATTCGCCAGCGTCTGCCGGGCGTAAAAGTTATGGTACACCCGGAGTGCCGGTGGGAAGTGGTCCAGAAGGCGGATTTGGTGGGGTCCACCGATTTTATCGGCAAGCAGATTGCCGCAGCGCCGGCCGGAAGCAAATGGGCGGTGGGAACAGAAGTACACATGGTGCAACGTCTGGCCAAGGCCCATCCGGAGCAGACGATTGTGGTGCTTTCAGACTGCCAATGCCTATGCACCACGATGTACCGCATTGATCCGCCCCACCTGCTTTATATTCTTGATAATCTCGCGGTCGGCAAGATCTTGAATCAAATTAAAGTCGATCCCTTTGACACATATTGGTCGCGTGTGAGTTTGCAGCGGATGCTGGATATTACGGCCGGGAAACCCGTGGCACCTCCTCCGGAGCCGCGGCCCAAGCGCCCGAATCAGCCCGCGCCTTTGCGGGTGCTTCCAAGGGAAACCGCCCCGCTATGATCTTTGCAATATCCGAGGGCTGATAACGTTGGATTCAAGTTTGGGACATAAGGCACAGAGACTTAAGGAGAATTTATGCGTACCATCTATACCTTGGCAACTGTTGCCCTTATTTGTACGTGCAGCCATGCTACGGCGGCGGCTGCGACGCCGGCTCCGGAGCGTAGGGCGTATATTTCCGGATACGTTACCGCTTTACTGCACATGAAATTTCACCTGCGATCCACGTCCGTGCAGGTGCATGGAACGAATATTGAAATTGGCGGCGTACCAATGGCGGATCAAACGGCCGTGCGAAAGGCGGTGCGGAAGGTAGACGGTGTCAAAACCGTTGCATTTGCGACGGCATCGGCATCTCAAATTCGTCCTTCGCCAGGCACCGCCGGGGACAATCTCGGCGTTATGCCAGTGCCCGAGCAATCCGCCAATTCCACCAATTCCACCGATGGAAATTTTGCCATAGGCATGGATACCAAGGCCATGGAACGGGCAGGCGTATATCATCTTCCCACCGGCTTTCTACCGCCGGGCAGACTGTTTCAACCACTGATTGCTGATCCAAAGTGGCCGACATTCAGTGTCGCCTACACCTATTATTCGCCGTATCATCCCAACGGCCTGAAGGATGTTATTCCTGTGAGCATCGGCGACACGATACCGTTCGATCGCGGCAATTGGCCGGACCATTGGCAGTGGGAAGCCGGTATGCAGGCGGACGCATTTGCCTATTTCAATATGGATACGGCCCACAGTGATCTGCAAAATGTTGATTTTCTGGTAGGCGGTTATTTTGCGGCACGCCATCGCAATTTCTCCTTTCTGGTGCGCTATTACCACCAGAGTTCGCACCTGGGTGATGAATTTTTAATTGCTAACCCGGCCTATTACTTCGGGCTTCGCCAAAAAATAAGCTATGAGGAGCTTAATGCCCTGGCCTCCATCGATTTATTGCATCGCACGGTCCGGTTGTATGCCGGGGCGGGCTACCTTGATGATGTGGCTCCGGCTAATCTGGGCCATTGGCGGTTTCACTATGGAGCGGAATATCACGGTGCGGCCTTCTTCCATAAAGGCACGTGCTTTGTCTCACCCGTGGCTGGCGTTGATTTTAAAAACTGGAGCGAAAACAACTACGACACAGATATTTCAGCCGTGGGCGGTATTGAATTAACCAATGGAAAACCGGATAGTTCAAAATTGCAATTCCTGCTGGAATTTTATCGCGGCCATTCACCGTATGGTCAGTTTTATGTCAATACGATTCAATACTTCGGCCTGGGCATCCACTATTATTTCTGATTTCAACACCGCCCAAGTTTAAGTCTCTCTCGTTTAAGTCTCGCTTGTGCGAGCCTCGCTGATTACTCAGACAAGCTCTGGGGCGCAAAGGCCTCCATACCTGGCTCGGTACGACCTGTGGTCACCAATTCCGCCATGAACGTTCCTGACAGCGGAGCCAGTCCGATGCCGATTTTGAAATGGCCTGCACATACAAACGCGTTGGAAAACGCGGGGGACCGGCCCATCACGGGGCGATGTTTGGGGCCTGTCGGACGCAGGCCTGCCCATACTCGTTCCACTACCGCAGTTTTAAGCGACGGGACAATTTGCGTTGCGCCATTGATGAGAAAGACGATGCCATCTGCGGTGTTGGTGAGATCAAAGCCCGCTTCTGGTTCGGTGGTTGACCCCACCAGAATCCGGCCATCCTGCCAGGGCACAAGAAAGATCATGCCGCTTTTAACGATATGCCGAATCACTTCCTTTTGCACACGCAGCAGCAATGCCTGACCTTTCACTGGCGTAACCGGGGGTGCAAGATCATGGGCGGCCGCAATCGCCGGTAAGCCAGTTCCCGCACAAAGCACAAATTTGTCAGCCAGAAATCTTTGGCCGTTGGCATGGGCCGCCGCGATCCGGTCGCCATCAGATTCCAGCCGGTCGACGCGGGTAGCTTCAATCATGCGCACACCAGACCGGTGGCACGCGCTAACGAGTGCCGCAAGCAACTGATCCACGTTTACCTGCCCGGACCAACGGCAGAGGTGTGCCCCATGAGGGGCGTGCGCCAGTGCCGGTTCAGATTGCAGTGTCTGTTGATCGGTAAGCAGTTCCATTACCGGCTTATCATCTATTTTCGGCCAGGAAGCGTTGGCGGCGGCACACTGCTCTTCGGCGGTACGAGCTGCGTCTGGAGAATTTAACAGTTCAAGCTTTCCACGCCGCTGATACTCTACATGCACTTCCGAGGCGGCCTGAAGCGACTGTATAAACGCCGCATACCCCCACAAACTTTTCCGATGCATCTGCTGCATGGCACCAGCACGAGCCATCGGCAGAGGCCAAAGAGCTCCCAGTGCCGCTCGGCTGGCAGCCTGTGCGCAGCGTGCCTGTTCCAGAACAGTTACCGATACACCCCGTTGCGCCAGTTGCCAGGCGGTGGTAAGCCCCATCACGCCGCCGCCAACAACCACGACATCCGTTGCGCCATCCACCATAATTTGTCTCCTGAATTTCTAATTATTCGCTGTTTTCCGGACCAGATATATCCGTCGCTCACCGAGCAAGATGGCGGCAATCATTGCTATAATGCGGACTTTTCGCCGGAGCGGTTCCGGGACGGAAGATCTGTGGAGTTCATTTCCGGCATATCATCCTGCTCGTTATGATTAAGCCATATGTGCATGGCCTGATAGATGATGTCAATGCCGATTGGCTCCCCCATGGGAATATAAAGCCCGGCATCCGCAGGTCGGTATTTATGGTAGGTCACCAGGGCCGCAACTTCCTCAATTGGAAAAATGTTCCTTGGAATGCAGTCCGACACCCCCGGATTGCAAAACTGCGTCCACGCCGGCAGTTGCTCATTAACATGAGATTCCTTAACTTCCGGGAATTCGGCAACCCAGCCGGGGCCGGCCACAAATGGAGCGATCCATTGCCGCGTTTTGCCCCGTTGAAAAATTAAATATTTCCATTTGTCCATGTTATGGACTTGCGCCAATTCTCCCTGATTTAATTTATCAGCCATATCCAGTTTGCGTTTACACATTGCCGCAAGGCGAAAATCCATGCGCGATGCGGCCTGACGTATTTGCGACTCCTGCTGTTCAAACCACTGGGTTCGCGCATTGAAGTGATCGGCGAGAAAATGACCGGCCGTTGCGATTTGGCGCTGGTACTCGGCCATGGAAAGTGAGCCGTCGCAGGGAGCCGGGCATCGGCCCAGTTCTTTATAAGTACAGGGCGTGCCGTGGGGAGCCTGTTGAAGTATGTCGTGATACCGGCAGAGATCAAATAAATCTTCGATGGATTGCACCAATTCCCGTGCTTGGCGCCGGGAAAGCAAAGGTCCCACGCAAATTGCCGGGGCAGCGCAGCGCTGGCTGGAAATCTGGAATTTCGGATATTCCGCCACTGGTTCAAGTGTGATAAACCAGGCGGGTTTCCAGGCCAGCATGGCGGCGTAACGGCTAGGAAATAAAGATCGAACCGTGCGGTAGTACCACCAGCTTGCAGCAAACGCGCTGCCGACACAGCGGAAGCGAATTGTTTGCACAAATTCGGCGTAATTCAAGCGGTTTCTTTTAGATTCCGATTCACCGGCAACGCGATTTTGCAACGCTTTGCGCAAATTGGCGGTGGTCACCGCGGCAACCGGGGTTCCTTCGGATGAAAAGCAGGTATAGACGGCAGGCTTTGCGGGAATCGCTTTCCAGCCGCCTGCAGTATTTTTCCCTGGCGAATCCTCTGGCTCTTCCGTCTCATTGTCGTCCGTTGGGCGGGGGTTATCGTGAGGGGCTAAGTCAACAGGACTGTTGATCAACTCGGCAAGCGATACTAAATCCGGGAGAAGATCGGCAATGTTTTCAATCATACGGATGCTGATACTCTGTCAAGCGGAAACTTTTACACAGGCATGCCGGTGATCACAGCTTCAAAAACCAGCGTGCCATTGCAGATTCCCTGGCAATTCGCGATGATCCTGCGGCGCGATATATCCGCCGCCTGCGCAATTAAGTATAGCGAGTTGGGGGGCACAACGGTTCCGCGGAAACGGACCGTGTCGGCCTTTGCGAAGCCCATGAATTTTATTTCGGGAATGGTTTTCCGGGCCATAAATGAGCACAACTGAGCTGCCGCTTCCACCATCAGAACGCCCGGCATCAAGGGACGCCCCGGAATATGGCCGCGTGCCCAAAACTCATTTTCCTTTAGATGCTTAACACCAATGACCGTGGTGGAGGTGTAATCGATATGAATAATCGCCGAGAGCTGCTCCATCTCAAAGCGATGCGGATTAATTTTACGAATGTCTTCCAGAGAGAACTCTTCTTTATGCAGATCAAGCAAGCTTAGGTCGTAGAGTAATGATGGAGCCATGTGAGTAAAATTTCCTTTCTTATTGCATCGGCACGATTGCCGCGCCAGCACACCGCAGGATATTTACTTTCCGTATCCTATCAGTTGCCGGCAGGACGCAATCATAACCTGATACCCTGAATTTTCGGCTGATCAGGTCTGTTCGGCCAATGCTAAGCGAATGTTATAGACGTGACCGGCGTTGGCAGCAAGCAGATAACGTTGTTGCAAAGAATTTTAAAAGTGGTAAAGTGCTTTCTGACAGGTGTTCGCCGGTGTAGGCGAATGAAAAGGGAAGGCGGTTAAATTCCGCCGCGGACGCGCCGCTGTAAAGGGCAGCACTCGCGTAAGATCACTGGGAATAGTTCAACCGGCGCTCGCCGGGATATGCGGACCGATTCAACACGCCGCATGAACATGCAATTCCGGGAAGACTCTTACGCCCACCAATGCCCTAAGCCAGAAGACCTGCCTGTTGATTTTATGCCGGTCCTCGCGAGATGGGACACCGGGCGTTGTATGTAAAGGTTTGAATTCATCAACTTAGGGCCATGGCAGACGCTTTTGCGTCGATAGACTTATTTTTCCGCAATGGAGCGGAGGATTTGCCCGCCATGCACCGAGAATAAATTCAGCATTTGCATCAGTCAACACCGGTATTCCTGGGTCACGGCATTGCTTTTTTTGTATCGACTTTCCGGGTCGCGCCGCGCAAGTCAGAAGAGGTTTTCCAATGAAGAGTTTTATTTTCGCAACAGGTGTTGTACTGTCCGCCGGCGCGTGTGGTGCCCAAAGTATGAACTGGGCCAGTACCGTCGTGACACCGGGCATAAAAACGCATGGATGGAATGGACAGCTCAATGCGTTCGCCGGTTCCTACAGTGGTGCATCCTACACGGTTACACCGTTTGACGCAGCTTTCACCACGACCGCCAGCGGGGCGTATGGTGCCCCACTCCTACCAGTAGCCCCGGGCAACTCTCTGGAATTGAGTTTTGGTACTAATGGGTTGGCCAGCACGGGCGCTTCGGTAAATAACGGCTTTACCATCGGCGTTCAGGCGGGTGTAGGGCTTACAGATACGAACTATGGCAGCGGTGTAACGGGCGCCACCGGCGGCACGATTAACAATGGAAATTATACCAACCCACGCGAAGCGACCGTGGCAGTAAGCCAGGACGGCAGTACCTGGAAATATCTGCAATACAATGGCATCCACGGTGGAACGGCAGTAGCGCCAAACCCCGCCGATCCATCCTTGTACCAGTGGGTTTCAAACAGTTCCGCGGCCAGCCTGATCGCCTTTGATATTCCCACGAATTACTTCAATTCATCGCAGATCGGACCGGATGGAGCCTACTCTTCCGCAACGATTGCCGCAGGAACGCCAATTGCTGATTTTTCAAAACCCTTTCTGAACACATTGGCCTCGTTCAACAATGAATCGTGGAGTCAGGTCGTTGCCACCCTCGATGGCAGTTCAGGCGGAACGTGGCTGAATGTCGCGGGCAGCGGATTAAGCTCCATTCACTACATCCAATTTACCGTACCCTCAACCGCCGCAGATACCATGTATATACAAGCTGTGGCAGGCGTTGTACCAGAACCGGCAACATGGGCTCTCCTGATTTCCGGTTTGGGGGCGCTGCTGCTGATACGCCGCAGAAAAGTGCAACAGCCAGGAGACTGTCAACGGACCGGCGGATAACTGTCTGTACCGGGCGAAAGGATGTTAGTCATGGCGCGGCAACATACGCGGGGTTTTACACTCGTTGAACTGCTGGTAGTACTTGCCATCATCGCCGTGCTGATGGCACTACTTGTGCCCGCACTGGCCATGGCGATGCAGGATGCCGACAGCGCGGTATGTCTAAGCAACCTGCGTCAATTGGGTTTGGAAGCGCAGCAATACGCCACGGCCTGCGCTGACTTTTATCCGCCCGGTTACGATGGTTTTGGCAACCCGTCATGGGCGTTGGATCATGTCCGCGATGGGCAAAGCGGTCAGTGGCACTATTTGCCGGGAATTTTATTTATGGGGCAGACCAACCTGCAGGTGCTGGTCTGCCCCATGGTTCATCAAACGCCACAGAGCGGGCAAATTGTGCTGGGCTATAATTACAACACCAGTTATATCGGCCACGGGTCTTTGGAAGGTCCAGGCCGGACCATGCTTGCCCCGGCGAGACGAACGGATGTACAAAATCCGTCTGCGTGTGCGTTATTTGGCGACGGCGGCTGGACCGGGGGAATTGATTACTGGATGCGGGCACCGGTGCTGCTTAACCCGGTTCCAAGTAATGCTGATTCGGTCAGTGATGCGCAACGCGCATCTGGCACACAGGCGTTTCGCCACATGGGCTGTACCAACGTGGCGTATTGTGACGGCCATGCGGCCAGCGAAAGGAATTGTTATAAGATCACAGAACCAACCGCGGCGGCGGTCGGCGCGGGAACAGGATTTTTATCGGCGGATAATTCGGCATATCAGACCAATCGGCCATGACGGGCACGGGGATGTTGTGCTTTCTTTTTTTCCCTTCATGCGGTATGGATAGTGGTTATGGTTGAACGGATGGTAATAAAGGTGAAGCATTGGCTTGATCCCATCGCGCAGGAGCGGCTGGAAGACATGGGCTTTTTTCGTGAAGGTCCCAGAAATAATGCGTGGACATGCTATTGTGATGCCTCAGACGTGCCGCATATGTCGCATTGGCTCAAACAGAGACATGTGAGCTTTGAAATTGGACCGGCGGATGGTGTGGGGGAATTGACAAAATATCCACGCCTCAGTGATTTACTGGTGGATAAAAGCGGCGGTGGACCCACCCACTGTGCGTTGTGCGGCGCGCAAAACGTATTTTGCCGTCAATGGGTGGAGGGAGATGATGCCGATAACACAGATTATCCTTCTCCCATCCGCTTTTATATGTGCGGCAAATGTGTTCGTACACGCATGCAGCCCCACCCGCGCTTATATGCTCCGGCGGATGACAGGCTTTAATCGCAGCGTCTACCGGCTCCTAGCGTCGCATAACTAAATTTTTAAAAAAATTATTGCGCCTTGCTTTGGGGGTTTGTCCGATAGTAACTCGTGATGAATATGCAGACTCAAACAATTTGTGATTCGAAAGTGTTGCTCATGTTCGCGGCCTTAAAACCCGAAACAGACGCTGTACAATCCGCGGTAGACCACTGGACGCATGAATGCCCGTCCGTGGCGCGGTCGAATTCTTATGACACCATCAAGGTCGAGAGCATCGGTATGCGCGGGACCCGCCTGCGCGAGGTGCTGCCTCGATACGCGCATCACCGCGTGGCCGGAGTTATTGTCGCCGGGGTTGCCGGGGCGTTGGCACCGGACCTGGCGATTGGAGATCTGGTTATTGATACCAGTTCAACCGATGCCGAGCGTGTCGCGGAATTTATGAACGCCATGTCCAATCAGCGCCGCGTTCGTGTAGGCCCTATTCACACCGCCAAGGAATTGGTCGGCTCTGTGAGAGCCAAAAAGCAGCTTTACAAGGAAACCAAAGCCATTGCTGTAGATATGGAGAACGCATATACCCGGCAACTTGCGGACCGGCGAAAAGTGCCCTGGCTGGGAATTCGAGCGATCAGCGATACGGCATTTGAAAATGTTTCTTCAAAAGTAATACATTTTGTGGATGGCTCGGGAACTGTGCGCCCATGGGACCTGACCTTAAGTTTGGCCAGAAAACCAATGCTTATCCCGCAGTTGATCCGTCTGGGACGGAACACGCAGTCCGCTACCCGGCATCTTTCCGACGCTATTGGAGCCGTTATCCGTAGCGGATGGCCATTCCAATAAAGAAATTACGGCGCGTGCTTGGCGGCGTACTCAATAACGTTGGTTGTCAAGGCTACTGCCGACGCTGATGTGTAACCCGATATTCCCCAGGTTTTCAGGCCCAACATGCCGGATGTAACATCATCAGGTGAAAAGACCACCACCCATCTTCCGGCACGTTTGATGCCCAGAAACTCCGGTTTCTTTTTAGGACCATACATATTGATGTAATAGCGACGATAACGCACATGTTTAATATTTGCTCCGCCGGGCATAGTACCGCGATAAATTGAGCAGCTTTGCGGTAATTTACTTAGCACCGATTTCGGATACAACTTAAGCGCCAATGCGGTAAACGAATCGGTAAATTGCTGATTCCCTCCTGCCGCGTCACCAAACAACATGCCGCCCTGATTCAGATATTTCCGCATCGCTGCAATCTGTGCCGCGGTGAAGGTAAATTTTCCTGTACCCGTTACATCCAGCAGCGGTAACTTCTTGGCGTCTAGTTTGCCGGCGGTAACTATCGAAATATTGACTTGTGTTTGGGCGTTCGCACGGGCCAATAAGGCCATCCGCGGCCAAGCCCCCGGTTCCGGATTCCAATTACCGTTATATTTCACCCGCCCCACTGCTACCGTGCGGGCTGGCGCTGCTGTCGTCGTGGGCACCACGGGTGAATGCAATCGGTCTGCGAGGTATCCTTTACCAGTGGCGTATAAATAGAGATTCATCGGAAATTCCCAGAATCTCTTCTCCGAAAAAGCTCGGCGTTCCCACACCGCCCCCATATCCTCAGGGCTGACCACCCACACGTCCCGTACGCCATTGGAAATTGCCAGCATGTTAAAATACATGTGATACCACGGCTGCATGGTCAACAACATGCTTTTAGGCGTCATACGATGAAATTCATATTTATTATTCATGACTTCCCGGCCATATTTCAGCATGGCCCTCTTAAATTGCAGCGAGGAGCCGTCGCTGGAACAAAATACCATACCGCCGGCATTGATATAGGCCCGCAACTCGGCGATCTGCGGGGCGCTAAATTTAGGATCATCATGTCCCGTGATGATCAAAATCGGAGAATTAAGCCAGTTACTGACCGGCGAGTTGAAATTCACCACTTGCCAATTCAAAGGTGCTTCCGTGGTCCTGCTGACCCAGGAAGTGATATTGGCAACATCCCGCTGCCGGGCGTTCCATTGGCCGTAGAAGCCCTTGTCATATTGCAGCTTGTTCATAAATACCGGGTTTAAGCCGCGATCCAGGACCAATAATGCATAAGCTGTCGCAACAACCGAAGCGAAGCTGTTATTCGGAGCTGAAGCTTTTGGATGAGGATTGAAGTATACGATAAAATTAGGGGACCATGAGCCGTTGGACTGCTGCTTGGCCAGAAGTGTTTTTACATAATCACGATACCAATTATGGGTGCCAAAATATTGCAGCCCCGAGGCCAGACCCACGCGTTCATAACAATACATGGCATACTGGTCAGTTATGCTTGGATCAAAATTCTTATTGATCCAATTCAGGCCCGCCACCACATTGGGATCCACAATAGGATGAATTCCCACACGTTGCGCACCAAGAAATTCGTCACTAATCAGCAGGCTCGCCACGCCTGCGGGAGTAAAGGTCATCATGCGGTTTGGCAGTTTGGCGGTTATAGACGGAGTACGCGCCTGACCTGCATAGCCCCAGGACCCATTGATAAATTGCCCGCGCCGCCAGTGCGACGCCGCTTCAAGCCAATACCGGGCCGGAATAGGCAATCCCGTGTGCGCTGCGGCCCACATGCCCAAAACACCATACTGCGTGTTGGAATTATCGCATCCATCCGCTTCCCCGCTGGGAAACCGCTTCTTGTAGGCCGGGGTACCCCAAGCATACGAATATCCGCCGCCTTGATGCATGCTGCGAAACAGGTAATTGGCATCCCACCGAAGTGTCGCGTTGTAGGCCTCGCGTCGGGGTAATAAGGCCAGTGCGTTAGCCTGGAAAGAGGCCACATAAGTTGCATCGCTGTGATGCGACACCAGAAATGCAATGGACTGTTTCATCGGTGATTTGAAGATATACAACCGATTAAGCTTTAAACTCTGCTCAACATCCAACAAAGACTCCACCACCAACGCCGTTTCACCCATATAGTCCTGCGAACCAGACCGTACACCTTGTTCCCAGAATGTTTTGGGATTTCGCTGAGAAAGCAAATAATTAACCCCACGTCTAATGGCCGAGATCACCTTCGCGCTGGACCCCTGGGTAGCCGCCCGGGCAATAGGCACCGGCATATTCGCCGCAACACACACTACGACAAAAGCCGAGGCAAACTTAATTTTGGTAGAAAACATATCTTTGCAACTCCTGAAATTCTCTCCGGCAACCCCACGGCGGATTGTCCGGCAAGTGAATACCCTGATTCTAACCGGAAAGCCAAGCCTTTTGCCAGCCATGTGGAATCGCATCTCCCGGAAAGCGTTGTCCCATAAAGGTTTTTATGGTAAGTAATGCGTTATGAACGAGGCCGATTGCTGATGCGTCTAATTCCGCCCATTAATCAACTGAAGCAATGGATTTTGGCGTGGCAACTGCGCGGGCAGCAGCAATTAGCCCGCTGGGGAATTCGTGAGCAGACTTTACTGATTGGCTTGTCGTTTATCGTCGGTCTGGTGGCAGGCGGGGCGACGTGGCTTTTTGAGCAGACTGTTAAGCTCATTGAAAATTATTATTATCTCCCTTTAGCTAATTCAACACATGCCACAACTCGGTGGCCTTGCTATGTATTTCTACCGCTAATCCCCGCCGGCGGCGGCCTGGCGCTGGTGCTGTGGCGGCGACTGTGGGGCCGGCAGAAATCCGAATTGCACGGCTTAGCCGGGCTATTGCATTCTCTGTCGCGCGAATCAGGCAAACTCAAGGCTTCCCTGGGCATAGAAACATTAGTCGCCAGCAGTTTAACCATTGGCAGTGGCGGATCAGCCGGGCCGGAGGCACCAATTGCGGTAATTGGTGCCTCGATCGGCGCGTTATGCGGCAACACCCTTGGTTTTTCCCGCCGCAATATGCCAATTTTGCTGGGATGCGGTGCGGCGGCGGGAATCAGTGCGGTGTTTGGCGCCCCGATTGCAGGCGTATTGTTTGCCATGGAGGTGCTGCTGCGCGATTTTTCCGTGCGAACCCTTACGCCGATTGTTATTTCATCGGTGATGGCCTCAACGATGTACGTGGGGCTTTCCGGCGGAGGCGCGGCGCGGGGAATATTTCAAATGCCGACCAATGGGCCGGCGTTAGCATTTACCTTCGGTCAAGTACCCTATTATTTGCTGTTGGGGGCCGTGTGCGGCCTTCTGGCGGTAGGCTTTACCCGCTTTTATCTGCTGGTAGAAAACTACTCGCAAAAACACCGATCCCGCATACCCTATTTTCTGCACCCGGCCATCGGGGCAGCGCTTAGCGGTGTTTGCGGTGTCGCCATGCTGATTATTTTCCGGGACGACCCATTTCTACATACGCGCTTTGCCCAAGGTTATATACCGATATTCAGCGACGGGTATCCCACTATTCTGCGGATGATTGATCCCCGATGGTATTCCGGCGTTCACACTATCGCCGGGCACACCATCAACCTGACTTTAGAATTTCTCGTGGTGATTTGCGTATTAAAAATCCTGGCTACGTCCTTCACGCTGGCGCCGGGGGGGTCTGGCGGAGTCTTTGCGCCGGCATTATTTATTGGCGCAGCCGGCGGCGGTGCCGTGGGCCTGGTGCTTGCGCATTATGGCTTGGTGAGTGATCCGGCCACCTACGCCTTGGTGGGTATGGGAGCAGTCTTGGCTGCGGCCATTCAGGCTCCCCTGACCGCTATTATTCTATTATTTGAGCTTACGCAGAATTACGCAATTATGGTACCGATTATGCTGGCGGCGGTGACGGCAACGGTAATTCAACAGTTGCTCGTTGGAGAAAGCTTATATACCCTGCCGTTGAAAAAACTGGGCGTGAAGCTCGGGGCGGCGGTAGGAATTAGTGCCCTGCAACGCATCGGCGTGGATCAATTGGTGCTGCTAAAGGCGCAGGTAGCCCGCCCGGACGACTCGCTTTCCAGCATTTTAGCACGCAGTCATTTGGATGGTGTGGAAGATTTTGTGGTGATGGATAAAACCGGAAATTATCTGGGGCTGCTGACCATAGATGACTTGAAAACGGTGCTGCTGGAGCCGGAAGCCGCCCCACTGCTGCTGGTGGGGGAAGTCATGCGCGCAGACGTTCCACCCATTAAATTTCATGACACGCTCGATGCCGCGTTGACGATGTTTGGACGATTCGATATTTCCCGTCTGGCCGTTCTGGATGATGTCAACCCGGCGGATAAAACCCCGGCACTGCTGGGCTTTTTAACCCGATCCGAATTAATGAAGCGTTATCAGCAGGAACTCGCGGGCGATTTAACGGTGTAGCGTCCAAAGGGCTTAGTTACCGGCGAGCTGGCTGATGGTATTGGCGGTCATGGCATGGGCAACCTTTGCCGAGGCGCTGATCCAGTGATTGGAATCTGCGGTGTAATGTTTTAGGAAAGCTGCAATGCCATGGGCGCGGGGGGCGTAAGAGGTGCTCCATCGGGCAATACCCAATTCCAGCATCGCCTCAATTCGCCACGATAGGTCCCGGTCATGCCGGACAATATTGGCCATGTCACCAGCATTGGGATCTGCTACATCGACAATTTTCATCTTGTCATACCACCGGGTGCCGGCTCTGTTTAGCGGACCGACAAGTTTCGTGGCGACCGCACATTCATATTTATTTTTGGTTGGGCCGGATTTATAGACCATTTGCAAGCCCGCGGCCGCAGACTGCATATCCGATATGCCGCAAGTCCGCACATCGACAAACAGGCCATGCTGCCAGAGCCGATGACCAAACACCAGAAGAGCCGTTAAAGCTTTGGCTGCTAATTTTGGGTTTTTGTCGCTGATGCAGGCGGTGGCATAGGCACCGGTCATTTGGCCAATGGCATTGAGACGGTCAGCGACGGGATCGGACGATTCCGGCAACCCCACACCCTTGGCAAACAGGAGATACTTTCGGCCTAAGATTTCCGGGGCGGCTTGTTCCACAAGTTGCACAATGGCAAGGATTTTTGGTGACGCCGCTGGATTGCGGCCCCCGGTCAGTTCCGCTATCGCATTGCGGTCATTGGATAGCGCAACAACTTGTTGATACGCCTGGAGGTAAAGCTTGCCGGCACCCGAGCCGGATTTAACCGGCGTCAGGCCACCAATGCTGTAGTCAATTTTTATTGGTGTCATAAACCCATGGGCCAAAGTCCGATACGTGGGTTGGCCTATGGATGCCGGCCCTACAAATATGTATACCAACACGCCAACAACGATAAGGAAAACAAGGGCGATGCCGATGCCCATTTTATAATTCATGCTAATTCCCCGATGCTCCGGCAGGCCGATTCAACTTGTCGGCTTTGCAACACAGCACTGACCCATCACACGGCGGCAATTTGCCGCACGATATGCTCTATCGGCGTTTGAACGCAGGTGAAAATAGGCGTATCGCGTACGGTAAAACGGCTGCCTTCGGTTTCCCGCAATTCCTGCACCAGATCAAGAAAATCGCCGGGTTTATCGGTCTCAAACGCCACGACAAATTCCTGGTCATCCAGACCAAAGCTGTAGGTGGTATTGAGCTTCACGGATGGATAACGGTTGCCCACCATAATATGTTCATCCATAATGCCCTGCCGGGTCTGTTTGCTTAATAGATACCATTCCCGTGTTTTTACAAATGGATATACAAATATATATTTATATTTTCCTGGAACAATGCTGGTGCGCGTGTCATCATGCGCGGGATCAATTTTATCCACATAGGTGCTGCGCTTGCTCTGGGCGAGATAACAGAATGGCTGCACCAGATAACCCGCCAGCGGGAGCCGATGAATGGCCGCGGTGAATTCCTGAACAGCATCGAGGTCGTAGCTGATTTTCCAGAACATGATGTCCACATCCGGCCGGGTGCCCACACAGCTATAGGGAATCAGCAGCATTTTTTGCTGATCCTGCTTTTGCACCAGCGCCACGAGTTCTGCCAGCATCGATGACTGCTGCGTTTGCGGCAGGCGGCGAAAGTCCGGCAGCAACTTATAAAACGAAAAGGAGACAAATTGCCGCCGCGCCGCAGGCCGCCCCGTTGCGGCTGCCTGCTCTTTCACTGCGGTATGCCCAGAGGCGGTTGCCCCCGGCCGGCCGCCGCCAATATTGGCCCCCACGGACGCCGCCGATGTAGTTGCTTCAGTCATAATAAAACTCCAATAAATCCACGCGGCCCGGCCGCCGCATTCCATCGCAGTTAGTAATTCTAGGGATAAACGCCAACAATTTCACCTGCCGAAGAAAAATGCACGCGGATGGGGCGCTCTGACAGGCACGCTGCGAAGGATTTTTCTGAAGCTCGGATAGCTGCTAACGAGTCTCCGACTCGCCTATCACCGTTAGACGCCAAGGGCCGAACGGCATCGGAAGGAGAGGGTTAAGAATAGACCGCCAGCGGAGTTTGTGTTTCGACCGCACCCGCTGGTTTGCCCAAGGCCTTAGAGAATAGAATCCCGGGCCTATTGATCTTGCGGCCGTTTATTCTTCATCTCGGCTTTAGCTTTGGCCTCGGCTTTCCAGCCGAAAATGGTCATCGGTGCGCCAAACACCAGCAATACGATTCCCCAATACAGATCAATGTTCACCTTTTCGGTGATATGGGGAATATCCTGCGGTGACACCACGCCGTAGCCGACCATGATAAGGCCTACCAGCAAAAAGAATATACCAATCGGTAATCTTAAATCCATCATACATTCACTCCAGTGCGGCATGCACCGCTGCTTATTGCTTTCTGTTTTACCAGAACCACCAATTAATAATCAAGGTCAAAACCAGGGCTAATACGCCCAGCACAATCGGCTTCTTCCACCAGGGCAAATTCGCGTCCTGAGGCGGCTTGGGCGTAAGTTGGTAAACCAGGCCCACGAGTTCTTCGTCTTTCTTTTTCTTGGTAAACAAACTGACAACAATGGTGGCGCCCGCCCCGGCACAGAAGGCCCAAACCGCACCCCAAAACGCGCCCGTGGTGTTGTTGTTGTAATGATGCCACAGCGGCAGGCCAGGATAGGATCGGATAATCCACAGCGTCACAGAAGTACCGGTACCCACCAGCAATCCCCATAGCCCGCCAGCCGGGGTGGTAAATGTGGCGAACATTCCCAGCAGGAATACCGCGATCAGCGGTGCGTTAACCACGCCGAATATGGTTTGTGTATAGCCCATAATGCCGGATTGCCCGCGCACTACATAAGCAAAGAGCACGCTAATGAATATGCCGACAATGGTCAAAATCCGCCCCACCCACAGATAATGCTTATCTGGCGCATTGGGTTTAATAAACACGGCGTACAGGTCATAGGTAACGACCGTGTTAAACGCAGTAACGTTACCCGCCATACCGGACATAAACGACGCCATCAATGCCGTTAGCCCCAGGCCCAGCAAGCCGGCCGGATAATAGTTCGCCATCATCAGCGGCATGACGTTATTAAATGATTTGGTAGCCGGAATCAGGTGGCCGTTGACCATGGTATTGCCGGGAAATAAATGCGGCAGCAATGGCAACGCCAACAACCCCGGCAGAATCACAATGAACGGAAATATCATTTTCGGAAACGCCGCCAGCAGGGGCGTGCGTTGGGCTGAATTCATATCTTTGGCAGCCAAGGCCCGCTGCACTACCAGGAAGTTGGTGCACCAGTAGGAAAATGAAAGCACAAAGCCCAGGCCTAATACGATCCCCGGCCAGGTGATGTGCATGGGATTATTCTGCGTGAGCGTGTTGTGAAACGTGTGCATCCATTGGGACGCCGGCATCTGCTGCACCGCCGTGCCCGGCCTGGTGGCCGCAGCAGCCACCTGATCCGGCGTAAGGAACGGCAGTTGGTGCGTGGCAATCCATTTTTTGAAATGCGCCCAGCCATGGTTGGCAATCAGGGCGATGATGGTCATGGGGGCAATGCCCAGAACAATGAGGAAAAATTGCAGCACTTCATTGTAAATGCTGGCCGTCAAACCACCCATAAAGGTGTACACCAGCACCACCAGCGCCGACACCCATACGCTCTGCGCAAAATGCCAGCCCAGGAAGTCCTGCATCACCACCGCCAGGGCGTACATGCTGATACCAGAAATCGCCGGGGTAAATACAGCGAACGTGAAGGCGTTGATAAATCGTGCGCCCTCGTTGTAGCGCTTTTTCAGAAACTCCGGCACGCTGCGCACCTTGCTGCCGTAGAAAAAGGGCATCATCGCGATACCCATAAATACAATGGCGGGAATGGCCCCAATCCAATAGTAGTTGGCGGTCATCATGCCATATTCATATCCCTGCTGGGACATGCCCATGACTTCCAGCGCCCCGAGATTGGCGGAAATAAAGGCCAACCCCGTGATCCACGCCGGCAGGCTTCGTCCGGAAAGGAAGAAGTCCTCACTGGTTTTGCTGCCGCGACCGGTGATAATCCCGATCCCGACCACAAACAGCAGGTACACGGCCAGAATGGCCCAGTCAATCCCGTGCAGATGGATAATCGCACCGGAATGCGGCGTTGCCGCTGATACCGCGGCTAATAACGTATTGATAACCACTCGTTTCTCCAAGCCACAGGTTTTTCAAAATAGGGCGTCAGGCTTTCCAATCGCTGACGGTCGTGCGGATTCGCACGCGTATTTGCGAGTATGTTATCAAGTCGCGGGCTTACGTCAATTGTAATCGTTACCCCTGGCACTTTGCTGGCGGTGCCAAAAGCCTTACTATATCGTCATGGCAACAGGATTAATTACGCAGAATCAGACGTGGGATGTCGGCAAAGTTGGCGGCCAATGTGCACAATGTGCCGCCGAAATTCCGCCGGGCGCAACATGCTGGGCGGCACTGGTGGAAGTGCGTTCGCTGCCCGCGGCACCGGGCGAATCCAAAACGCCTCTTAGCCCCTGGCAGCGCCTGAATTTCTGCCCGGAATGCTGGAACTCCGGCCAGCGCCCCACCGCGCCGGTGGAAATGTTTTCCTTCTGGAAAACCGTGGTTCCGGAATCCCAAAAGAAAGCCAAGACCTTTGTGGATGACACGGTTCTGCTGGACCTGTTTAACCGTCTGGCGGACCGTGAAGATATTCTGGACCTGCGATTCCGCTTTGTTTTGGCGTTGCTATTAATGCGTAAGCGGCTGCTGAAATACGAAGGCACTTCGGCCCTGCCCGAAGTACTGAAAACCAAATTCAGCGCCCTTGCGCCGCTACCGGAAGCATGGAACATGACCCTGCGCGGCGGCCTGGCAGTCCTGGTATTAAACCCCCACCTGACCGCCGAACAAATCGGCGAAGTATCCCAGCAGCTTTCAGGAATTCTCGCTGAGGAAATTTGAATCAATGATCATGGATCACGGATCACGGATCACGGATCACTGGCTACGCTATAACCCTTAACCTGCCGTCCGGCCGATAACTTTTTGGAAGTTTTTTTTGCGAATTTTTCTTGCATTGCCACCTCGTGCGGGGTACACTTATTTTCAGTTGTGCGAAGAGGGCACAACTGGCAATGTTGAGGGAGCTTCTTCGCGAGGGCGAGAGATAATCTCTCTTATTATTTTTGTTGCATAAGCTGCTAAAGAGTTCCGTTTTTTCTTCGGAAAATTATTTGGGCAAGACCGTAACCACCGCCACCACCCAGGAGACGGGCATGATCCAGTTGGACATTTCGAATCTACTGACCCTGCTTGGCTATGCCAATGTTAAGAATGCGACCTTAACCATCGGCAGCCTGCAAAGCCCTGATACCGCCGTTATCTCAGGCTCTAACAGCCTGGGCGACATCGGCACGCAGATTGGCAATTCGGTCGTTTCTACGAACGGATCTGACCGAACGGAAACCTTCACCCTGCAACAACTGACGGGTTATTCCTACCTGAATGTCAGGGTCGCTGCGCCGGGCCAAACCGTGCTGCTTAGCACGGTATCGCTGAGCCTGCCAAGCAACTCAGGCAACCCGACGCCGGCAGCGCCGGCTCCGGTACCTGCTTCGGCCGGCTTGACGCTGGTGGGTGCCTTGGGCATGGGCATGATGCTTCTGGCCCGACGCCGCCGGTCCATGTAATGCAATCGTGACTTTGTCAATCAAACCGGAAGGAAGGCCTTATCCCCGTCCAGAGGGATTGAAGTTTATGCAGCCTTCCACTGATGCAGCAGATTTGTTATGTCCTCAGGGCTGCCGGCACCGGCGTATAGATTTCCCTGGACCAGATCACAGCCCAATCGGCGGACCACAACATCCTGATCCTGCGTTTCCACTCCACCGGCCGCGACTTGTATGCCAAGGCGATGGGTGAGATCAGCAAGGCCGAAGAGTAAATCCATATCTGCTGGAGAGTGCGGCAATCCAGTGATAAATCGGCGATCAAATTTGACCTGGTTAATAAGAAGTTGGCGCAAACACGCCAGTCCCCCGCTGCCACCGACGAAATCATCAAGGGTCAAGCCGACACCCATCTGCCTTATATCCCGCAGAATTGGCTGGGCATCGGCTTGCAGTAGGCCGGCTTCAGTGATTTCCAGATACAGACTTTGTGGTTCCATACCGCTGGAGGCCAACATGCTTTCCACTGCGGATACGAGATTCTGATCGGAACACTGAAAGGGCGAAATATTAAACGCCAATCGCAACTGTATCCCCTGCCGCCGCCAAAGAGCCATTTGTTCTCCGGCATGTTCCAGCAAAACCGGTCCCAGCTTTCGCATAAATCCGCTGCGTTCTGCAACGGGAAGAAACTCAGCGGGGACCAGCAAGCCGAATTCCGGATGCCGCCAGCGCAACAGCGCTTCTACGGCTACCGGCTTAAGTGTCTGGGCATCCAGTAAGGGTTGATAATGAAACTCAAATTCTTTGGCCTGCATGGCCTGTTGCAATCCATTCCGCAGGCGTGCTTCGCGCGTGATCTGGTCCGTCAGTGCCGAGTTGTGGAATGCCAGTTTACGGCCGCCTTCCCGCTTGGCACGGTACATGGCCTGATCGGCGGCCTCCAGCAGGGTTTCAGGGGATTTGCCGTTGCGCGGATACATTGCGGCCCCGATGCTCACCCCGACATACACAACCGATCCATCAGCAACAATGGGTTGCCGCATAGCTTCGATCAGACGATGCGCCAATTCCGCAGGATCGCTTTCATTTAAAACCGCGGGAATGAAAACCGCGAATTCATCCCCTCCGATGCGTGCAATCATGTCACCAGTGCGTGCGCTTTGCTTAAAACGTTGCGCCACTTCGCACAGAACGTGATCCCCGGCGGAATGCCCCAGGCGATCATTCACCGGCTTGAATCCGTCAAGATCTAAAAACAGCACGGCAGCCTTGCCATCCATCCTCTGAGCCTGCGCCAGGCCATACGTGAGCCAATTCATAAACATGCCACGGTTGGGCAAATCCGTTAAAGGGTCATTATGGGCGTTGTGCGCGAGATGATCTGTCAATTTATAACCACGGCGTACGACACGGACAATGCGCCAATACATTCCTAACAGTGTCACCAGCAAGACTACAGTGAATTCCGTTGCTGCTATTTGCGTCATTCGTAATCGACGCTCGACGAGCACATGCTCGTAGACCGCCACGCGATGATATTGGTTTCGGATGCCGGAAAGCTCAGCCCGCAGCATATCCATCAGTTGCTTACCAACATTGGTGCGCACGATATTGGCGGCGGCGTTGTATCCATGTTTGGTGCGCACACGAATGGTCTGATCAATTTCCGCAATTTTTTGTGCCGCCAAAGTTCGCATGGTGGCAATCAGGGTTGCATTCACGCTGGTCGCTGGCAAAAGTCGGCCGAGCCGCCGGATGCGCTGGTCAATAGAGACCGTGCCGCGATGGTACGGTTCAAGATAGCTTAAATTTCCGGTAATCAAATATCCGCGTTGACCGGTTTCAATATTCTGCAATCCGATAAGAATTGAATCGGCGGATTCAATAATTGCGTCCGCGTGTCGTTCGCGCTGCTGCGCCGCCAATGTGCGTGCATCCTGACGAGCGACAAAAATTCCCAGAGCAAAAGCCGCCAGAATCAGTAGCAAGCCCCAGAAGAGCGTGTCCAGCTTCGGAATCGGCCGTTTCATACGCCGGAAAAAACTCACCGTTCGCATAAAACCAACAACCTTCCGATTGACTCAACGCTTTACAAAGGTGAAAGCGTTTCGCCCACAACCTCCCGGCTGTCCATCCGTGGCGTCAATTCAGAACAATCCATTGCCGTCTGAATGCTATAGTGTGCCAACGCTCCGGCAATAATTCAATTGCCAAATGCCCGGATTTTCAGCAACCGATAATCCTTGCCATACCTGATCAGGGCGGCCGCGGGACCTCACGTGCAGCCGTCAGTTAAAGAGAAAATGGGCGATATCGCCATCCTGAAATATGTAGGTTTTTCCTTCTGACCGAAGCTTGCCGGCGGCGCGAATGGCGGCTTCGTTTTTATGGGCCAGCAAGTCGGTGATGTTGTAAATTTCCGCGCGGATGAAACCTTTTTCAAAGTCGCTGTGAATGACACCGGCCGCCTGCGGAGCGGTGGCTCCAATGGGAATTGTCCAAGCTCTGATTTCCTTGGGGCCGGCGGTAAAATAGCTTTGCAAGCCCAGGAGTTTGTAAGCCTCATGGGCTACGGTCTCCAGAGCGGGTTCCGTCATGCCCAGATCAGCGAGCATCGCCGTGCGATCTTCCGCAGTGAGTTCGGCAAGTTCGGCTTCCAGCTTGGCACATACCGGCACCACGACAGAGCCTTCAGATTCCGCACGGCGGCGTACCACCTGCACCAGCGGCCCCTGACCATGCGGATCCGATTCATCTACATTGGCAATATACAACACGCGCTTGGCGGTGATCGGGCCGAGATTATGGATAATTTTCCAATCGTCAGGTTTCCATGGTGCCAGGGATCTTAACGGCTTACCGAGTTTAAGCGACTCCAGGAGTTTTTCGATAACGTCCACCGATGCGACAGCTTCTTTATCACCGGCGCGGGCGTTGCGGCGCAGTTTATCAACGGTTTTTTCGAGGCTTTCCAAATCGGCCAGCATCAACTCGGTTTCCACGGTTTCAATGTCGCGCTGTGGATCAACTTTTCCATCCACGTGCATGACATCCCCATCAGAAAAGCAGCGCACGACATGCAGGATGGCATCGACTTCCCGAATATGCGAAAGAAATTTATTGCCCAATCCTTCCCCGGTGCTGGCACCCTTCACCAGACCCGCAATATCCACAACCTTGAGCAGCGCAGGAACGGTTTTCTCGGTTTCGATGAGCTGCCGGATTTGTTCCAGCCGCCGATCCGGCACCGCTACGACACCCACGTTAGGCTCAATGGTGGCAAAGGGATAATTGGCGGCCAGAGCGCCGGCATTGGTTAAAGCATTAAATAACGTCGATTTTCCGACGTTTGGCAATCCGACAATTCCAACTTCCATGATGTTTCCTGTACCAACCTGTCAACTCACAGCCATTGCGGCATGGCCCATTTTTTCTCGCCGTGTTTCAACGGCAAGCTTTTCCCGTGGGGAAGTTATAGCAGGTTTATCCCCGCGTGTCGCATGATCCGTGCGGGTTATGCGTAGCGTACCAACATGGTCTTAAGCTCGCAGAACTCTTCAATGGCAAATCGCACCCCTTCGCGCCCTAATCCGGATTGCTTGACACCTCCATACGGCATGGCATCAATGCGTACCGTGGGCGCATCATTGATAATCACGCCCCCAACTTGCAGTGTTTCAAACGCTTGCCGAGCCTTGAACAGATCCCGGGTAAATATTCCCGCATGGATTCCCAGTGATGATTGATTCACTTTTGCCAGAACCTGCGAAAAATCCTCATATTCTTCTATTATCGCCACGGGGGCGAATGCTTCTTCGCAGGCCAGATGAGCTTTGGGCGGCACATGGGTTAAAAGTGTCGGCAGGTAAAAGGCTCCGTCGCGACGACCACCGCACAATAATTTTGCCCCCCCGTCCACCGCCTGATGCACCCACTGTTCTACCCGCTGGGCGGCGTCCTGGTCTATCATGCAAGAGACATCTGTGCTTTCGTCCAACGGCGCACCCATACGCAGGGCTGAGGTTTTCTCAACGAGTTGCTTAATAGCCTGCGGTGCAATGCGGTGATGAAGAAATATTCTTTGTACACTGATGCAGCTTTGCCCCGCATATCCAAATGCCGCCGGCACAATGCGGGAAACTGCTTCGGTAATATCCACATCCGGCTCAACGACTACTGCGCTATTGGACCCCAGCTCCAGCAGGATGTGCTTGCCAACCGCCTTGGTCTGCAATTCCCATCCGACTTTGACTGATCCGGTAAATGATACGATTCGCACGCCCGGATATTGAACCATCGTCGTGACATGCTGCACGTCGCACGGCAGAATACTCCATGAGCCATGCGGCAAATTCGCCTGCGTCAACAGCTCCCCCAGCAGCAAAGCCGTCAGCGGTGTGCGATCAGAGGGCTTTAATAAAAATGGGCAACCACATGCCAGCGCCGGTGCCACTTTATGGGCCACCAGATTCAAAGGAAAATTAAACGGGGTAATAAATACCGCCGGCCCCGCCGCTACGCGTTCCACCACGCAATAATACCCCTCGGAACGCTCATCAATATCCACGGGCAGTTGCACGCCGGCGATCCGCGTGGATTCCTCCATGGCCAGGCGGAAGGTTGTTAACGCTCGGGCCACTTCTGCTCGTGCGGTTTTAATGGGTTTACCGGCTTCTTGAGCGATGAGCCTGGCAAATTCCTCCGCGCGATTAAGCAAACCGGTATAGACAACGTCACAGCTTTTGCGCCGCTGTATGGCGCTAAGTTTACGCATTTTTGGCATGACAACGGTCATGGCGGCAAGGGCCTGCTGAACGGCCTGAGCGTCCGCATACGTCACTTCCGCCAGAATGCTGCCGTCCTGCAGTGATTTAACGGTGCGCACAGTGTCGCGGAATTCAGGCTTTCCAAAGAGGTAATAAGGTTTTCGGGGCGCTGTCATGCCTGTATTGTAGCAACACGCATGCGGTAAACCATCTTTGAACAAGCGGTGCGGGTCCGGGCGGTGCACTATTGGAAATAAGTACTGATATTATAACGACGCACTGTGATTGTTTGAGGCGGTGCGGCCCATGAATAGGCGTTTTGCTTCCCCGATGAGATAAAACGAACCCGTTACGGTGATGAGGTCCTCACGGGAAATGGCGCGGGCGGCAATATCCATGGCATCTGCGAAGGTTTCCGTCGCCTGGGCCATTTTTCCAAAGCGATCCACATAGCGTGCGGAAAGATCATTGGGGCTGGCACTTTTAGGATTGTTGTGCGAGCGAGTAAAAATGACTTTATCAGCTCCCAGGGATACCTGCTCCAACATGCCGTCAATGTCCTTATCGCAGTTGCAACCAAAGATAACAACCATGCTGTCATAAGGAATATATTGGCTGATGCCACGGAACAGGGCTTTTACCGACGCCGCATTGTGTGCACCGTCGATAATCACGCGCGGATCATGCCAAACGGTTTCGATGCGGCCGGGCAAATCGACATCCTGAAGGCCGGCCACGGCCTTGGAATCGCTGAACTGCAGTCCGCGGGCCTTGAGTTTATCCAGAATGGCCAGCGCCAAACCGCAGTTGACCGCCTGATGCTCGCCAATTAACGGCACAGTCAAATGCTCGAAATGCGACCGCACAGTGGTTAAGGATACGCGGACGTGCGGACCGACGGGGCGCGTGACTTCAAAGCGATGGCTGAATTCAATATCCGTGCCGACAAATTCCAACGGAGCATGTACGTGCTGGGCCACCCGGCTAAGCGTGGCAGCGACTTCCGGTTCCTGAAGGCAGGAAAGCGCGGGCACATCTTTCTTGAAAATTCCGGCTTTTTCTTCAGCAATTTTGGTTAGGGAATTTCCCAGCACCGCCATGTGATCGTAACTTATATTGGTAATTGCTGTAACTTCCGGAGTGATCACATTGGTGGAATCCAAACGTCCGCCCAGGCCAGTTTCAATCACCGCTATCTCAACATGCTCATCGGCAAAATGGGCAAAACCCATAGCCGTGAGAATTTCAAAGAATGTCGGCTTATTGGATCCGAGCTTTTTTACAGCCAGTTCGATGCGCTTCATCAGCACGACGAATTGGTCCTCGCTGATATGCTGCCCATTGACACAAATCCGCTCGCGCAAATTCAGCAGGTGAGGGCTGGTGTATAAACCAACTTTAAACCCGGCATTGCGCAACATTGCAGCAACCATATGGCAGGTACTGCCCTTTCCTTTGGTTCCGGCAATATGGACGGTTTTGTACGCTTGATGAGGATTGCCCAGTGCCTCGAGAAACTGCCTCATGCGTTCAAGGTTAAATGTTGTGGTGTTATATCGGACCACACGCATGCGTTCATAGTCGGTGTGGCTCATGAGAAAATCAATGGCTTTGGCGTAAGCTTTATTTTCTGGTGGCAACACGGGGGCCACTTTAATAACAACCGCCGGAGCTTTGGGCCGCAATGACTTTTTTCCGACTTGCACAGCGACACTATGACGCTTCAATTTACCGCGAGAGACTTTCTCACGTTTGCGTTTGGCGGGAGGCACCGATAATTTGCGTTTTTTCGCGGTAATCATAGTGCCTGAATATACTTAAAAAATCGCAAATTTACAAGCATTGCAATGGTAATACACATTTATGTCATTTTATTTCTATAATTACGATTGTTTTATTGCTATTTAGAGATTTTTTATTTGCAATCCGGAATCCCTTCGAAGCCGCAGCGATTTTATAACTAAATCTGATTTCTTCCCTGTTTTTTCATAATTATGAATTAAATAGCTTTTGTTAGGACAAAGGATGGCAGTAATCGGGCCACCTGATGGGCAAAATCCACAGGGAGCTTCTGTGGATTCCAAGAAATCTTAGAAGCCTCACGGCAAATTGCAGCTTATTTTTTCGCCTTCGGCAACTTTACAGCACGCCGCACTTTCTTCCCTGCCTTGCGCTGATTTAATTCGACGGGAAGTTGAGGCTGCGCAATTTTTTCGCCACTGACGCGCGGTGCCACGCCCATCCGTGTACCCTCCGGACTCATGCGCCGGGCAGGATTCACTCCGGAAAACGCAGGGGTTGGGGACTCCCAGCACCGGCCCTCTTCAGCTTGGACAATAATATCGCAAGCTTCGGCCGGATCATCAGTCAGGCGAAAAAGCTTAAGGTCTTCGGGGCTGATCGTGTGAAATTTATTGTCCATGGTTTTCTTTAACCAGTCAATTAATCCCCGCCAGTAGTCTCTACCGATCAGGATAACCGGGCGCGGATCAATTTTTAGCGTTTGGATCAGCGTGAGTGTTTCAAAACATTCATCCATGGTGCCGTAACCACCGGGGAAGCAGACCACGGCGTGGGAATATTTGATGAACATCGTCTTGCGTACAAAAAAATAGTGGTGGTTCAAGGCAATCGTCTGGTAGGGGTTGGCACGCTGTTCATGCGGCAAACTGATGTTCAGCCCCACGGAAACGCCACCCGCGTCATGCGCTCCGGAATTAGCGGCCTCCATGATTCCCGGGCCGCCACCGGTAATGACCGCAATTTTTTTCCGCGCCAACATCGCCGCAAGGAGTCGAGCTTTTTTATAATAGGGATCTTTGCGTGGCGTTCGGGCGGATCCGAAAATGGTCACGGCCGGGCCGATAGAGACCAAAGCATCAAAGCCTTCCACAAACTCAGCCATGATGCGAAAGACCCGCCACATATCCCGCGTGGTTAAGTCATTATGGGATGAGGATTCATGATCGTAGAGCACCAGCGCCTCCGTTCAAATAGCAACAGAGTCAGCTTCCAAAAGCGGTAATGACTGCATTTTGAAGCACGCTCTGCGGGCCCAATGCTTATATCGGTTGAAAGGCCTACAGGCAAGAACTTTTAGTGCCGATAACGGGGGCGTACAGAATTAAAGCTCTTTTTTAACAGCCGAATACAACACCTCGGCCGATGCCGCGCGGGGTTTACTTGTCTTCACTATCGGCATCGCCACTTTCTGTGGGAGCCTCCGCATCCTCCTCGGTGCCTTCCGATCCTGCGGGCGTGCCCGGTGGAATGACACCCAGGGTGGCCAGGATCGATCCATCCAGAAAACCTTCAAGTTTTCGCGAGCGCACCGGGTGTTGTAATTTGCGCAGGGCCTTGGCTTCTACCTGGCGCACGCGTTCGCGCGTCACTTTGAATATCCGCCCAACTTCTTCAAGCGTGTAGGTGTAGCCGTCGCCAATACCATAGCGCAGTTTAATAATTTCACGCTCCCGATAGGTCAGGGTTTTCAGGACCTGATCAATACGTTCGCGCAACATTTCCTGCGTGGCGGTTTCCACCGGATTTTCGGCCGCCTCATCTTCAATAAAGTCGCCAAAATAAGAATCCTCGGATTCACCCACCGGTCGGTCCAGGGATATCGGATGCCGGGCTATTTTCAGAACGCGCCGGCATTCGGTTACCGGCATTTTGGCTTCCTTGGAAATTTCTTCAATGGTTGGTTCGCGGCCCAGATCCTGGAGCAGCTTTTTGCTGATATTCCGCAGCTTAGACATGGTTTCAATCATGTGTACTGGAATACGGATGGTGCGGGCGTGATCCGCAATAGCACGGGTAATAGCCTGACGAATCCACCACGTGGCGTAGGTGCTGAATTTATAGCCGCGTCGATATTCATATTTATCAACGGCCCGCATCAGCCCCGTGTTACCTTCCTGAATAATATCCAGAAAGGACAAGCCCCGGTTACGGTACTTCTTGGCGATGGATACCACCAACCGCAGGTTGCCACCGGAAAGTTTACGTTTGGCGTCTTCGTATTCATTAAATACCAACTGAATGCTCTGACAGCGCCGCTGCAGAGCCTCAGCGTCTTCGAGCACCAGATCCATCAGGCCCATGTATTCATCGGTCATGGCTTGCCGATCATCTTCAGAAAGCCGCGCCGTTTTGCTGCGCAGTTCCAAGTGCAATTCCGTCAGTTTGGTGCTGATGGACTGGAGTTTTTTCATCAGGGGAATAACTTTGCTGGTGCGCAGCGAAAGCTCTTCCAGGAGCGTAACAGCCTTGCGGCGCCGATTACGCATCCGGCGGCGGATTTCCTCTTTGATAGCTTCCGTAGAGGAAGCATCCTGGATTTTATCCCATTCATCACGATTCTGAACGAGAATTTTGCGTATGGTGCCCAGATTCTGGGGAATGCGTTTGCTGATGGTTCCCTTGGCATCAACTTCGGCGGTGGAAATGCGCATGGTGCGGTCAAAAGGTAATTCACCAGATTCTACCTGCGCCAGGATGTCCACTGCACTTTGAATGCAGTAGTCGCTCTCGAGCACCTTACGGCGAAACGCCATACGGGTTAACTCAATTTTCTTGGCCAGACGGATTTCCTCATCCCGTGTCAGCAGCGGAATTTCACCCATCTGCGTCAGATACATTCGCACGGGGTCGTCAATGCGTTTGGACCCCACTTCCGCAACCTCATCTTCATCCTTGATGGAGTTGATTTCCTCCTCGGCCTCACGCATCAGAGATTCGTCGGGATCATCCGGGGCCGGGGCGGCAATGTGTTTATTTCCCTCCGCTTCATCCAGCAGTTCCACGCCCATTTCATCAAAGCGCTGCATCAGCGCATCAAGACGATCCGGAGCAATGGCGTCATCGGGCAAAAGTTCATTAAGCTCTTCGTAGGTTAAATAACCCTGCGATTTTCCTTTTTCTATAAGCAATTGGATATTAGCACTGGCGTTGGCCAATGGAACCGTGCTGACCGCGGCGGGCGGTTGTACCTGCGAATGGGTGGCGTGACTCACAAAGTTCTCCTGAACGTCCAATACAGATGGACGGAGCATCACAAACAATAGGTCTTCATCGAATTACAATTAACTCAAGAAGCCAATAACATTATCAACATTTCCATGACGCGTCTTTCCATACGCATCATGTCATTCATCGGACCAACAGCCCATCATGCGGCAGAATAAAACTCGCAATTGAGCCTTGTGCCTTATCTGGTGCTGTTCTCTGAATTTTCACCTTCTGCGGCTAAAACTCATCGGAATCGGCGACTCCCTTCTTCGAGGGAAGCTAAATCCGAATTAGTTATTTTAGCATCGGTAGGCGGCGGATGCCAATGGGATTGTCCAAATAATCAGATTTAGTTTCGGGTAAAGCAACTAAAGGCAGTTAATGCAAACACCATGCCAAAGGGCCTATATCTACGCAATAAGCTCCGAATTTCCCGCATCTACACGGCGATGAAAATTATGAGTTGGCCAAGCCAGGGGGTACCTCCCGCCTTTATTTTTCCGCAGCGCGGAAGGAGGTGATACTGTCACAGGGCTGCTGGCAGCGGGTTTTAAGAACGTCCAACATTCACTATTTATCAAATCCGCATTGCATCAGGGTCGATGCCCTGTTCCAGACACCAGTCCAGATACGCCTGTGGCACAATTTCGCTGGGCTTTATTTCGCTTCGGCCTCCCCAGAAAACGTTCGTATAGGAAACGGGAATTCCAACCGAAGCTAAGTGTGCATCGATTGCGGCCTTATGCGCCAAGAGCAGATTTTTATCTTTGCCGTGGGCCACGCCCATGATATTAACATTTCCAAACTCTATCCCGCCTTCGCGCCAGTAGGCATGGGTCATAATGTGAAACCGCCCCACCTGCTGACCGGCCTCAATTTCCCTGCCGTGGGGGACTGCCCAATGGAATAGCGCGTTGTACTGCGTGACTTTTTCTCCGGTGGCTAAGGGCTTGACATGTTCGAGAAAGGTTGAAAAGCGGCCAATCACGCCTAGAGAATGCAGTTGATCTGCAACAGTGTAAAACTCTTCCAAGCTTACGCCCGCCTGGGCGGCACGCGGTTCCCAGATATTCTCAACTAACTCCCCCGGGGAAAACTCACGTTTTAGGGCCGTGAGCACCTGCCATTGCAGATCAGAAAGTTCCACCGTTTTAGTTTCCAGCACTTCAGCGAGAACCTCTGATTTACTGCCCGGCTGCATACCACGACGCCGCACGTGCCCTACGCCCAGTGCAAATAACCTTTTGGCGGGCATAATCTTGAACGTCCCAGCGCCAATTGCCTTCATTAGAAAAGTGCAATGTTTTTCCAGCGAAAAGCCCTGTGGCACTTTAAGTGTAGTCCACAGACGATATTTCGAACCGGGGGTTTCGCCGTCGGTCGAACGAATCACCACATGCCCGGAAAAAGGATCTCTTTCAAAGAGATAATCAAAGCCGGAACTTAAATTAATTGCAGGTATTTCCCATGCCACCAACGCTCCTGAGGCCAAATTAGTAGCTAGTAACGTCTGGCGCACCCGGCGAATCACGCCAGCGCCTAACAGGGCTGCGATACGTTCAATGACCTGTTGAACAGGAATTCCCGAAAGCTTGGCGATTTCACCCAGTGGATTGCGGTGAAAACCTTGAATGCGATCTTCCGATACTGACAGTATCGCCGCATTGACCGGGTCGCCTAGCTCCAGTGGATACGATTCATGTTGCAGGTGTGTTGTTGTCATAAAAGGCATCCTAGTTTAAATTCACAATCAAGGCACCGCAATCAAGCCATCCGGTTCGTGCGGTTAAACAGGCGGTTCAATAAAAGGTAGTCCAACTAATACTTCGAGCCGTCATGCCGCGTATGAATCATGGGCTTGGCCGCGGAATCACTGGTCAGATCACCCTCCTGGGCTATGCCAATAAATAACTCATGATCGGCGTGATAATTCACACGGGCACAATAACGGCAATGCACAAACGCGCAAGCTTCGGGCAGGACGATTCCGCCGTCCGGCAATTTGCGGTGCATCACATCGGCCAACGCTGCATCACCGGTTAAGGCTTGCCGGGCATATTTGCGTAACAGTCCCTTATCTCCGGCGGAACATATATTGAGCGTAAAAAAGCCAGACTTTTCAATACGTGTACCGATTTCCCGGTCTTTGTGAATCGCCACGCCGATGCACAGCGGCTCGAAACTCAACTGCTGGACAAAGGACACCAGCATGGCCGACAGTTGCGGGCCTTCGCCTGTGACAAGAATAAATAATCCACTGGGGATCTTACCTACAGCCCGCAAAAGCGGAAGAACCGGTTCAACCGTACTATCAATAATCACAGATAACTCCGAATTAACATGTCTGCCGGATTATAGTGCTTTCCTGTCGAGGCGTCGCGTGATGGGCGGAATTGGCTTTCAGGAAATCTTCTCAAGCGCCACAAGCATACGAAACGCCAGCAAGGGTGCCAGTGGCGAGAGAATGTTTTCTAATACCCGCACAGCTCCTGCCGCCCGCATCGGCAGAAGCACAGGTTTGGTAAAGCCGCCAGATAATGGGTAGGCAATCATACTGTGAACATTGCGTTCACGGACGACCAAATTGGGAAATCGGCGGCTAAATTTGTCGGCATAACGAAAAAACAGCAGCGTCGGAATTGCCTGATTGGCATCGAAAGCGCCGCTACCGGAAAATGCCGCCGGATCAGCACCAGACGCATCTCCCGGCTCCCGGAAAATCTTTGCCCGCATATTGACCGGCTCGGGGTGCGAAAGCCCATACAGCACATGTGAGAGGGGAGAAATAAACGGTTCAACCATCACCAGGCGGCCACCGGGACTTAAAATGCGCTGCGCTTCGGAAAAAAAAGAGAGGGGATAAGGGATATGGTGCAGCACATCCTGCATGACCAGATTATCCACGCTACCATCCGCAAATGGGAGATGCAATGCATCGGCTGCCAAGTCAATATGGCGCGTCGGCACCAGATCGGTGACGATCATTTCCGGATAGAACGCCTTGAAGTGCCCCGCCCCGCCGCCAATTTCCACCACCACGCCATGGGGCTTTCCGCGGTCCGATGATCGCGGTACAAACTGTTCCGCCATGGACTGGAAATAGCCGTGATACACCATCCGCAGCAATGGGCGATTCTGCCATGCCGCGGCCCGCGCATCCAGCACCTCTTTTTCGGACATGGCTGCAGGATTACCGGATGGTTGATGTGGCATACACGCCCTTTAAGAGTTCACATGGCGTCCGTAGGATGCCTGAATATCCACCGGCCCGAGGGTTTACCCCCTGGGCGATAAAGTCCGAGCCAATCAGAATCCAACTTTCATATCAAATCCTTCGGCCTTAATTTGCTTTACCAAGCCATGGAGACTATCGACTGTGCCCTTAATGCGGCGGGTGAGTTGCAGCAACGAATTATACAAGCGAGGGTCTTTCATCAGTCGTCCCGCTGTGCCGTGCCCCTGGGCAATGGACTCGGTGATAGAGTTCACATTTGCCAGCACGTCTGTGAGTTTAACACTTAACACAACAATTTTCTGCTGGGCCGTTTTGGCAACGCGATCAATATCCGTCGCAGTTGTGCCGGCCTTGGTAATAACACCGTTAAAGCGGCCTACCGTTGAGGACAATTGCTTAAGTACGCCCTTCAACTCACTGGAAGAGACTGCTACATTGGCCAGAATTTCCCGCACCTGGCCGCGGAGCTTCCCGCTGCCGACCAAGGCATTGATTGAATTAACCGTGACGTTCAATCGTTGAATGAGCGCACTGATGTTATTCATATCTGAAGTATTGGCTTGCGAACCATCCGCCTGCGCTTTGGTTAGCGCCACTGGTTTAAGCAGCGCGTGCAGATCGTCAGCCACGCGGTCCAGTTTGCTGCTAAGCAAACCGAACTGCGATTTCAATGAAGAAAAATCGGTGACCACGGAACTGGGAATCAGGCTGGAAGATGCCACACTGGCTTCTAATTGTGCACTGCCATCTCGGGGGAGCATTTTCACATCGGCTTTTCCGGACATGAAAAGTGAGACATACGCGGCGCCGATGGTTTTCGAAGCGATCTGGGCTGAAGTATTGTCCGGCAAATGAACGGTGCGATATATACCGATAATAATGGTCGCTGATTGCATATCCGGCGTTAAGGCCACGCTTTGTACCGTTCCCACTGTAACGCCGTTGAATGTTACGAGATCACCATACGTCAGACCGTCCGCGTTGGGCGTCAGGAGTGTGACATCGTATGGCGTATTAGGACCAAAACCCGGCACACGACCCAGCAAAAACGCGCCCCATGTGATAAGAACCAGCGCCCCAATAATGGTCAGCCCGACAATTGTATTTCGCAATTTCTCATTCATGCCTGATTTTTTCCGTCACGCCTGTACAACGTGGATTTTATACGTTTATTCCCCCCTTGTCTCGTTAGTGCATGAATCCTTATATTTTTTTTGAGAATATGGCAAGCAGGGGCCCTTGGACGGCACTTAGGTCTGGCCAGATTGCCCGCCTTGTTTTCTTACACTTTTCTTATGGTTTAATATAGTCGCTGCTCATTCCACCGGGGAGTTCAAAACATTTCATTTGCCGCTATATGAAAGGCAGCTATCTCCATGTAATTGCCTGCGCCACATCCAGAAGAATATTCCTGATAATCGGCTGGACCAGATTCCGTATTCCCTGATGGTTCTGCTCTGGGGTTCCCCCGGAAGGTTGACCATTACCACCGGAGGGCGGATGGTCTGCGGCAGAGGCATCGGTATTGTGCTTCTTCTGGGAACGCTTCATCGTACGGTTAAACAACTGAGACCAAATCATGTGCAGGCCGCCCCTTTGCGGCGTTTTGGCTCGAGCAATCAAGACAGCGACAGTGCCGGCAAGGCCAAGGGCCGGGCGGAGATGTCGCCGTAACATGTTGGCCGGAGAATAGTGTGTCTTAAGATGTTCCGACAAATGCGTGGCGTTGTCACCCATTTCCCGCAGCGCTGCGTCTCGGAGGTACTCTAATTCAGCCAGCTTGGTTCCAATGTTCATAATCCCTGATCTCCATGTTTAGCCGGTGAACTTCCCATGACAGGCTTGCCGCTGCGCCCTGCTTTAATCGGACGAAAAGCCAGAAAAACGGCGACCCCTGCGAGAAGAAAATGAGCCCCAGCAAAAATTACAAATACCCAGGAGACGGACATGAGCCGCTCCAAGGCATGGAAGACTGCAATTTCCAGAAAGACTAATCCGGCAATCGCCAGGACAATTGCCGCCGCTGCAAGGCAGGCCCGTACCATGGCGTCGCGCATGGCCAACAGCAGTCGCAGGGTAATGATCTGCACTTCGAGTTCGATAACATCGAGCAACCCGCGACCAATTCGCCCACCGTAACTTTGGCTGGCACCCGTATTCGGCGGTTTCACCGGCTCGGTGGAGTGATTTTCCGCGGTCTTCGCAACCATAAGCGAAACTCCTCAAAGGTAATCTGACACACGCGCGTGCCCGATGGCAGTATACCGTAACATTCGGGAGCCTGTTGCCTTGTTAGTCGCCCCGATGGAGCAACAATCCGAGAAGCAATCCAGCTCCGGCAGCGATTGCCAGCGACTGCAGCGGATGGCGGCGAACCGTACTAATGATCGCTGCCTGCGAATCGGCTGCCTGTTCCTTGAGTCGATTGGCTTTTTCCTTGGCCCACTCTGCGGCTTGAGTTTGCATGGCGCCGGCCCGATCTTTTACCGTGCTGCCGACTTCGCCAGCGAGATCGCCCACGGCACCTTTGGCGTTGGAGTACTTGCGGCCCAATTCCTCATTGTGACGGCTCATGTCCGCGGCTCCGTCTTGGTTTTCCGGGGTGGTAAGTGTTTCTTGCATGATAGGATTCCTTTCTTTGGAGGTTTCTGATAAGCGGACAGTCCACACAACTGTCACAGGGGATTGTATTTCAAGCCCCTGTTCGATTATTAGCGGCGCAGATTCGAAAATCAAGAAAAAAAATGCCCGGATTTACACCTCCAGGACATTGGTTTAATAACTATGGTCGCCCAAGTGGGTTTTATGGCGGAACACCCAGTACACATACGTCGTGTAGGTGATGACAATGGGCATGCCGATAAATGCGATGATCAGCATGATTTTCAAAGTATAACTCGACGAAGAGGCATTGGATATCGTCAAACTGTTGGCCGGGTTGTTTCGCGCATAAACAATATTTGGAAACAGCCCGATCGCCAGTAACGACAACAATGCGATGATCGATACACAGCTTGAAAGAAACGCCCGAAAATCCCGTTTGTGAAATATCTCCCGTGGAATATTTGCTATAGCCAGCATGTTGACCAAGGCCACCACAAAAAATATCGGGTGTTTACGTATTTCAACAGTCAGATGCCGGTCGTAAAGGAGTGTCGCCATGGTCGTAGTTGCGCTGCACATGATGAAAAAAATAATCGCATTATTTACCCATCCGCGGACTCGGTCATGCAGAGCACCTTCTGTCTTCATTACCAGATATATCGAACCGTGCATGAGAAACAATGCCACCGCCGTTAGCCCCACCAACAAGGCATAGGGGTTTAGCAACGCCCAGAATCCACCGATATAGTTACCATGTGCGTCCAGGGCTACCCCGTAGGCCAGGTTGCCCGCAAACGCCCCCAGCAAAAATGCGATCAGAACGCTGCCGATAAAAAAATTAATATCCCACAGCGATCGCCACCACCCCATCGGCTCCTTGGACCGAAATTCAATGGAAACCCCACGAAAAATCAGGGCCGCTAACAGTGCCATAAAAATCAGGTAAAAGCCGGAAAATAACGTCGCGTACGCATTGGGAAACGCTGCAAATAAGGCCCCTCCCCCCGTAATCAGCCAGACTTCATTGCCGTCCCACACTGGCCCGATGGAATTCAACAGTAGGCGGCGTTCGCCATCATCGCGCGCCAGCAAAAGCAGCATTCCCACGCCAAAGTCAAAGCCGTCGAGGATCGCATAGCCGCCAAATAAAATCCCTACCAAAACAAACCACACGACTTGAAGTTCGGAATACATTGCTTAGATTCCTTTTTTAATTTACGAAGGCAGCCCATCGCGCGACCCAGCGGAAGTTCAGTTCTACGCATCCAGCCGCCCATGAGCCTTAGCGACCTCCGGTGGCGAGAGTTCAACCGGAAGTTCCGCCGGTCCCTGTTGGATTTTTCGATTCATTAAAAATACGAACAACATGCCCAGCAGCAGGTAGATGACACCAAACATAATAATGGACCCTAGCACATCCCCGGCGGCCAGATGCGGCGAAACGCCCTGCGATGTCAGCATGACGTTGTAAACAATCCATGGTTGCCTGCCGACCTCCGCGGAAAACCACCCCAGTTCATTGGCCATTTCCGGGCCAAGCACCGAGAACACAAATACCCATAACAGCCAGCGCTGTTGAAATAATGTTCCGCGCCACCAGAAGAATACCCCCAACAGACTGACAAAAATCAGCCCCATGCCGATTGCCACCATCGCATGATACGACTGAAACACCGGGTTTACGGGAGGGCGCAACGCTGGCTTAAAGGCGTCCAATCCAGTCACTTTCGCCTTGGTATTGTAATAAAGCAACCAGCTAAGCATACCCGGAATTCTGGGGCCATATACCTTTTGCTTGGCCGCATTAACCCAGCCAAAAATACTCATTCCCGCCGGTGCATGTGCCGGAAAATGCCCCTCAAACGCCGCCAGTTTGGCGGGCTGATATTTGCCAATCATTTTGGCATTAAAATCACCGGATACCAGTTGCAGCAGAGCGCAAACCATGGCCATGATCAAGGCAAGTTTTACACAGCGCTGGCCAAAATCTCCATGCCGCTTACGCAGCACATAATATGCCCCCACACTTAAAACCAGAAAGGCACCGGAGAGAAACGCCCCCAACAGCACATGGCCCAGTCGATCCAGCGTGGATGGATTAAACACCACCTGCTCAAAGCTCACAATCTGGGCGCGTGCCACCCCATCATGGAGCACGATATGAAAGCCCCGCGGGGTTTGCATCCACGAATTGGCGATGAGAATCCATACCGCGCTGAAAATGGAACCCAGGCTGACCATAACTGTCGCTAAAAAGTGCGTCTTGGGCCCGACCCGATTCCAACCAAAAAGCAGGACTGATAAAAATCCCGATTCAAGGAAAAACGCGAATATCCCCTCAGACGCCAGGGGTGCGCCGAATACATCCCCCACAAATCTTGAATAATTGGCCCAGTTGGTGCCGAATTGAAACTCCATGACAATCCCGGTCGCGACGCCCAATCCAAAGGTCAGGGCAAACAGGCCCGTCCAGAAGCGTGTCATCTGCTCCCATTTTTTATCGCCGGTTTTCAGGTACATCCCCTCCATCAGTACCATCATCAACGCCAGACCAATACTTAGCGGTGGAAACAAATAATGAAACGAAATGGTTAAACCAAATTGGATGCGTGACAGCATCAGTGTATTCATCATTATTACTCCGGCCCCAATCTGGGATGCGACATTGGTCTAATTTGGTCTAATACCGCCCCGTGCGCGATTTTATCCTGTTGCCGCCCTTGACCCATAGTATAGGGTTCGTAAAATCGGACTTCAAGGTTTAGACAGGTTTAGATGTCAAATTATGTTGTCCCATACGCCGCAAAAATATTGCCTCCGTTTTGAACAAATGCGTCGCGCCGATTATGATTCGCCTTTCCAAGCCGGTCCTAACTGAAAGGTGGAAACATGACGCAGGATTCAGTGAGCACCCCCGCAACCCCAGCCATCGTTAACCATCCAGGGCAGCCAACACAACAACCTGCCTCCCAGGATGCGCTTATGCCCTCACGGCGCGATATCATAAAGTTCGGTGCCTTGGCCATGGTGGCAACCAGTACTCTCGCGGGTTGTAATACCCACGGCATGGCTGCCGCGGGGACTGCTGCCCGGACCAGCCGCATGGGCGATTCAACTGCCACCCGAACGGATATTCGGATTGATCAGACGTGGAAGTTCCTTAAGCAAGGCTTCCCAGGTGCGCAAGAGCCTGCTCTAAACGACGCCTCTTGGACGACCGTGGAGTTGCCACATACCTATAACGGATTGGATGCACAGACCGGTGCGCCGTATTACCGGGGACCGGCCTGGTATCGCAAGGACCTAACCCTGCCGCAAGCAGCCAAGGGTCCGGGCAAACAGATCTTCCTATATTTTGAAGGGGCCGGTATCACCACAGAGGTCTACTGCAACGGCCACCGGGCGGGCAGCCACATCGGGCTATTCGCCGGTTTTTGTGTAGATATAACCAAGTTTATCAACCGGACGGGAAAAAACCTCATCGCAGTACGCGTGGATAACGCCGACAATAATCACATTGCCCCCTTGAACGGAGATTTTAATCTGGATGGCGGATTATACCGCCACGTTCGGCTGCTGGTGCTGGACGCCCTAAGTATCAGTCCGATGGACGACGGCGGGCCGGGCGTTTACATCAAACAGGTGAATATCACGCCGGAGAAGGCGGAACTGGAAATTACCACGCTGCTAAGCAATGCGTCTTCGGAAGAAAAAACCGCAGGCGTGGGATACAGTATTACTGATCATTCCGGAAAGGTGGTACTGACCGCTTCAACCGCACATGTCGTACCGGCAGGCCAAACCGTACCATGCGTGCAGAATATTACCCTGCCGGATCCGCATCTCTGGCATGGCCGGGAAGACCCGTATCTGTATCAGGCGGCGGTAGAGATTTTTGACGGGAGCACACGCACCGATTGCGTAACGCAACCGCTGGGCCTCCGCTTTTTTCATATTGATCCCGACAAGGGCTTTTTTCTGAACGGAAAATCCTATCCATTACGGGGTGTCTGTACGCATCAGGACCGACCCAATAAGGGCCGCGCGGTAAGCGATGCGGATTATCGCCAGGATTTGGACCTCATTTATGAAATTGGTGCCACCTGCGTGCGCATGGCACATTATCAGCATGCCCAGGCATCGTATGATGCCGCGGATAAATTGGGCATTGTGGTCTGGACGGAAGACGGCCTGGTCAATGGGGTAGCGCATAATGAAGAATTTGACAACAATCAGATCCAGCAGGTGCGCGAACTAATCAAACAGAATTTTAATCATCCGTCCGTCTGTTTCTGGAGCATGTATAACGAACTGGGCAATAACGGGCAGGGAAATCTTGGCTATGACCTGGTCAAGAAAATTAACGCCGAGGCAAAAAAACTCGACCCCACGCGCCCCACCACCGCAGCGGATGATCAGTCTCAGGACAACCACATTGGCTATATTACCGATATCATCGCGTTCAACCGCTATCCGGGCTGGTACGGCGGGAAAATGACGGACTTTCCCGGAATTTTAGACAGTATTCGCAAAGTGGTGGAGGCCAAAGCTCCCGGTCGATGTATTGGCATGAGTGAATATGGAGCCGGCGCCAGTATTTTCCAGCATGAATCACATGTGAACCAGCCTAACCCCGGTGCGTATTGGCACCCCGAAGAATATCAGGCCCTCCTGCACGAACACGCCTGGGCGGCCATCAAAGATCGTCCGTGGCTGTGGGGCACGTTTCTATGGGTCATGTTCGATTTTGCATCTTCGTCTCGGCATGAGGGCGATCATCCCGGAAAAAATGATAAAGGTCTGGTGACGCGCGACCGAAAAACCCGTAAAGATGCCTACTATTTTTATAAAGCCCAATGGACCAAAGAGCCTTTTGTTTATATCACGGACCGGCGATTTAATTGCCGCCCTGATAAAAACGCGATCCTGAAAGTCTACGCGAATTGCCAGAGCGTAGAATTGTCGCTTAATGGCCGGTCCCTGGGCACACAGAAAAGCGTGAATGGGGTATTTGTCTGGCCTGAGACGGAGCTTAAGGAAGGCCAAAACCATATCCGTGCCATAGGACATCACAGTGGCGGACACGTTGAGGATGCGTGCATGGTGGTATATGACCCGCGTACAGTGCACCATGCCACATATCGCTGATGCATTTCACCACAGGAAATAAATCAATTCGTTAAAAAAAGGGGCCGAAGAACATGTCTTCGGCCCCTTGAATTTTTCAGGCGGTGATAGTGCCCCACTGCCATTGGGAAGGGATGGCAAACGATGTTCCGGCGTTACTTGACCTCGTATTCCGCGTCAATGACATCGTCGGGCTTTTTCCCCTGATCAGCCGCTGCATTGGGTGCCGCTCCGGTGGCAGCTTCGCCCGCCCCAGCACCTGCAGCACCCGCTGCCCCGGCTTCGGAGGCAGCCTTATAGGCCGCTTCGCCTAGTTTCATCCGTGCACGATTCAGGTTTTCCAAGGCCTTTTCAATGGCGGCTTTATCTTCCTGCTTCGTGACTTCCTTCAACTGATTCACTGCGGATTCCAGATCGCCGCGTTCCTGCGGAGTGATCTTATTTCCGTGCTCCTGCAATTCGCGTTCCACCTGCAGGGTAACAGCCTCGGCGCGGTTCTTTAAATCAACGAGTTCGCGACGTGCCTTATCCTCAGCGGAGTGGGCCTCAGCTTCTTTCTTCATGCGCTCGATTTCATCCTTGGACAAACCGCTGTGGCCCTTGATTTCCACCTTGCTTTCCTTGCCGGTGGCTTTGTCCTTGGCTTTCACATTGAGAATGCCGTTGACATCAATATCAAAAGCCACCTCAATTTGCGGTACGCCGCGCGGGGCCGGTGGAATTCCACCGAGCGTAAATTTGCCCAACGTCCGATTGTCTTTGGCAAATTCACGTTCACCTTGCAGGACGTGAATTTCCACGCTGGTCTGATTGTCAGCTGCAGTGCTGAAGGTTTCACCTTTGCTGGTGGGAATCGTGGTATTACGCGGAATCAGCACGGTCATCACGCCGCCGTAGGTTTCAACACCCAAGGACAGCGGCGTAACATCCAGGACCAGAATATCCTTGACTTCGCCGGTGGTGATTCCGCCTTGCACCGCAGCACCGAGAGCCACGGCTTCATCAGGGTTGACGCTCTTATTACCTTCCTTGCCGAAGATTTCCTTGACCAACTGCTGCACGCGCGGCATACGCGTTGAGCCGCCGACCAGAAGCACTTCATCAATATCCTTGGCGGCGAGTTTGGCATCGTCCAGGGCCTTAAGCACCGGCTGGCGGCAGCGTTCGGTGAGGTGGCTGACAATGGCTTCAAACTTACTGCGATTAATGGCCATCTGCAGATGCTTGGGGCCGCTGGCATCCGCGGTGATAAAGGGAAGATTAATGGTGGTTTCCATATTGCTGGAAAGCTCAATTTTGGCTTTCTCGGCTGATTCTTTGAGCCGTTGAAGCGCCATGGGATCTTTACGCAGATCAATGCCATTTTGCTTACGAAATTCTTCCGCGATGTGATCCACCAGCACCTGGTCGTAATCATCACCGCCCAGATGCGTGTCACCGTTGATTGACAGCACTTCAAATACGCCATCACCAACATCCAGCACCGACACGTCAAATGTGCCGCCACCAAGATCGAACACAAATATTTTCCCACCCTTCTTCTTATCCATACCATAGGCCAATGCAGCGGCGGTGGGTTCAGGCAAGACACGTTTGACGTTCAGACCGGCAATTTCGCCAGCCTCTTTTGTGGCCAGACGTTGCGAATCATTAAAATAGGCCGGTACCGTGATAATGGCATCAGTAACCGGTTGGCCGAGATAATCTTCCGCGGTCTTCTTCAAATCCTGGAGAATCATCGCCGAGATTTCCGGGGGCGTGTATGTCTTGCCCCGCACTTCAACTTTTACCAGTTCATCGGGACCACCGATGACTGTATAAGGAACCAGTTTCTCTTCGGAAGATACTTCGCCATGGCGGCGTCCCATGAATCGTTTGATTGAGAAAACGGTGTTCTGCGGATTGGTCACCTGCTGGTGCTTGGCCGGCAGACCGACAAGCCGCTCCCCTTTGTCCGTAAACCCGACCACCGACGGCGTGAGGCGTGAGCCTTGCGCGTTGACCAGCACCTTGGGCTGATTACCTTCCATGACCGCAACCACTGAATTGGTTGTTCCAAGGTCAATACCAATGACTTTACCCATTGAACACATCCTTTTTCTTACCGCTTGCGCGCTGATGAAAGAACCGTTTAGCACCCTACCGGGGTGCCCCCAACAGCCTACAGCCACCGCAAGCCTAGCTGGAAGTCCCTGAAGCAATCGCCATGCCGCAGCCAAATTAAATTACGTAATAAAACATAAGTCATTTATTTTAAGGCATTTATAACGAGTATAGGCAGCCGTGGATTATTCAGGTATTTCGCGATACCGGCCCTGTCAAAAAAAATATTCTGCCAGCTTGGCAGAGTCGTTTCAAAGATCTCCCCGCCCCGCCCCGCCACCCCGCACCCCACAACCCCATCTCGCACGGAACCATGGAATGCCCCGTAGCTCAATGCGGCAGCGTTGAGTTGAAATCGAGATGCACTCTGATCACAAGATGGTTCCCCCCCGGCACGATCGGCCCAGCCAGTCGGTCGTGCCACCGCATATTCCCCACAACCCCATTTCGCACGGAACCATGGAATGCCCCGTAGCTCAATGCGGCAGCGTTGAGTTGAAATCGAGATGCACTCTGATCACGAGATGGTTCCCCCCCCTCGGCACGATCGGCCCAGCCCACGCCGTGTTGGAATGCGGATACCTGCCCTGGCGCGTTCCGCACCCACCGTCGCGCTGCCGCATCAACTGGCTATGCGGACTTGAACGATACGAGGATTTCCACGCCGGACTGCGACTGGTAGAATGATTGAAGTGAACTAGCAAAAGGTACCGCACATTGCATTACGAAAGCGTAACGACGATTATCAGAAATCTAAACGCTGCGGCGGTAGAATATCTTGTCGTGGGTGGGTTAGCGGTAGTGGCGCATGGATATGTAAGATTCACCGCCGATGTTGATTTATTAATCGGCCTGGACAGTGCAAATGTAAAAAATGCCGTCCGCGTGCTCAAGGCGATGGGCTACAAACCCCGTGCGCCGGTGGCAATTGATGAGTTAGCAGATTCCGCGAAACGGGAACTTTGGGCGCGCGAAAAAGAACTGACCGTATTTTCGCTCTTCAGTGACAACCATCCCGGCACAGAAATTGATGTATTCGTCGAAGATCCGCTGGGGGTTCGCCAAGCCCTCCAAAGTGCCAAGTACGTTGAAATTGCGGCCGGGGTATCGGCACCCATCTGCTCGCTGTCTGATTTACTGAAACTGAAGACCATTGCGGGCCGCCCCAAGGATCTGCTGGATATTCAAAAATTAGAGGAATTGCATAGGGAGTTATCATGAGCCAGGACAGTGAAAAAGCAAACTTGAATTTTGCCAACTGGGAATCCGGCTGGCAAGGCCATGAACTAGCCCAAATGAAACGTTTGGCCGCCCTGTCACTGGAACAGAAAATCCGCTGGCTTGAAAGTGCGCAGGAAATGGTTGTACGGATGCAACAAACCCAACAAGCCCCCCGACGCACCCCGCAGGGCGATGACAGCTAATTCCAGCACCACGGTGGCCGGCCCGCACCGTGACCACACCCCATACGTAATCACCCTAAACATCACACCGCCCCACCCTCCGTTTAGCGTCGTCGCCCGGCGACGAGCGCCCTCTCCGCAAATATTCCCCGCACCAACCCGCGCGCCCGCAGGAGGAGTTTGCGGCCCGAGCGACAGCCACAATCTTGTGCCATCCGAATTTGCTCTACTGTTCAACTCTCTAAATTCATCTCTCTATCGCGCCGCCGCCCGATCATCCCGGCTTTATCGCAAACACCTTCACACTCGCTGCGTACTTATTAACATCATATTGTCGCAATACTTCTGCGATGTCTGTATGCAGAGCTTTGACGGGCGATGTGGGTTCACAACAGCCGGCGGAGACGACATTTAATCGTGTGGAGCTTTTTTCCGCGGGCGGCGTACCTTCGCTGGCATTCATAGGGGCAGAGCAACAACCGGATTGTCCATCGGCTTGGGCGTAGGCGTTGAGATCGGTTTGACTGTCAATGACCGCAACACTGGAAAAGCCCGCGTCCACCAGCAGGCGGCGATATTCCTCAATCATGACCGCCCCGGCGATACAGCCCACATACGCACCGACATTATTCGCAAGCTCGGCTGGCAGCACTTGCTTTAACGCAATGTCACTGACCGCCAGGCGGCCCCCGGGTTTGAGAATGCGGAACATTTCCCGCATGACGGCGGATTTATCCGGTGCCAGGTTTATTACGCAGTTGGAAATCACGCAGTCGGCAATTCCCGTGGGTAGTGTAGTCTGATCAATTGTGGCAAGGATAAATTCAACGTTGGTGTAGGGCGTGCCATTCGGGCCGTGCGCGGCATTTTTCCTGGCGCGTTCGATCATGCTGGGTGTCATATCAATACCGATGGCCTTGCCGGTGGGACCCACCTTTGCCGCCGCTAAAAATACATCCAACCCTCCACCGCAACCTAAGTCAACCACGGTTTCACCCGGACATAAAGCCCCCATGGCGGTGGGATTGCCACAGGAAAGCCCCATATTGGCTTCCGCCGGTATGGCCGCCAATTCTGCCGCTGAATAGCCGAAAGCTTCCGCAACAGCCTTGATCCCGGCATCGGAACTGGAAAGACTGGATTCCGCGACCGCTCCATAGCGTGTTCGCACTTCATCAAGAATGGGTTGTGACATGTTGTGACTCCTGTTGTAATTTTTTCACGAAACCATTTGCAGAGCTTATAACCGCTGGGCAAGCTGCGATTTTGTCAATGACTGAGCCAGCCGACACGCCGTCCTTAAAATATCGGCGTTGAAAATATAAGGCCACCTTCACCAGGCCAATCATGACCGGCACTTCCACCAGCGGACCAATAACCGCAGCGAATGCAGCCCCGGAGTTTATACCAAATACCCCCACCGCCACGGCAATGGCCAGTTCAAAATTATTGCTGGCACTGGTTAAAGCGATGGTTGTGGTTTTGGAATAATCCGCACCGCTCTTTTTTCCCATCCAGAAGCTTACCAGAAACATGATGACAAAATAAATGGCCAGTGGAATTGCCACGCGCACCACGTTCAGTGGAATATGGACAATCAGCCGCCCTTTGAGGCTGAACATGACCAGAATGGTAAACAGCAACGCGATCAAGGTCATCGGGCTGATGCGTGGAATAAATTTCTGCTCATACCATTGCCGCCCCGCCACCCGTAACAATACTACTCTGGTTAATAATCCTGCCGCAAACGGAATACCCAGATAAATTCCAACACTTTCGGCAATCTGCATAATCGTCACCGCCACCGCGCTACCCTTAAATCCCAGCATCGGCGGAAGCACCGTGATAAATACCCAGGCGTAGAGACTGTAAAACAGAATCTGAAAGATGCTGTTGAATGCGACAAGTCCGGCGGCATATTCCGCATCACCCTTGGCCAGATCATTCCATACAATCACCATGGCGATGCACCGGGCCAGGCCCACCAGAATCAGGCCGGCCATAAGTTCCGGATACCCGTGCAAAAATGCAATGGCCAGAACAAACATCAGCGCCGGCCCGATGATCCAGTTCAATGCCAGAGAAAGTCTCAGCACCTTGAAATCGCGAAACACCTTTCCCAACCGCTCATAGCGTACCTTCGCCAGCGGCGGATACATCATGAGAATTAATCCGATGGCAATGGGAATATTGGTTGTGCCAACCTGGAACTGGTTGATAAACTTCGAGCTAGCCGGAACGAAATATCCCAAGGCCACCCCCATGGCCATAGCGGAAAATATCCAGAGCGTAAGATATCGATCCAGATAATTAAGTTTGCGCGATAATGACTCGTTCATGGCCTGACCTCCGCATTCAGCGATTGCGGAAGCGTTTCAATAAAGGCTCTGATTTCATCGCGCACACGCCGATAGTGGCCCAACGCTTCTTCCTCACTCTTCGCCGTTTTGGCCAGTTTAGGCGGGTCATCAAACCCGACATGCACAATGCGTGTCTTTTTTCCCAGCCACGCCGGGCAGGTTTCATTAGCGTGGCCGCAGACTGTGACCACTGCGTCAAATGGCACGTCTACAAGATCATTGACGTTCTTGGATGTTTGCCCGCTGATGTCCACGCCCGCCTCGGCCATTACTTTCACCGCATGGGGGTTTAAGCCATGAGTTTGAATCCCAGCCGAGTAGGCGTCAATCACATCACTTTTCAAATGCCTCGCCCACCCCTCGGCCATCTGACTGCGGCACGAGTTGCCGGTACAGAGAAATAAAATTTTCAACTTCTGATTCATCTGTGTATCCACCTTTTATATATGCTTAGGCCGATATACCAGCCAAAAAAAACTCGGTTTTCCGTCCGACCCGCTAATCACAACATTTCGGGCCGCAGGCGTCCTTGGCAAGGCGTTTCTGGTCGCGCTGTAATTCCGGAACCGCCTTGAAGCACTGGCGCAGGCAATTCATTAAACTCTGATGAAAATCATCATCCGCGAGGACCAATTTATAGTGCATCCACAGGCCATCTTTACGGGCCTGCACCAAGCCGGACTTCCGCAGGTAGGCCAAGTGCCGAGATATTTTGGGCTGCGACATTTCCAGCACCCGGACGATGTCACACACGCACAGTTCGCCATTCAAAAGCAGATGCAGAATGCGTAATCGCGTACTATCCGAAAACGCCCGAAACATCCGATCCGCTGATCCGCTGCCAACCGATTGTTTTTTTACCTTTACCATATATGTTAAAGCATATACGTTTGGCTGCCGTAAGTCAAACATCGGGGTTATGTGGCATTTTGGGATAAGCTGGCACAGCCTTATTTGCTCTACTGCTCCCTTGTTTAGCTTGCTGTGGTCTATCGGGCCGCATCTCCATTCACGCCACAATTTCCACGGCAGTCCCCAGCGGACATAACGCATAGAGTTCGGCCATGTCCGGATTGGCTAGCGCGACGCAGCCGGCGGTGCCGGTTCGGCCTTCGGCGCAGCCGTGAATAAATATTTCGCCACCCAAGGGGGTTTTCCACACCCGGTTTTGCACATCTTCATTCGCCATATCACTGTGTTGCAGATCATGAATCAGTTGGTTGTAAATATCCGCCGACAGCAATCCCTGCTCCAGACCACGATCCGCATCTTCTTTGTTTGGATAATCCAATCCCAGCGACAGATAAAATTTGCTATGCGGATTTTTAAAAACAATTTGAAAACACCCCTCCGGTGTTTTGCGATCGCCTTCTATTTGTTTATCGCCGGTATTGGAGCCGGTAATACAGGGATAACCTTTAATGAGCGTGCTGCCATCAAGCACATAAAGTTCTTGGTGGGATTTGATTACGCGAATATGCAGTTGTTTTGGCATCATGGCACACGCTGCGGACGGTGGTAATTCTGATCCAGCCAATAAACAGGATAACCAACCAGCTCCCGCACGATTGCCCAGGGATTGGTTTGCTGCCACATACCGCGACGTGCCGCGACCGTCCAGACGTGTATGCCCAATTGTCGAAAAGCCAGGCTAGTGCGCGGCAGGTGATAATCCGAACTTACCGCAATCACGTTATGCCAACGGCCTGCTTTCACCAGTGCCGCAGCATCATAAGCGCTGTAGCGCGTGTTATTTCCGTGATAATCCACGATGATGGCTTTTCCCGGCACGCCCTGGGCCAGTGTCAGTTTGAGCATGGCCGACGGCTCATTTTTATATGGATTGGTCTTTCCGCGCGGTGCGCGCCCGGTGAGCAGCAGCCGTTTGGCGCGGTGCTCTTTGAAAAGCGCAACACCCTCCAATACCCGCTGCCGAAGCGTGTAGCCGCAGGTATCACCCGGTCCGGTACCAGCACCAAGCACCACGGCCACATCCGCATCCATGCCCGGTGGCGGAGGATTAGCCAGGAACATGCCGTGAAATATCCATAAACAAATCAGCGCCATGACAGCCATAGCGATAAAATCATAACTGCGGTACCGGATGCTGTGCCAGGGTGTTGAGCGTGCGCCGGTCTCAGCCGCGCGGGCGTTAATGGCATAATCCGGCCGCCCGATAAACCAGAGCAGCAGCGCCGCCAGTACCGGCAAAGACATGGGCATGTACCAAGGCATAAGTCCGTGCAGGGTTATTTTCAAATGATAAAAAGTCGCGGTGTTAAGCAGTAAAACTACCGCAATCAACGCCGAGGGCAAAAGCAACATGCGATTGAGCCGCCAAGTGCTGTCGGGCGACATATCCAGCGGCGGGCGAAAACGCAGTAGTTGCAAAATTATCAGACTGGCCAACCAGATCCAAGGGAGGATAAATGCGACAAATGCCCCGTCAAAGCGCAGGTCCAGCCAACGCCATGATTGCAGCGTTATGACACTGACCAGAGCACCAATAAAAATTCCGGAATCCAGCAGACGAAAAAAAATACCGGTCTTGCGGCACAAGGTATTCGAGGCGACGGGCGGTGATTCAAGTATCGGACTATCCATGGCATGAGTATATATCACATCGGGTTGCACGCCAGCGCGAATCGCTCAATGGCCACAGCTACTCCATCTTCCCGGTTGGAGGGAACAACATGCCGCGCTGCTTTGCGTATGTGCTCCGGGCCATTGGCCATGGCGGCACTCACCCCGGCCCATTGCAGCATAGGCAGGTCATTGGCGTTATCCCCCACAGCCAGAACATTATCCCGTGCTATTCCATAGGACTTGCAGACAAAATCCAGGGCCAAGGCTTTGTTAGTATCCGGCGCTACGATCTGCAGCAATCGCGAATCACTGCGAAACAGGCCGATACGATCCTCAAAACGCTGCGGCAGCAACTGACATAGCTCTTCGATAATGGAGGCTTTGGCATGAAACATGATGCGCGTTACCGGCACGTGCAGGAATGTTTCCATGGCCGCAATGACATCTGGATTGAAACTGCGTCCGGTGGGAATTGCATCGGCTGGAACAATTCCAAAGTGGTCGGAATACAGTTTGTCAATAATTTCCACGCTGGGAATAACTTCCGGGCAGCGCCGTCGGGCATATTCAATGACCCGGCGCACCAAGGCATGCGGCAAACTGATATGCCGCAGAACACATTTCTGATTTTCATCCCAGATCAAAGCTCCATTATGGCTGATGATCGGCGTTTGCAACTTCAACGCCCTATGATAAAACCGAACACTCCGGGGCGGGCGAGCGGTGGCGAGCACCACATGAATACCGCGCTTGGCGGCGAGATGGATCGCGTGATGCACCCGCGGAGTAATCGATTCTTTGGGGCTAAGCAGCGTGCCATCCATATCTAAGGCGATCATTTTAATGGCCCGCACCGGCCCTGAAGCGCTGGTCGCGAAAGCCGGCAGAGCCGTGGTGGCGGCCGGAGATTTCGCAAACGCCACCACATTGCCGGAAGGTCCGGTGCCGACCGAGGTGCGGCGCGGAGCAACCATTTTTCGCAGCGATTCCATTAATTCATCTACTGACATAATCAATCCGCTCACACAAAATACACACACCGACGCCGAAGCCAACAAAATTTTCAAGCGTCCATGCGGCCCCTCCGGGAACACGCATTATTGAACAGGCACTTGTATCATCGGTCAGGAAGGGATGTTACATGAGTGAACGTCCATAAAATTTCCGCTTCCGATAATGAAACCGCAAACGCGCAAGTTTTTTGTGTTTTTTAACCGTTCCCACCTTTGGTATTTTCCACCCGCCAGCTTTTTTCGGACGCCAGGAGCCTGTCCGAGTCCTAATTGAAGCGTCGCATAATGGGCGCTATGCGCGACGCCAGAGCTGATTTTTCCTGGTCCGACAGTTGATCCATGACCTTGGCAACATACTTGGATATCGCCTTAGCCCGCCGAGCCTGAACCTTAGCAGCGTAGCGGCGAGCCAGAGTCATGACCTTTATGGCGGCATCCTTTCTCGGTCCGTCTTTGGATACGTGCCCTTTGCTCTTCAAAAACGCCTGGAGTGCATTTTTTATCCGCTTCAGCAGATCTGGGTCAAGCAGCCCTTCCTGCTGCGATTGATTAAGCATCGCCATGGACGTCTGAAAGGCCTGTTGATCCAGAGTTACAACATTCATCTGATCTTTACTAAGGTGCGCGTCCATGAGCCAACGTCGCATCAACCACGGGCCGCGTAACTGTGCAAACATTAGCGCCTGCCCCGCCGGGTCAGAAATCGACTTAACCTGTTGGACCCATGCAGGCACGCCCGGCCTCGTGGCACGCTGCAACTTTACGGCCAACGCCCGCGTCGAATCGCTGGGATAACTGACAACATCTACAGCACCCCGTGCGTCTGCGAATTTATACGTGACGGTGGCAAATTTGGATGAGGGATTGGCCGGATTGGCCGCGCTGACCGGACGGTAGGGGTTGATGCCAGCCGGTCTGAATACCTGATAAAACGCCACGGCATCCGATGTTGGCCGACCAAAAAGCGTTCCTAAGTGCACCACCAGATAGATGCCTGCAAACAATGTCAGTAGAACGGCAACCGCCGCTTTTATCATGTCAGGTCGCTTCAGGTCAATAAGTTTCACAAAACCACCATTGTTATGCAGCATTATAAACATTCACCACATGACGAAGAATAACGACGCATGCGCCGAAACATTGCATAGCCATGACAGCGGGAGCCTCGTTCCGCAGTGGTTAGAACGCACCAATCCGCCTGCGGTTGCGGACGTGTCGCCCATCGCTCGTCATTTTACAGGCTTGCAATAATTATTCCAGACGCAGCACTGCCAGATTATGATAATCATTCTTGCAGCTTCCATTGATCACCAGCATGGAGTCAGGAGTATACGTCATTCGACTAATCAAAAAAACTATTGCCCGTGTTGATGGCTTTGAATCCATGCCGGTCCGGGAAGAGCATAGGGGCGGAATTTTTCCATCACGCCCTGCTCCTCGCTGCATGACAGACCGCGGTAGAAGCCAAGATTATTGGCGACCGGGGAGTCAATTAAACTGCTGGAATCCGCGGCACTCATCTGAAAGAGCACCCGATTGTCAAATTCTCTCTGGGCGGATCGTTCAAATGTGCGTTCCAGCGACGCCAACGTATCCACCCATGTCAGTATGTGAATACCAACGGCCGGGCCATCACGCAGAATCTCGCCGAATTCCTTCCCCGGGTTGGGGGCCTTGGCCTCCTCGCCAGAGGACATCGAAAAACTAAAGTCGTCCTCGCTTTTTCGCAACATGCGGTAACGTTGCAGAGCGTAAATACAAATAAATATCTCCGGAGCATTGGGCGACTCTTCGGCCAGCCGACGGTGAACTTCCTCATTGACTGCGTGAATCGTATCTCCGATGCTACGCCATTCCACGATTTGCACGTCCGGGCCTAATGCGGGCGCGACGCGTTCAAATGTACCGGCCAAGCGCGAATCCGCCGCCAATCCGTCCATGATATAAAATTTTGCCCCACCGGCAGGATACTGCGCAGCCAGAGAAATTAACGACCAGACGATCAGTGAGAGCGCTTGTTCCTCCTGCTGGCCAACCAGCAGTACATTGGATCCGCTTTGCCGCCGCAGGGTCAGAACCGTAGGTTCTTTAATGGCCACCGGCTCGCCAATCCAGGCATGGGCCGACGAGGGAATAGTGGTGGGCCGGCCAGCCGCCAGAAGCGCGGTCAGTTGTTTATTCATCTGGGCATCCGCGGGAGCATTGCCCTCAAATATGACGGGCGGCTCCTGGTGGAATGATGCGGCCTTATCGCTACTGCTAATTTTTTCCAGATAAATTTCCCGCTTTTCATCGGGCAGCCACGCCACTTGGAACGGGCTGTTCGCCTCTACCAAACCGCCGGCATCATTGTAAATTGCTGCACCTGGGCGGGAAAGCAAACGTGCCGCCGAGTTATTATCTCCAAGGATTATCTGCGAATCCGCCTCACTGACCTGCAAAGCAATGCGCACCGCCATTTGGCCAATGGTACTGCGGGCCAATCCGGAAGTACCGCCAATAGTCTGTGACCCCAGCAGCAGGTGAATGCCAAAGGCCCGGCCTTGGCGCACCAGACGATCCATTAACAATCCGGCTTGTTGGGCTAATTTGTCATCTTCGGAAAAAAATTCCTGAAATTCGTCAATCACCAGCAGTGTTCGCGGCATGGTTTGTGCGCCAGCGCTGCGACGATATGAAGGCAAGTCCTGCACGCCCGCCTTGCGGAATAATTCACCACGTCGCGCTAATTCTACATCCAGACGTTCCAATACGCTTAAGCCAAACTCCCGATCACTTTCTACCGCGATCGCCCGCGCATGGGGCAGATGATGCGTCGCATAGGTTTTAAATTCCACGCCCTTTTTAAAGTCGATCAGATACAGCTCAATTTGATCCGGTGAATACCACATCGCCAGATTCGTCACAATCGCATGCAGCAGGGTGGATTTACCGGAACCGGTTTTTCCAGCCAGCAGTGCATGCTGAGCCATCGCCCGGCCAAGGTGCAACATCTGCAGCCGCGTGGCACCCATACGGCCGATTGGGACAGCCAGAGAGTCAGAACTGTCCAGCGACCAGAATTCTTCATCGCCCGGCGCGATAGTATCAAAGGAGACCTCTACATTCTGGTTAGCTTTGGCGGCCTGACCGATTTTATCCAAAAGCGGTGTAAAGACTTCCTCGGTGGGCGGCCGATCGAGTGCCAGCGGGAATTGGCCGAACACCTCATCCTTCCAACTGAACGCTTCCTCTTTTTGCACAATATTGACACAGTGCGCGGCTATATCCTCCAACTGCGTTGCCGAGCCGGCAGGCATCTGCATGTCACCCGCTGCCAGCAGATATACGCCGCAACGCGCGCCCGTCGCGGCAATACTGGCCAGCCGCCGCAGAGTATCGCGCTCAAACCCGGTGGGAAAATCAGCAATAACGACAAAGCGGTATGGCTCGGCCAATTCGCCGGCCTGAGCGTTGTAATCATCAATGGTGGAAAATTCATTGCGCAGGTATTTTTGAATGACCGTTTCCATGTGTTCCGTGAGGTCTGAAAGCCGCTGTTCAATTTGTTCCGGCCGCGTCCAGATTCGCCCCCCCACCAGCGCCTCATCATGATCGGCAAGCCGCATGAACCCCGCAAAATTCTGCCCCAAGCCTACGGGATCAATGATGGTAAATCTGGCCCGGCCGGGCGGCAATTGCGTGAGAATACTGATCATCACGGATTGCAGCATCCGCAGGGCCGCCGGCCGCCCGGTCCGATCATAGCGCACCAGCATCGAGGCACCAAAGGGAAATTCCAGCGCTGCCGGCACCGCAAAAACTGCGGGGAATTCCAACTTTACTGCATCACCTTTTGCTCCGGCGGCGACCGCCTGCTTGAGATCTACTGCAAACTCGCCGAAGCGGATGACCTTTGGAAATGTATTTGATGGCGTCCAGTTTTCCCAGGACGGCGTGCCGTGCCGGTCAACGTTTTCTTTTATGGACATATTCCCATTGGTATGTTCGCCAGAAGATGGCTCGGGGGTATGGGTCAAGCCGTTTTTCAACCGGTTTTTCAGCGCCAGCATGGCCTGATCATATGGCCCCCGGTTATCCGCCAGACGTTCATCGTATTGTCGTTGTGCCGCTAGAATATCGGCATCATGCTGCTTCAGCATGGCCTGGTTCGCAGATTCGCTCTGCTCTTGTTCGGCAAGAACTGCGGCGGCGCGTTGGGCGTCACTTTCAGCTTTGCTGGTGTCATATTGCTGCTGAGATTCCTGCCGCCGTGCGGTGCGCTTGGCTTCAATGGTCTGTGCCGCTGCGGCGGCCTTCTGCTTTAATTCCTGCAATTCCCGCGATGCTTTAGCGCGGGTATCGGCAAAGTGGGCCTCGTGCCGCTGGGCCACTATTTCCCCATGTTCCTTTGCCGCTTGCCGCGCTGACGCAATGGCGACATTCAGGGGTTGATTGATTGCCAATAAACTGGCCTTCGCCCAGGAACGGAGAACCAGCCCAAGAATAATAGCACCAGCAAACGTTGCACCCACCGCGATGGCGATGACATTAACTTGCACCGGGGCAGACCCGGACAGGCCGTAAGCCAGCCCACCCGCCGCCCCGCATAGCACTACGAGGAATATCCACGGAGCAACGCCGTAAACCAGCCGCGGCAATAACAATCGCCGAAGGGCGGCCAAATCTTTCTGGGCGGATTCCAAATGGGCGGCCATGGCAGCCCGCAAGTCCTGGCCTTCCATCGCGGCAGGGCTTGGGGTTACCGCTGCCACTGGCGGCCGACGAAAACATCGCCCCATCAACGTCGCTGCGGCCTGCGCCACTTCTACCAGTGCCTGTTCGTGCGCCTGGAACACTTTGCTTAGTTCTTCATCTTCGGCACGAATCTGATTGCGTGCCGTTTCCACTTCTCCTTCAGCCAGCCATTTGGCTTCTTCTATTTGATTGCGGACTTTTTTCTGCGCGTCCGCGTTTTCCCATTTGATGGCCACCTGGGCCTGATTATATTCTTCCGTACACTGTGTCAGACGATCCTGATAATCGGCGGCGATTTTTTCGGCGGTGCGTTCCCGTTGTGCCGTGAGTTTTTCAACTTCAAGAGAATATCGGCTCTCTATTTGCGTCAGCGCGTTGTCGAGACCTTTCTTCGCCTGTTCGTTAGCGACCCGAAATTGCCGCTCAATCTGGGCCTCATCGGTTGTGCATTGTGCGGCCAGACTTAGCAGGTCGCGCAACACAGATTTTTGCGCATCACGCCGGGGACACGTGCCACCATGCTTTTCGGTCAACGGCGAAACGCGTGGATCAGTCTGTTGGTGTAACTGGGTCATAGTTATGAATGCCTCACCGATAATTTACTGACAATCGCGCCGCACCTGGGTAAGCACCATGGCGATATGCTCCATGGCGTTGGCGGCCGCGTGCAGGTCGGTCCCCAATGGTTCAAGAAATGTTTTCTCAAAGCGGGCGCTGGCCGCATCATTCCAGCCGAACTTCACTTCCTCCCAGCTTAGCTGCAGGTGATTCAGTGCCTTGCCCAGTTGCCCGCGACCTTCATAAACACCCATAGACAAGCCCGCCTTTTTCTTGCACCATTTTTGAACCTCGCAGCGACCGGCTGGTACGTTCACTTTCGCTGCGCCCCGACATCCCGCCCCTGGGGGTCTTTGATCTCTGCAACTCCCTGTGGATTCAATATAACAGAAAAGCCCACGGATAGTTTGAGAATTTTCAGCCACTCCGGATTTACTTGTGCAATATCAGCCACCGTAATCGACCGCCATGCGCCATGAGGCTTACTTAAAGGCGTAAGGCACCATCCCGTATCTTCCAGCGACAGCGGCTCTGTGCGAAATAGCGTCAACGGGCAGGGCTGGTTATCGCTTGATTCGGCGAAAGTTATCTTCGCTTGAGAGCTTAATGTTGGCTCATCACCGCCGAAGAGTTCAATGGCGCTAAGCTGCGAATCGGTTAACGTCGGAGCAGCGAAAGGCCACTGGTTTTGCGGCACCGCGTTGCGGCGTTCTTCGGGGCTGGGAAGTAAGGGTTCGCTTTCCGGGCGGTGCGGGATTTGCTCTTCCGGCCCCGGCCCGCCACGCGACATGACCGCGCTATCCGCCGCCGGGGCAGATGTAAACGGTGCCGCGTTTTCCGAACCCACACCGCCGGGGCTTGCAATGGCGGCGTAAGCCTGTAATTCCGCCACAAGCCTTTCCAGATGCGCCACGCCCGCCGGCACCAGAGATTCTACACTTGTCGCCAGGCGCTGTACCGAACCTTTATAGAGTTCCACTTCTTTTTGTAAGGCGCGTGTCCAACGCCGTACATTGGCCAATTTCTGTTCAGCCTCGGTCAATCGGGCCATGGCGCGTTGTAATTCCTTTTGTTCCTCAATCGCGGACAGCGGCTTTCCGGAATGATCCTTAAAAAGCTTCTTCATACGAACCGCCTCTTTGGCCCGTTCGACGGCGGTTTGGCGTTTGCGTGCCTGATCTTTCCAGAAGCTTTCCTGTTCAATTTCCAGCCAGAGCATGGTGCGACGCAATTCAGAATCCGCATCTTCCATGGCGGCATTGGCGGCCGCCTGAAACTTCCACAGCACCGCCTGGAAGCCGGTCAGCAAATCCACAGATTCAACGCGAGCGCTCTGGGCCATATTCTGTCCTATCGCTCGTTAAGATATTTTTCTATATGCTGGGCTTTTTTCATCAGTACCTTGGCGTGTTCGGTGGAGGATTCCATGAATCGCCCCAGAAACTGAGCCGCCTGATCAAAGGTTTCAGCAAATTTCTGCTGCTCCTGATCGCGCCAGCTTGATTCCAGAGACCGCAGGCGGGAATTTAATCCCGACATCAGCCCCTCCAAATCATTATTAAACTGCATCAGCCCCTGAGCGAACCGCCGCAACTCCGCTGGATCAACACTTGCTTTGGCCATAGGATTCATCTCCGTGCATGCCGCCCATCAAACTTAACCATAGCTTACCACCGCGTACAAAGTACTCCAAGGATCATACACCGAAGCTCCATGTTTTTGAGGTCAAAATGTACATCGCTATGACCATTCTTCGAGGCCCTGCTTGTAGTGGCCCTGCACAGTTCCCTGGTGCTCGGTCACGGTAAGGAAGCAAGGTGCGCAGTCGGGTCGTGCGGCAAAGGAGTGGCGTGGTTGGATGGGGTCACGACCGTAAAATCTTGGTGTTATAGTACTAACAATCTATGTTTGATCAGTAATCAGTGGTCCTTGATCATTGTGACTCTCTGCACAGCTCACTCAAACGCGTCAGAACCAATGGGCCACTTGGAGCGCCGGAGATTATTTCCAGCAGTTTGCGTTGTCGCTGCGTCCAAACTAGCGGGGAATGTATTGGGCAGTTCCATACGCCCAGTGCCTTGAGAATTGCCGCATGCAGTTCCTCAACACCGCTGCCGTTTAGGGCGCTGATGCAGACTGCATCGCGGTCAGGCGTGATCAAACGTTTATCATTCACGGGCAGATCGGTTTTGTTGACCGCGTAAATCACACGTGAATGACCATTTAAATCCAGACCTGTGGGGACAGGCTCTTCACGTTGTGTGCCATCGATGACCCATACCGTAATATCAGCATGTAACGTCTGCTGGTGCGAACGCAAAATGGATTCGCGCTCCAGTGGATCATCCGTGGTGCGCATACCGGCGGTGTCCACAACAATGGCGTTGAGCGATACATCTCCGGCGGTCAGACGAATCATTACGTCCACCCAATCGCGGGTAGTGCCGGCAAGGTCGCTGGTGATACTTGCCGGCCGCCCCGCTAGGGTGTTCAGCAGAGTCGATTTTCCGGCATTGGGGCGGCCGATCAGGGCGATCCGCGGCGGTGTTATAAAGTGTCGAAGAAAAGTGGATTTCTCCAAAATCCACTGGGCCTGCGTCTGCACACGCCACAGGGCCTCAGCATGGGAGGAATTCTTGAATTGTAGGATGCTCTGCACGGCCCATGCGCCCAAGCCCTGTATATGCTGGCTGGCCAGCAGCCGCACTGCGAAGGAATTATCCAAGCCCGGCAGGACCGCCAGCACTTCATTTAGAATGGCCGGAGCCGGGGATACCGTTTGATCTCTCTGCAAAGCCTGGTAGGCCGGCAGGTTTTCAAACCCGTCCCGCACCGTTGCCCCCGCCGTTTGCAGGGCGGCCAAAATTTGTTCCACCACCGCCATGCCACCATGGGCATGAATTTCAAAGTGATATTCCTCACGGCAGACCACTAAAGCATCATCAATTTCCCGGCCTTGAAACCGTAGCGTGGCCCGGGTCATGCCTTTAACCGGCAGGTTTTCCGCGCGCCTGCATAACTGCATAACGCACGACCTTGCCGCCAACCCGACAACCGCGATCACCGCAATGGCCCCCGCCCCCGCCGGGGTAATCCGCACGGCGTACAGCTCAGATTCGGCAGCGGCCATCGCCGCAGCATCGCCTGTCATCTGATTTTCTGATTGCCCAGTCATCGTAAATGTTCCATCCCAATAATCACCGTGTTGTGACAGCGTAATCTAACGCGAATTCCCGCATTTTGTGAAAGCGAAGCGCTTCCAAAGCATTCTAACTCCTAACTCCTAACTCCTGTCCACTACGCTACCGGCAGCACCTGCCGGAGACGGGCAATCACTTGCGGGATCACGTGCAGGGTCTGATCGATTTCCGCTTCCGTGGTAAATCCCGAGAGCGAAAATCGCACGGAGCCATGGGCGATTTTTTCCGCGATTCCCATCGCCTTGAGAACGTGCGACGGTTCCAGTGAGCCGCTGGAACAGGCCGCTCCGGCGCTGGCGCAGATTTCATGCTGGTTAAGAAGTATCAAAATAGCCTCCGCCTCTAGGGATGAAAAGCCGATGTTGGTGGTGTTGCACGTGCGGTTCATCGGATCACCATTGACAAAACTTTCGGGTACGCTTCGGAGAATTCCCTTTTCCAGCTTATCGCGCAGGCTCGCAATGCGTTGAACATTTTCCGCATCCGTCAGGCGGCCTGCGGCCCTTGCCGCCGCGGCACCCAAGCCAACAATGCCTGCAACATTTTCCGTGCCACCCCGCCGATCCCGTTCCTGCGGGCCGCCGCGAATAAACGGATAAAATGCCACGCCCCGCCGCACCACTAGAACCCCCACTCCCTTGGGGCCGTGGAATTTATGAGCGCTGATTGAAAGCAAATCCATGCCCCGGCTGGAGAATTGCAAAGGAATTTTCCCGGCTGCCTGTACCGCATCGACGTGAAATATCACGCGATGCTCCCGCGCCAGAGCCGCGACCGTGCCAATATCAAAAATAACGCCGGTTTCGTTATTTGCCCAGATCAGGCTTAAAAGCGCCACGTCCGGGTCCGCCAGTGCGGCGCTCAATGCGGGCATGTCCAATCTGCCTGATGTATTCACGCCGATTTCAAGAATACGATAGCCTTGTTTCGCCAGATAGGACAATGGCTCACGCACTGCGCTATGTTCCACGCTGGATGCAATAATTGTTTTTTTGCCGGCACGCCCGGGCAGCACGCCCATAATTGCGGCATTATCCGACTCGGTGCCGCCGCTGGTAAATGTGATTTCCGCAGGCCGACATCCAATAAATTCTGCCACCTGATAACGGGCTTCTTCAACCGCATGGCGCGCTTCCTGCCCGGCTTGATGCACGCTGGAAGGATTACCGTATGCTTTTTCAAGATACGGCATCATCGCGCGGAGAACTTCCGGGGCTATTTGGGTCGTCGCATTGTTATCCAGATAAATCATAGGCATTATTATATAACACTTATGGCAGCGGTTCACCGTAACACGCATGCCGCGGAAAATTTACAAAATTAGCGATGGCCCTACTCGGCAAAATCCGCGGTTCTGCTATCATCAGAAGCATGAACAATGACCCCAGATTATTGGCCGCACAAATTCTTTCCACCTGGACGCAAATAACTGATCCTCCGCGGATTGAATCACGGGATTCACCGGAATGGCAGGCGTTGGCGACGCGGGATCGGGCGTTGGCCTTTGACCTGATCTGCGGCGTCATCCGCCGCCGCCTGACGCTGGACGCCATGATTCACGCTGTTTCCAAAACACCCCTGGACAATATTGAGCCTGATGTCCTGGCGGTTCTGCGAATGGGCGCTTATCAACTTGTGATCGCGCAGGGCATTGCTGATCATGCAGCCATTGATACCAGCGTGGAGGTCGTGCGGCAGCTTGGAGCCGTGCGAGCGGCCGGGTTTGTCAACGCGGTATTGCGCAATATCCAGCGGCTAGGCGGCGTGGTGGAACCACTGCAAGTAGCGGATATTCACGCGTTTCCGCTGGATAGCCGGCGGCAGGTGAAATTCAACCGGGCCATTTTTCCTGATCCCCAACGGCAATTTATTGATCATCTGGCGGTGACCACCAGCCACCCGCGCGAACTGGTGTCAGCGATGGTGCAATGGATCGGTGAGAAACACATTCGCAATGTTTTAATATCAGATAACATACCGCCGACGGTAACGCTGCGGTGTGACCAAAAGGGATATCTTCCGCCGCCTGAAGCCGGGCTGTCACCGCACAAGGCCCCGGATTTTTTCGTAGCCGCCGCCGGATGGAATACCGTCATCGAATCGCTGATTGCTGATGGCACACTCTCACCGCAGGACCCCACCGCAGTACGGGCCGGAAGGGCTTTGGCAGCGTTATTGCATACTGAAAGCAAAAGTCCTTCGGAGCCAGTGAGGATTTTGGATTTATGCGCGGGACTGGGAACCAAGACCATCCAACTGGCGCGGGCGATGCCGCATGCATTGATTATCGCAACAGATATTGCAGATGAAAAATTGGCCGCCATAGAACGCCGCGCCAGGGAAGCCAGCGTAACAAATATCCGCACGATTGATATGCTGACGTTCCGCACACACAAGCCGCCCTTATTTGATGCCGTGCTCGTGGATGCCCCCTGCTCGAATACCGGTGTGATCGCCCGGCGGCTGCAAGTGCGTTGGCGATGGCCGTTGTTTGATCTGGCCGCCGTGCGGGAATTGCAAACCAGGCTCATGGACGATGCGGCAGAACATCTCAAGCCTGCGGGGCTTTTGGTATACAGTACATGCAGCATTGATCCGGATGAAAACACTCTCGCTGTTAATGATTTTCTGCGTGGCCGGTCCAGCGAACAATGGCGTAATATGCGACGGGAATTCCAACTGCCCGCGGCAGGAATCCCGGAAGAAAGATGCGACGGCGGATTTGTCACAGTTTTCAAGCGGCAGTGAGCCTGCTAAACTTTCGGGCAAGAAATAAGATGTTACGGTAAGACTTTAGTATGGAAATCAATATGTCCCAGCAACCTGTCAAAATAGCAATTTGTGGCTCATCCGGCCGCATGGGAACCCGAATTTCAGCCTTGGCCCTGGAATCGCCGGAGATTTTCACGGCCGTCGCCCATATTGATCGCGTTACTGCAAAAGCTGCCGGAAACGCGCCGGGAGTGGTAGCCGATTTGCCGCCGGGGGTGGATGTGCTCATTGATTTTTCCGCGCCGGCGGCTACCCGCGCGATGATCGCAGCATGTGTGAAGTACAAAACTGCCATGGTTATTGGTACCACCGGCTTGACCGCCGCTGACCACGCCATGATTGACGAAGCCGCTAAAACCATTCCCATTTTGCAGGCTACCAACACCAGCCTGGGAATAAATGTGTTACTGGCTATTGTTGCACAAACCGCACAGCAGCTTGGTGCTGCGTATGACATTGAAATTGTCGAAGCGCATCACAACCAGAAAAAAGATTCCCCCTCTGGCACCGCCCTTTCGCTGGCCCAAGCCATCTGCCAAGCCACAGGCCGCGATATTGATCAAGCCCTGGTCCATGGCCGCCACGGCGGAGATACATTGCGGAAAGCCGGTGATATTGGCATGCACGCGGTGCGCATGGGGGATGTTGTTGGAGAACACACGGTTTATTTTGCCACAGCCGGTGAACGCGTAGAAGTAAAACACACCGCCAGCACCCGCGACACCTTTGCGCGCGGAGCCTTGCGAGCCGCCGCTTATATGGCGGGGAAGCCAGCGGGCCGCTATAGCATGAGCGATGTGCTGGGGGTGACTGGAATGACGAGGAGTTAGGCCGTAGGTTACGGGTTACAGGGGACAGGTTACTGGTTACAGGGGAGAGTTCGACGAGGAGTTAGAAGGCTTTGGAAGCGCTTCGCTTCTGCAAGATGCGAGATGCTCGATACCAGATGCTAAATTCCAGGTTCCAGGTTCTGGATTCCAGCTTTTTCGTGAAAATATTATCGAAAATATTATCGCTCCTTGTAACTCATGGCTAAGAGGTTTACACTCCAAAAGTAGGGAAACTGGGCAAACCGATGGAACGGTTACAAAATTAGGCCGTGCAAGGATGGGTGTGCTCGGTATTTTGCATCGGAGGAAACGTCATGGAAAGTGTTTTGGAACCGCGTCAATTTGCCAATCTCGCCTCAGTGGCGGGCTTAAGTCGCACCACCATTGATGAGCATCATCAACTCTATTGCGGTTATGTGCAAAAAGCCAACTCACTTTCCGATCGTCTTGTCGCCATTCAAAATACGCCTCATCTGGCCAATGCGGTGGATATTGTCAATATCAAGGGGGATTTGTGCTTTGCCCTGGCGGCGGTGCGTAATCACGAAATGTATTTCGATATTTTGGGTGATCATAAAACCGCCATCCCGTCCCTGTTAAAACAGCGCATCAGCCTCAACTTTGGCTCCATGGAAAATTATATTGAAGATCTCCGCCGCACCGCGCTGGGAACCCGCGGCTGGACTTGGACCGTCATGGATCACGTCACCGGGCGGCTCTGGAACTTGTCCGGGCAGCACAATGGCCTGTTCCCATTCTGGGATGCGCTGCCCATTTTAACACTGGATTTATGCGATCACGCCTATTTTTATGACTTCGGCCACCATCGCGCGGATTATATAGAGTGCCTCATTGACAATTTGAACTGGGAGAAGCCCGCGCAGTGCCTGACAAGCCGGGAAAAACTACAACCGTCCGGATCAGTGATGGTACCGGCGTAGACTGCCGCAATTGGTCCATGGCACCGATGGGCATCCTAAATCGTGCCGTGTGCCCTTAGCTCAATGCGGAAGCGTTGAGTTGGAATCGAAACGTAATCTGTTGATACGCCATTTTTTCCCCGGTGCGAGTGGCACGGCGAGCCGCGTTGGAATGCAGATAACTTCGGCAATGGCGTTTCGCGTCCAACCATGACGCTGCCGCGTCAGGCTAACGTTTTTTTTCTGGCGCATTGTGCGTTTATCCGCGACATGCCTCATTAGCTCAATGCGGAAGCATATCATGTATTCGTGCGATGAAATGTTGTAACAATGCGCCGCTTTATTTCCATCAGATCAACATCAGCCTTTACCGGCTGGCTGCCATGGACGGCAATGGGTTCGCGTAACGGGACCCAGCTTTTGCATCCGGCATATTGTGGATCCAGCCACAGTTTAAGCGGTTGCGGCAGTTTCCGGGCCCGCAAGACAATGATGTACAATGGATAATCCGGACGATAATTAAATCGCATATCAATCAGCGGTTTATCCCATAAATGCAAATCGTCCATCAAATCAAATGCCGCACGGTCCGGTACACGGGCGATAAAAAAAACTTCCGCCCATCCGCGGATGGTAATTTCCTCAGGTTCGCGATCCACCGTTTTTATCTGCTCTCGCCAAGCCGCTTTTACCGCTACCGGCTTCTGATGCAGCACGGTGGGAAACAGGATAAATTGGGAATGCTCGAGTTCAAATTCCCCGGCCGCTTCATATATCCCTCCCTTGCGCAACAATATCGCCTGCTGGCCCGCCAGCACGGCGTCGCAAACAATTGACCATTCCTTCAACGCCATATTCAAAGATGGTTCCATCACTGATTCCTGTTCGTTTTTTATTATTCCGCACCAGCCGATATGGGTTCAATGTGACTGGCGATTTCCGCAACCTGGGGCAGACGCATACGAATGCGCTTCTCCAGTTCGGTCACCTTGCCATGGGCATTAGCTACGGTAATATCTGCCCCGAATTCCGCGTGAAAGCTCAGATAAACACGTTCATTGATGGTATGGGCGTGTACCGCATGAACCGATAATTCCATGGCCTCAGCCAAACCTCGCACAATGGCCGCCAAGTTTTGCTCGGCATCACCGGGTTCTACATGCACCGTAATATCTATACTGGGATGTTCATTGGAAGCCGCCAGTTCCACTGAAGTCGCAATTCTATGGCCTTCTTCCAGGGTAGCTGCGGGATTCACGCGGATGGTGGTATCCACGAAGCGTCGATTGCCGCCCTGCCGCACGCGAATGCGCGGCACATCCATGACTCCGGGCACGCGGCGGATAATTTCCTGCAGTTGCGTATCAACGCCTTCGGGCGCTCGATCTACCAGCACATCCACCGAATGCAGAGCCAGTCGTATTGCAGCTCCAATCATCAGAACCGCTACGATCACGGCACCAACATTATCCATCCATGCCAGCCGGCCATGGCTTAACAGAGACACCATCAAGGCAATAAGTACGACGGCGGCGCTGATGAGATCCATACGGAAATGCACGCTGCTGGCGCGCAGTGCTTCGCTACCAAACTTTTTGGCAATTCTGACAAGTTGGAGCGTACGCCAGATATCTACCCCGATGGCCACGCACAACACGCCTATAGCAACAACGGTGGGAACGGTCGGCAGGGTGTGCGGATGCCCGAAATCCATAATTGCACGCCACAGAATCCACAAGGCTGTCAACGCCAAAATAATACTCTCCGCAAAAGCTGAGAGATTTTCCACTTTGCCATGACCATAATTATGCGTTTGATCTGCGGGGCGGTCGCTGATATGCACTGCGATAAGTGTGATAATGGTAGCCAGCACATCTACCGCGTTGTGCAAAGCATCCGAAAGAATAGCCAGACTGCCCGTTAATAGCGCCATGAGCAGCTTTAATATCGTCATCAACAGACTGGCCATCAGTGATATCCACGCCGTATGCTGCTTATCTTTGGATAGTTGATGATCCGCCATGAAAGCACTTCCCCGAACGCGCTGTCAATAATTATGCGAGCTATCCCGGCTGCCACGAGCTTTCCCGCCGGTGCTTGCGCAACAGTATACAAATATTCGGGGGCGGTGCTGCCAATCCTAATTTGCAGGCGGAACAGAGGAGTCTTATTTTTTTCGAAAATTGGGGCCTTTGCGATTCGGTCCTGCGAGGAATTTTTCTGCTACGCGTGCGGCCTGCTCGGCCTTGCGCCGCTTCAAGGCCTTATATTCCTCCTCGGTCAGTTCGCCACTTTGATACATTGCTTCAATTTGCTTTAGTGAGAAGCCAAAACCAGTCATTTCTACCGGTGGGTTGGCAACACGTTTGCGAATAGCCCGGATCACCATCCACCCGATGATAACCGCGACCACCAGCGCCGCCCCCCACTCGAAAATGCCAATTACATTATTTGCCAAATCACCAACCTCATCCATGCATTGGCTGAACCGCCGCAACGTTATTATATACGTTATTGGTAGCCCAGCGAGTTTGGCCTTCCACAAAGTGCGCATTAAATTATTGACACAGCCCCCTGGGCGCGTATGATAAAACATGTTACAGAGGCAAACTGCCCGGCAGGAACGGTCCTTTTCCGCGCAGTTATGGAGGCAGGCATGCTTCAAGATGCGGCAAGACTGAAAATCACCCGTGACGGTGAAATCGTTCTGGTGGAATTTACCCACCGGAAAATACTCGATGAGGCAAATATTGCCGAAATCGGGGATCAGCTTGTGGCATTGGTTGAAAATGAGCATCGCCCAAAGCTCATCATTTCATTCGCCGGAGTTGATCATCTTTCATCCGCGGCTTTGGGAACGCTTATTACGGTGAGCAACAAAGTTCGTAATCATGACGGACAATTGCGGCTTTGCAACATTCATCCGCAGATATTTGAAGTTTTTGTTATCACAAAACTTAATAAACTCTTTCGCATTTATCCGACAATAAAGGAGGCGAAAGAAAGCTTTGAGGCCCAAGGCAAGCAGAGCGTCACATAACGTCGGGTTGAGGCAGGCTTTTTCCGGTGTGTAGCCGGTGCGCTAAGGTTAGTTCAGTGTATCACGCAAGAGGGTATGGATGCCCGTGAAACGCATGGATTGGTAAACACTTGCAAGCATAATTCAGAACGGGCGTCATTATGAGACGAATGCGACTGGAAAAAACAACTGCCACCCGTGGATCTGTTGGACCATCTTCCGCTACCCACGGATTGTGGTGCCGGCTGGAAATTCCCAGCGACCCCAAGCGAGTGGAAGAAGTTGAAGAAACCATATTATCCCAGTGCCAACGATTTTCATTTACGGACCGCGATCTATTTGCCCTTAAACTTGCCATCGATGAAGCTTTTGCCAATGCGGTGAAGCACGGCAACCATGGCGATTGTGAAAAGCACGTCCGCATTAAATATCGTGTTACGCCCCGCCGGGCGGATGTGGTAGTGGAAGATGAAGGCCCGGGATTTAACCCGGCCAGCCTGCCCGATCCGACCGCGGACCAGCACATTGAATGCACGCATGGTCGGGGTATTCTCCTGATGCGGGCCTTTATGAATAACGTCGTTTTCAGCCCCTCGGGAAATTCTGTTACCCTGACCAAATTTAACGACTCAACCCGCAACAAGACCGAACACAGCATCGCCTTTGGATAACCGCTTTATTGGGCGGAACATCCAACTTGCAGGTTCCACGCCCGTACATGCCTGAATTGCCACACTGTAATAAGAATCTGGGGATGAATCAGGCCTCCACTTCTAAGGTCTTACGCCTGTCCGGTTTACCTTGCACTACTGCACCATCAGGTGAGTTCCCGGTTACGGAACAGTGCTACCGCAATACTTAGCGCCGCCCCGATGTACATAAGCCCGTATGCTGCGGCCATGCTGACATAACCGACTACTTGGCCGATGGTCGGTGCATCCGGCCCTTGATAATGTCCGGGCATGGAAATAGGCCGGTAGATCAGGGCCTGATTAATGTCAAAATTCGTCAGATAGGGCAGAAAATAGCTGCCGCCGTCCACCAAGGCCTGCCACGGCTCCCCCAGGTGCAGCAGCGGTGCAAACCGGGTAAGGTTGGCTCCAATATACAAAACGACAATTACGGTCATGTTCAAAGCCAGGCTGTAACGGGTAGCGATGGCGGTGCTGATCGCGGCCAGCGTTGCCAATTCCATAAATTGCAATACAAATGCCGGAATTAACGCGATAATAGCCATATCATTGGCCCAATACAAAGCTTGCTGACCGGCGTAAGTTGCCACAGACAAGTCAATCCGCTGATCCGAAAAATACCGTATCCACGCACAGGCCCCCACCGCGATAGTGCAGATAGCCATCGTAACAAACATCAGACAGGCAATGCCCAGATACTTTCCGATAATGACCTGCCAGCGCGCTACCGGCTTGCTCATCAGGGTCAGCATGGTGCGGTTTTCAATTTCTTCATCAATAACTTTGGCCGTGGCAAATACCATAATGATTAAAATAAACATCAGCACAAACGACATGGCCACATCGCGGTACATCTTGGTGTCTTCACCAAAGGTATTAAACGGCACAAAGGCGGTAATCACAATGGCCGCGATACACATCGCAAAGACAATTAAGGTGAAGGGTTGGTACAGCGCCTCATGATAGGTTACTTGCGTAATGGCACCGATGCGGCTTAGGTTCATAAGCGGAAGAATGATATATTCTACCAGCCCCCAGATTCCTGCCGCAGCGGTAACGGATCCGCACAGCAGCAGAAAAAATCGCAGATTATTGGCAGTGGTAGCGGTAAAATTTGCATAATTGGATGCCACCCCGCCATTGCCTTTCCCGGCGTGACCTGCGTAGTTAACGGCGGTTTCAGCCGCAGTAACTTCATGGGAATGCCAGACCGCAACCACGACCGTCAACGCAATTAAAATGGCCATTACGATAAGGTATGCTTTGGTAAGCTTTGTCACACAATCCTCTTTAATCTGCCAGTGAAGTCCGGATATTATCCCGGATATTACCATAATATTCGCACGCCTGGGAGCAACCCCTGCGTCGGCTGCGTTTGCAGGGTTATCGACGTGATAAACCCGGCGAACCGTTTTTCAATGTCGTGCAGAACTTTTTCAATCTGCCCGGGCGCTGCTTCCAGAATCAGTTCCACTGATCCATCGGGCAAATTACGCACCGTTCCGCTTATCTTATACGCTCCAGCCAGCTCAACGGTTGTCTGCCGGAAGCCTACGCCCTGCACGCGACCGGAAAACACTGCAACTTTACGTATTTTGTGCGCAGAGACGCTCATAGGTTTTATTTTACCAGCGCGCGGAATTTTTCGCCTGTTTTTGGCATTCCTTATCAATATCGCCTACGGATCACGGAGGAGCCTTTCCTCGGCGGAGTTGTCCGGGCGTTTGCCCAAGCGCGCGCTGAAACACGACTGCCAGATGCGTTGGGGACGAAAACCCGGCGGCATAAGCAATGCGCTTGATAGGCAGGTGGGTATTGCGGAGCATAAGTTGAGCGCGGGCAATGCGGCAGGCTGTGAGTTCTGCCAGCACGGTGCTTCCGACGGCTTTGCGAAAATTCCGTTCAAGCGTTCGGGTGCTTACGCCGAGCTGCCGGGCAATTACTTTTACCGAAACGTCGCGATGACTGTGATTCCAAATAATTTCCATCGCGCGTTGCAAGACCGGATCAGCCGATCTTACTGGGCGCGGAGGCCAGTCATTAAAACCATCTAGTCGGCCCCCCTTCGGGGCAGCAGCCAACATTCCGGCAATCAGCGCCAACGATGAAAGCGAAGCCGATCCGGGATCTTGCGGCGACTTAATGGCGCGTTGAACAATTTGCTCCAGCGGGCCGGCAAACAAGGGATTGGTTGTCGGACGATAAACGGCGGAGGCGGAAGTCAACAGTCCGGCCTGCTGCCAAAAATGCGGCACCTGACCATTAAACGACAGCCAATATACCGTCCATCCTGTATTCGATTTGGGTCGATAGCGATGCCATACATCCGGCAAGATAATTAAGGCCGAACCCGCCTGCAAATGGACCACGCCAGTTTCGTGCGACTCAAATTCACCTTGACCATCCCTTAAAAACACCAATTGGTATTCCGGTAGCACGCGGCCGGTTTTCCAAGAGAATTGATACATTTCCGGATGGTCGGGCAAGGGGTAACTTGCGCGCGGCGCGATACGTTCAACGCCTGCACCAGTAAGATAGAATCCCGTTGCAAGCGCGGTGTGGTTGACCGGAAAATAGCCGAAGGATGTGTCGCTTTTCATATATTTACTACTCTGACAAGACGGCATAATTCAACATTATAATACACTTTATAAGATTTTATGCGCCATTTCTGGCGTCGCGAATTCGATAGAAAATACTCTTGCGTCGCTTTGAAATTAAGACGTACAATCCTGTGCAAGTTTTGCAAGAGGCCTTGAGGAGTTTTTATGCAACATATTGGATATCACCGGGGAGGTATTCTCGTGTGGGCCGCGATGATTTTATTGTCAATTCCGGCCGGGGCGCATTGCGCAGCAGCTAAGCGGGCGACGGTATCGGTGACTTGGTCTAAGGTAATTGGGATCTCCCCGACGACGCCCACTTTGCAGGTGGTGGTAAACCCCATGCTCCGGCCCGGATCTCCCATCAGCCGACGGGCCTTTCAGGCACTGGATCGGTTAAAGGCGAATTTTGTGCGTTTTGTACCGTGGCTCCCCTACCCGCAGTTGGCCGTGGCGGAACTCAAGCCCCCCGCCAATGGCCGGACATTCTGGAATTTCCATCTCATAGATCCGATGGTACGGGACTTTATGCGTGCCACCGCCGGGCATCCGGTGATTATGAACTTCAGCACGATTCCGGAATGGCTGTATCAGACACCTAAAGCAGTCAATTGGCCGAAAAATCCCAATCAGGTTTTCTGGGGATACGAACAGGGCACGCTCTTGCGCAAGCATAGCGTGAAAAAAGTCGCCCAGTATTACGCCGGTCTTGTGAGTTGGTACACGCGCGGCGGATTCCGGGATGAATACGGCCATTGGCATTCATCGCCTTATCATTACCACTTTGGCTGGTGGGAAGTGCTCAACGAAGTGGATTTCGAGCACCATACCAATGTTGAAACATACACGCGTTTATATGACGCTATAACGTCTGCCGTTCATAAAGTTTCGCCACAAACCAAATTCGTAGGTTTGGCGCTGGCGGCACCGACCAATGACCTGGCGTGGTTCAAGTATTTTCTTAATCCCCGCAATCACTCTCCCGGCACACCCTTGAATATGATTTCCTATCATTTTTACGCCATGCCGTCCGCCGCCAGTAAGCCCAGCGGATGGCCCAAGATATTCTTCTCCCAGGCTAGAGGATTTCTTAATACGGTGCGAAAGATCCAGGCCGTTCGCCAGAAGCTTTCACCGAAAACTAAAACCGATATTGATGAAATCGGATCGATTCTGCCATATGACACCGCACCGAAACTGGTGCGGCCCATACCTAATATGTACTGGAACTTAAGCGGAGCCATGTATGCCTATCTGTTCGCTCATCTGGCGCGCCAGGGTATTCAAATTGCCGGAGAAAGTCAGCTCATTGGTTATCCCAGTCAATTCCCCAGCGTCTCGATGGTAAATTGGACGACAGGCGTACCCAATGCGCGGTTTCGGGTGCTGCAATTATTGCGTAATAATTTTGGCCCCGGTGATAAAATAATTGCCACGCCCGCCAACGCCCCAGGCGTCTTTGCGCAAGCATTTACAACTCCCGCCGGCATCCGAAAGATTCTGTTAATTAACAAACGCAATTCAACAATTGTGCTAAACATTCCCCACGCGAAGGGATCTGTGCTGCAATGGGTGGATCAGCACACCGCCCAGAAGCCCCCCGCGCAGCGGACGCTGAAACACAACCAATTGCGACTGGGCGGCCTGGGCGTTGCGGTCATAACATTGGAAGCAAAGCACAAATAGCATCTGGGAATAATATTTCGCGAAATCGAGATTAAAATGCCTGATACATCATTGGTTATGTCGCATGCTTCGTCTAAGGATCGCACAGTTAAAGTCGGGCTTTTTGGCATCGGGCTGGATACGTATTGGCCACAGTTTCCGGGGTTGAAACAGCGCTTGGACGGATATCTGGCGGTGGTGGAGAATCAGATTAAACGGCCTGGAATAGCCGTCGTTAATCTGGGCCTGATTGATACGCCGGAAAAAGCCCTCAACGCCGGGCATGATTTCCGCACCGCGGATGTGGATCTAATATTTTTATTTGTCAGCACGTACGCCCTGTCCTCCACCGTGCTGCCCGTGGTTCGCCGCGCGAAAGTGCCAGTGATTATTCTTAATCTCTCCCCGGCCCTAGCCATGGATTACGCCAAATTCAATGCTCTGGGCGACCGCACAGCCATGACCGGTGAATGGCTGGCCTGGTGCCAGGCGTGCCCCGTGCCGGAAATCGCCAATGTATTTAATCGCTGCGGCATCCCATTTTATCAAATTACCGGCGTGCTGGAAGAGGACCCGGAAGTCTGGCAACAGGTGGACCAGTGGCTCTCCGCAGCCCGCGTGTCACACGTCATGGAACATAACCGCCTGGGTGTCATGGGGCATTATTACGGCGGCATGTTGGACATCTATACGGATTTAACCCGCCAGTGCGCAACGTTCGGCGGCCATATCGAAATACTGGAAGTGGACGAACTTGCGGCTTTGCGGATGAAGGCATCTCCGGAAGAAATTGCCCGCCGCATCGCATATTTTCATGAGGTTTTTGACATACGCAACGACTGCCCGCCGCAGGAACTTGATCGCGCCGCTCGCACAAGTGTGGCATTAGATCAACTGGTGGAAAAACATCAGCTTGGATCCCTGGCTTATTACTACATGGGTTCCGGCAACCCGGCTAATGAAGATACCATGAGTTCCATTATTCTCGGCACGTCCCTTTTAACCGCACGCGGTATTCCCGTAGCCGGTGAAATGGAAATAAAAAATGCCCAGGCTATGAAAATAATGGACGCCTTCGCAGCGGGCGGCTCATTTACCGAATATTACGCCATGGATTTTAAGGATGACGTCATCCTGATGGGCCATGACGGTCCGGCTCACGTCGCCATGGCGCAGGGCAAAACCCGAGTCCGGCCCTTGCAGGTATATCATGGCAAAGTAGGCAAAGGACTGTCGGTGGAGATGTCCGTCAAACATGGGCCGGTTACGCTGCTTTCCGTTGTTGAAACGGGCGATGGAAAACTCAAATTTCTGACGGCTCAAGGCGAATCGGTGCCCGGGCCGATTCTGGAGATCGGCAATACCAACAGCCGCTATCGCTTCCCAATGGGTGCCCGCGCGTTTGTAGAAACCTGGAACGCCCAAGGCCCAGCACACCATTGCGCGGTGGGAACCGGCCATATCGCTGAACAAATCAATAAACTCGGCAAGCTGCTGGGCATCCCCACGGTTCGCATCTGCTGACCGCGTGAAATTTGAGATTTCAAATTTTAAATTTCACATTTTTTAACGGAATCCAGCCCCCATCGTCATGAATTTGTTGTGCGACAACACCATTAGCCCAACGCGGAAGCATTGGGTTCGCTGTGGAATGCCATGTATTTAAATGATGCCCCTTCGCCCGTCGCAATCGACCTGGTCGATCATCCGTTAATCGGTGTCAATCGGTGTGAATCTGTGGATCCCCGTCGTGTCTCGAATGCTTGCTCCTCGCCAGGTAGTCGTCAAGGTATCAGCCAGCGCACGCGGTGCCGTATCAGAGATGGCAGTTCCGGCGTGCAATTTGACTTTATCACCGGCACACGCGACCATACTACAATCTTTTGATCGGGAAACTGCAATAGCTTGGCGAAATCGCCGTGCCATTCGGAAAATGGCGGGGAATGCAAACGCAAATCATGGGGTGATCTGCGGCGCCACTTAATGGTCTCGGTGCCAGTTCTATTTTTTTGTCGGGGAGGTTTTTATGCGGCAACCCCTATTCACTGGTCTGATGGTCATGGCCGCCGCCCTTTTCGGTGTTGTGCTGTTTGTAATTCTACTGACAGTATTGGATCGCAATTCAGTGGTTTTGCCCAACGCGGTTACCCATGCGCCTCCCGCTTCAGCAAGAAACACTCCCGCCGCGATCGCCAATGCAATGGTTACATCTCCGCCCATGCCCCCTACCACAATCGCGCCGTGGGCAAATGAACTTTCAACGCCCCCGCAAATCACGTATCCCCAAAACCTGCCGCACCCGCAGCCCGGCGTGCAGGCACCGATGACGGTTTCCGCCATCAATCATCTGCAGGTCCATTCCTCCTGGATAACAGCACTCACTGTAGATCAGCGCGGACGATGGTGGATCGGCACGGAAGGGCAGGGGGTGATATGTTACGATCCGTCAAAGCCACGCGGACAACGCCGACGGCAGTTTAATAAAAAGAATTTTGCTCCGAATAATGTGTATGCTCTGGCGTGTGATGGCATGGGCCGAATTTGGGCGGGCAGCCTGCGGCACGGCGTGTGCGTGTACAACGGGAAACTATGGCGAGATTATGATCTTATTGCGGGTCAGGGTTACGGGCTAGTGAATGCGGGAAAACCAGGTTCGCATCGGCAGGCTGGTGTTGATACCGATGCGCCCACGACCGGCCGGGCGGGGCCTTTGGAACAGCGGGTATTTGCCATTGCTGTTTCTCCCTTGGATGGTGATGTCTGGGTCGCAGGAACCAAGGGGCTGGCACGCTATCACATTCATAAAAACACGTGGCAATACTACACCCGGGCTAATGGCTTACCGGCCAATGAGCTTTCCTGCGTGGCCTTTGCTCCCGATGGCACACTTTTTGTCGGCATGCAGTGCGACGGCCTGGCGGTCGGATCGCCGAAGGATCATTACGCAACCTGGACGCATATTGCCGGCCCCGTTACGCCGCCAACGACGGCGTGGGGTGTCGGGCTGCCGGATGATCGCGTCAATGCACTGGTCGTGGTGCCGCGCGGTTTTCGTCATGGCCATCCCACTTACCGGGTCTACGCGGGAACTGAATCCGGATTGGCCTATGGAGATGATAACGGCCGGCTCTGGCAGTTTATTCGTGGACGGAATTATATCCTCAAGGTCCAGGGATTGTGGCATGTTCCCGCCCACTGGAAACCCCCATCTGCGTCGATTAAACACAATTTACTGTTAACGGATTACATCACGTCATTGGCCGTAGATGCCGATGGAAACATCTGGATAGGCCATCGCACCCGCGGCTTTGAGATATTAAATCAGCATAATAGTCGGATATTCCCCGCCGCGAATTCATCCGGCAATTCAACAGCGCATGATTTTATCGCTTCGATGGCTCCGCTGCCGAGTGGCGGAATGCTGGTGGGCGGCTATGAATCCGGATTGTTTGCAGTTAAAACGCGCCTGCCCGCCGGGGCAGTTGCTGCAATTAAGCCGTCTCCAAAGCCACAACTCGCACCTCCGTTGCCTGCCGGTGCGCGGTCTCCAACAGCCGCTGTGATTAAAACTCTCATTGCTTTTGTAAAAGCCGGCCAAGGCCGTGCGGTTGCGGCCGCGAGTCTTGGTTCGGACTGGCGCACGGAAGGCGACTGGCTGGGGCATTATGGTGTAGCCTATGCCAAACTCTGTGACGGCGGCCCGAACTTTCAAACCGGCCAAGATCAGTTTTTTGGCGGCTTAGGCGACGCCCGCATTAACCAGCAGGCGTCGCCACACATGCTGCAATCCGGGGATATGCGCTACTATGTTGCGTGGGATCATTCCACATTGCTCCGCACACTTTATGATCCGGATATGGCCCAGCGGGTGGAAGGCGAATGGAATGATGACGGACAGGACTATTCCCGATTCTTTCAAGGTCCGGACATGTGGCTGGCGGTGACTATTCCCAAGGGTTTGTACCGCCTGTCTTTTTATTTCCATAATAAAGACTGCGAAACTGGATTTAATATGGTGCGGGACTTTACCGTCCAGGTGTTTCCCCAAGGCGTGCCCCCGGCCGTTGCCTGGCAAACGGGCAAGCCTCTGGCGCAAAGTCGAATCAAACAGTTTTGGGGCGGCATGTACACCACCTTTTTATTAAAAGGCCCCGGCGTTTATCCGGTGCGTCTGGCGCGCAATGGCAGCCTTAATATGACGGTTCAAGGAATGTTTCTGGATCCGGTTGCCGGGCCGAAAGGTAATAATGGTTACACCAATCTTGATAGCCTGCCCTTAAGCGATTACCAGCCTCCTTCCATGAAACCTGACGCTGGGGTCTGGGCCAGCGCTGCCTACCATCTCTGGCAATTACTCGACCAGCGCCAGTCTTACAGCGAAAAAGATATCGCCATGCAATGGCCGGACCGCATCATGGCCTACCGCTACGCCGAGGCTCACCATTTTCCGCCCACACTCCTGGCACGATGGCGATGGAAATTATGCATTTGGCTGCCGGTGGATCGGCAAGCATTTGATGGAATCATGCAGTCGATGCCACCACCGATAGGAGCAAACCAAAAGGGGCCGCCCTGACGGTTGCACCGCATCGCCCATACAAAGCGCATGCTCAGCACAAGGATTACATTTCGCCATGACACAACCAATGATCAATCGACCGCATAAAAAGACAACACCGCTCTTTTATCACTTGACGCTGGTCATATTGTTTTTGACCATCAGCGTGTTGCCGCCCCACCGTGCACGTGCTTCTTTTTTCCCGCCGCAGGGCAATGCTGGGAAGTTTATCAACTTTGACGGCCGGGGCTTTATCATTAACGGCAAACGAGTTTTTCTAGCTTCCGGTTCGCTGCATTATGAGCGTGTGCCCAGAGCGTTATGGAAAAATCGGCTGATGAAAATGAAACGGGATGGTTTTAACTGTGTACAAACGTACATATTTTGGAGCTATCAGGAACCGCGAAAGGGACAATTCAAGTTTCATGGTCGAAGAAATCTGGCGGCGTTTCTGAACCTGGTTAAAAAAATGGGCTTTTATGCCATTTTGCGTGTCGGGCCATACTGTAACGGCGAATGGAACAGCGGTGGTTTGCCAATTTGGTTGAAATTTATTCCCGCTTTGGACATCCGGGAGGGTGATGCGCCATTTCTGCACGCTGTAGGCGGGTATTTTGACAAACTTTTACCGATCGTCGCTTCCAATCAAATCACGCATGGCGGCCCAGTGATTATGGTGCAATTGGAAAATGAAGATAGTGCCGGCTGGGGTGCTGTTTTACCCAACCGTTATTATCAGTTTCTTTATCACAAAGCCGTCTCTCTGGGCATCACCGTGCCCATGTTTTTCAGCGGTCAGCACCATGGTGCCAGTCCTGCGGGCGTCGGGCCATGGCCATCCCAAGGCCGCACCAGCCCCTGGTTCACCACGGAAATGTGGTCCGGATGGTTCACCGACTATCGCCACCGCGCGCCGGGGCAGCACGTGTTGACCTATCAGGCTCCGTGGCACGTTATCGGCTACGGCGGCAACGGGTACGATGTATATCTGGCTGTGGGCGGTACAACGCCATCGCATTTTTATGACAACGTTAACAAAGCCAGCTATGATTTTGCCGCGCCCATCGGGCAAGCCGGTGATCTAAGAGCCTTATATTATCACTATAAATTCGTCAACGATTTCGCCCGCTCATTTCAGAAAATTCTGGAAACCAGCATCAATGTCGGGATTAATATTCCAGGCCTTCCCAGGGGCGTGCACACCTTCTGCCGGGTCAGCCCGTATGGACGCATCGATTTTTTTCAAAATCTTTCTCCCCGCACGGTCACCTGCACCCCTCCCGGTGGATGCCTGATTTCCATTCCGCCACAACATCTTTTCCCCATGGTCAGCAAGTTTGCGTTAAACCGCTACTTTGTTCTCCAGCATGGCTGCGCCCGGATTCTACGGATTGTGCATCAGGGTAGTGTCACCAGTATGGTCGCCTACGGACCGCCCAATTCACCGATACTTCTTCGCTTTAATCAACAGGCAGCCGGTCCGACGACCCGATCTCCGGGATTTAAAGAAGCGGGCGTTTTTACCCATCAATATTCTCTCCGTACCAATATTCCCGCACACGGGATTAAAATTTACAACTTGACGGTTCGCCACCGAAGTTTGCGAATTTTTGTGGTGCGCCGCGATTTGGCCCGGCGCACCTGGTTCCTCCACAATGCGGGCCAACGCGTAATTATTTTTGGTCCCCAGTACGCCGGCACGCTGACACGTCAAAACAATTCCCTGCGTTTGCAGACGACCGAACCGCTTAACGTGTCAATAACTGCAGCAAAGTTATATACCGCATCCAATATGCCGCTGCTTTTCACCGCCCCGCCCAATGCTGGCGTGCCAGTGCCGCCCACCGCGCCGGCCTTGGAGCATTGGCAAATGCGATTGGCGGATACGCCCGCCCGCGCCGGCTTTAACGCCCAGAAATGGCTGGCCGTGCCGAATCCTCTGCCCATGGGTGCCGATGATTATCCCGGTTCTTATGAATGGTACCGCACTCAGGTTACCGTTCCCACCGCCGGAGCCTACGAACTGAAAATCCAATTCGTCAAAGACTGGGGTGAAGTATTTGCCAATGGCCAGTTGCAAACGGATATTTCCGGCCATACTGCCAATATTAAATTAAAGGCGGGACTTAACACACTGGCGATTTTGACGATCTGTGACGGTCGGCGCAAGCACTGGACTTATTCGGGGCCGTTTGCCGCCATTGCCCAAAAAGGCCTTTGGGGGCCCGTGCGGCTCATGCACTTTACGACACAATTTGAACCTATTAAGCTCGGCGGCATTACCGGCTGGTCTTACCGCCGCCTTACCGTGCCGCACCTCAACGCCCTCATGCAGGTCATGGAAGACCGCGGAAACATGGCAAAATTCAAGCCGTTACCCAAAGTGCCGGGCTTAATACCCTCCGGCCAAGGAGCGATTTGGCTTCGTGTAGGATTGCCCGAGATTACCGCCGATCATCTGGTGCTGCGCTGGAAAAATCTTCCCCGTGGTTCTGTAGTCGTCTTTAATTCTACGCGCCTCGCCGTCATCCGGACTAAAACTCGGTCCGGCCGTCGGGCCGCACAATTCTGGCATCACCAATCCGGCAACATTTTAAGCGTGCTGGTTCCCACGCATGGCAAGCCATTAAAGGCTTTTCCCACATTGGGCTTTGAACACTATCAGTACAAATCAGCCGTCAAAGATCAGGGGTTGATCACATCTTGGCGTATGCACGGCGGGCGCGTGGATACGGGTTCCCACTGGCAGGCCTTTACCCATGCTCCTGATGCCCCCTGCTACTACCGCAGCACGTTCACACTACCTCATTACAGTCATGGCGAACATCCTGTGCTGCGGGCGGCTTGGGGTTATTGCGGTGGCGGTTATATGTGGCTCAACGGCCATAACCTGGGCCGGTACCCCGATCCGGTGATGACCCTAGGGTTATATATGCCTTCCTGCTACTTGAAGCCAGGAACCAATATACTGAAAGTCTTTGACGAATCCGGCCGATCGCCGCTGCACGTGAAACTGGTACTGGAAAATGCTGCCGCACGGCGCGATGTGATATTGACCTGTGCAACCGGAAAATGAATGCCACTTCTTGTAGAGCACCGGATGTTAAATCCGGTGGTTGATCCAGTGCCGCCGACCAACCACCGGGTTATCACCATGGTGCTCTATCACGCGATGCTCCCCAAGAGACCAATAATCACGCCGTCACATCCCTGCGATTACCCGGACAGGCTCCCGGGTGAAGTATTCCTGGGCTACGGTGTGGAGCGGAGCGGAAATGGGCGCAGGCTTTCCGGCGTCACGCGGTGCCGCACCGCTTGCAATTAAGTCGGTGTGCTTATACAAACTGCTGACGCTATATTCGGCGGCGGGCCTTAGCGGCTTGCCGTTGATGGCTCTTTGGATGTTTTTGGAGTACTCCCCGATGTATTGGTCCCGCACCTTAATTCCCACGAGCCGCGAAGCCCCGACCGACGCGGATATTCTCTCGCATAAACTTATGATACGCGCGGGCTTAATCCGCCGCATCAGCGCCGGGGTGTATGACTGGCTGCCGTTGGGCTGGCGGGCCATGCAGAAGATAAACGCCATTATCCGCCAGGAAATGAACGCCATTAATGCCGAGGAAATACACATGCCCGCCCTGCTGCCGGCGGACTTATGGAAACAGACCGGCCGTTATTTTGATTATGGTGCACTGCTTTTTAAGCTCAAAGATCGAAAAGGCACGGAAATGATTCTAGGCCCCACGCATGAAGAATGCGTTACCGAACTTGTTAAGGCCTATGTCAGCAGCCATAAACAACTGCCCATCACGCTTTATCAAATTCAAACCAAGTTCCGTGATGAGGCTCGGCCGCGCAACGGTATGTTGCGCGTGCGGGAATTTTTCATGAAAGATGCCTACAGCTTTCACAGTTCACTGGAAAGCCTGGATCGCACTTATCATGATATGTACGATGCTTATGTAAAAATTTTCCAGCGCTGCGGCATTCCCGCCATTCCGGTCGAAGCTGAAAGCGGCCCCATTGGCGGCGATGCCAGCCATGAATTTATCTGCCCGTGCGAAGCCGGGGAAGATATTGTTGTGCGGGCTGCGGATAATTCCTGGGCGGCCAATCTGGAACGCGCGGGCCGAAGCACCCCTTTACCGGCATTTTCCGCAGCTCCGCAAACGCCCGAGGCGAAATTAAACAAAGTCCACACGCCCGATGCCGCTGCTATTGATGCGGTCTGCAAAATGCTAAACGTCCAAAGCTCACAAATGATCAAGACCTTGGTGTTTCGCGCGGGCGACGCCAAGACTGGAAAATGGATTGTCGCGTGCGTCCGCGGTGACCATGAAATTAATGAAGCCAAAATTCGTCGCATCGCCGGCCCCGTGGAACTCGCCGATGAAGCGGCAGCCAAGGCAGCGGGTTTTGTCATCGGCTACGTCGGGCCGCATGTTGCCAACACCATTCAGGCAGAATTGATTATTGACCCCGACGCCCTGCTGATCGCCGACGCTACCTCCGGTGCCAACGAATGGCATTGGCATGTGACAAATTTCAACTGGAAACAACATCTGTCAGCCGATATGCAGGCCAAGGCGATTATCGCGGATATCCGCAATGTCACCACTGAAGATAAAGCCCCCAACGGCACCGATTTGATTTTCAGCAAAGGCATTGAACTGGGGCACGTATTTAAACTCGGCACCAAATACAGCGACGCTCTGGGTGCTGTTTACAGCGATGATAAACAACAGAGCCACAGCATTATCATGGGGTGCTATGGCATCGGGCCGGGGCGTATTTTAGTTGGCGCATTGGAAACACTTTCTGATGCGGACGGCATCCGTTGGCCCATGGCCATCGCACCCTTCCATGTGATTATTACGCCCATCAAATACGACGGCCAAGCCCGGGAGGTCGCGGACCGCTTGCATAAAGAATTCTCGGCCCGCCATATTGATGTGCTGGTGGATGACCGCGACCAGCGGCCCGGCGTAAAATTCAAAGACGCCGATCTGATCGGTATTCCACTGCGGATTGTATTAGGGGATAAATCTTTAGCCGCCGGACAGGTGGAACTCAAAGAGCGATGCAAAAAAGAACCCGAAATGGTCAATATCGACATGATTGTCGAACACGTTGTAAAGCTGGTTCAGGCGTAGGCACGCAGCAGAACGTTGGCCAGCCCCTATGCCATCGCCACTTGCCGCACGCCCTTGCCCAGATGCTTGGCTGTGTGATCCAGGAGATACTCCTGGCCTTGCAGCAGATGGCTTAATTTTTTCAGCGCTGCCATTTCAATCTGCCGTACACGCTCCCGCGTAACACCCAGGCGTGCGGCGATCTGGTCGAGTGTAAACGTGCCACTTACGCCAATGCCGTTACGCAGGCGTAAAATAAACGCCTCGCGGGGTTCCAGATGAGTCAAGGTAAGTTCAATCACCCGCGCCAACTCGCCATGCTCTACCGCTGCTTCCGGAGCCGGTGTGCGGAGATCTTCCAGCAACTCATGCACCGCGACGGAATTATCATCACCGCCGTCGGAGGTCCCTCCCACTGCATACATGGTGCAGGACGCTTTACGCGCTGCCGCCACCATCGAGGCGGTTAAATGCATCCGGGTGGCGAGTTCTACATCGGATACAGCTTCGCCGTTGCCATCGCGGCTGCTGGTGGTTTCGCCGTGCAAACGTGCGATGCGCTGGCTCATATACGCCGGCAGACGGATGGGCCGGGAATCGAGCATTAATGCTTTGCGTATGGCTTGCCGCACCCACCATGTGGCGTACGTGCTGAATCGCACCTCTTTTTCCGGATCAAATAAATCTACGGCACGCACCAAACCGATATTGCCTTCCGCGACCAGATCAATTAACGCCACGCCCCGGCGCACATACCGCCGGGCGATACTGACCACGAGGCGCAAATTGCAACGAATCATTTCCTGCCGGGAAGCTGGATCGCCCCGTTCGCGGATTTGCCGTGTTAATGCCCGCTCCTGCTCAGGCGTTAATAGCGGAAACCGGCGTATCTCTTCAAGGTACCACTGCAAATCAAGTTCATGTGCCATGAGACGTTCTCCCTTCAATACCCTTCTGGACCAAGTTTTTTCTCAACGAGCTGGTTCAGATGCGTAAAACGTAGAACCAGCCACCTGATAATGTACAAACTTCTATCGGTACTTAGCAAGTGATAAATGAAATAATTTTCTGCCCCACGCAGTCCCATAAATTTACATGGCGGCAATTGGCTCAGGTAGCACATTTGCCCTGGCTGCGTGTCTGCCAAAAATGGTCAATCCATGGACCACGCAAAGCTTCACCGGCACAATTTTCCCCTCTAGATTCGCCGGGCCGTCAAATACTACGATCTGGTCCGCTGTGGTACGGCCCGTTAATTGAATAGCCCCTGCTGCCGCACTGAACGTTGAATCCTCGAATCGGGGATCGGCGTTTCGCATAGCACCGGCCAAGCGTACACCAAGCTCAATGCGCGGGCCCTGGGCTTTCGCCTCGGGAACGCCCTTTAGAGCACCCGCGATGACCGATTCGGCCGGTTGCTCCCAGCCGCTGGGGCCTTCGCATAATACCTCTGCAGTAGAATTGATAAGTTCGCGATTTAATTGTTCGCAAATATCGTTTTGAAAGTTGAGCAGATCCTGATGGCGGGACCGCTTCACCGCCTCGGGGACATCATCTTCATGCCGCCGGATAGCCACAGTGCCTGGCCGGGGCGAATACTTGAAAATGTACGCATTTTTATATCTCGCCCGGGCCGCCAATTCCCGCGTGGCCTGATAATCCGCATCGGTCTCCGTAGGAAAACCCACGATAAAATCACCCACGATGGCAATTCCTGGCATATAACTTCTGGCCCGATCCAGCAATTCCAAATAGCTTTCCACGCTATAGCCGCGATTCATCAATTTCAGTATCCGGTTGGAGCCGCTTTGTGCCGGGATATGTAAATATCGACATATTCTTGGACAATGAGCCATGGTTTGCAGAATATCATCTCCGAAATCTGCCGGGAAACTAGTGATAAAGCGCAGGCGCGGCAGATCCGGTAACTGGTCATGCATCTGCTGGAGCAATTGTGCAAAAGTGGTGCGCCGTGGCAGGGGGCCGGATGGACCGGAAACAGCGGAATCCTCATACACATAATGATTGACGGTTTGGCCCAGCAAAGTAATTTCCCGCGCCCCAGCATCCACCAACCGACGGGCCTCATCAATAATTGCCTGCGGTGATCGGCTGACTTCCGGCCCACGGGTGTACGGCACCACACAATAAGTACAAAACTTATTGCAGCCGCGCACCACCCGGACATACGCCTGATATTTGTTTTTTTCTGGTGAAAAACTGCGCGACAAGTCCAGCAATTCCAGATGGTCCTCCCCCGCTGAGGCCAGCGTTCCGGACCGCCGGGCAGTGTCACCCGCTAAGGCCGCCTGTTGCTGGTGCGTGGCCAGGACGTTTTCCAGCAATCGGGGAAGTTTGTCCAGTTCACCGGGACCGCACAGCAAATCCACCTGCGGCAACCGTTTTAACATGCCTAAGCCGTCGCGTTCGGCCATACATCCAATAACGCCGATTACCAGTTCCGGTTCACCTTGCTTGCGCACCTTCAGCCTGCCCAGGCGTGAAAGTACTTTCTGTTCTGATTTTTCACGCACTGAGCAGGTGTTATACAACACCACATCGGCCTGTTGGCTATCAGTGACAAAATCATACCCCAACGCCCGCAGTTGCCCCTCCACAAGCTCACTATCCAGCACGTTCATCTGGCAACCAAAAGTTTCAAGATATATTTTTTTCACGGACCATATTTCCATCTAACTACCGCACTCGCGGATGCTAAACCTATATCACGCCTCGCGGACGGACCATAAATCATATCAAAACCATCCCAAAACACATCATGCACAGTGATTATGCTGCACGCTACGCGGAACTTCCATGAAGTTTAATATCATCGCGATTCCAAACGCGATTCGGTTTCATAAAGGCCTGATCGGCAAGCAGGTTGCGGGCTTGCGGCCGGAACGCGAATTCAACGCAGCCCCGGATTCGCTAACCACCCAATAAAGGGCGACAATTCTCTGATATCAGGCTGGGCCAGCAACCCGCTCCACTGCGGACATTGATTCATTTGGCACAAGAATCGCGACGGATTCACTAGTTCGGCCCGCGGCAAGATTTATTTCCAGGGTGGTCAATTTGCTGTCCCCTCCCAGCGCTACCCCGCGTATGTGCTGGAGCGGCATATATGTGACAACATATCCGAGATTCTGTTGCGGGTTGTGGAATAGTCCGCCAGTCGGCGGATCATCTGAAATCAGAATCAGGAAACGGGAAGTCCGCACCAGCATCGCCGCGGGAGCAAACTGCCGATGAAATCCGCCAAATACCACAGGCCATGCGACATAAGAAATCACCTTTTCCCCGGGCGGGGTAAATCGCTCCAGAGCGCTTTTGAATTTCATGGACAGTTCCGATCCGCTGATAGCCTGTGCGACCGCAGCAGTAACTCTGCGATCATTGATGGATTCTGATGCGATCTGGTTTAGCGAAAAAAAAGCCGCGTCTCTGTATATTTTTTCCATCACCGTGTTGAAATAAATAATATGCTCTCCAGGTCCAATACCCGCCCCATGTAGCGCTAAACGACCGTCAAGCAGCAGGATACTTAACTCCACAGCCAGCGTGTGGCCATAATCACTTCCGAAAGCGGCCGCAGCCTCTGCCACTGCACTGTGGCGACCGGACAGGGCCGATTGTGTTGCAATCGCCCAATGCGTGCGTGTCAATGCCAGAAGCGACGCCGGGCGGCAAATATCCATCGTGGTAAAAGCCGGGCTGAAAATCAGCACATCAGGGGTTTCGGAGATTTCATTGAACTGTCGGATCGCTTCCGCCAAGGGCGGCGGAGCGTCAGATAGGTTCTTCAACGCAGTGGCGAATCGGTTGTCGAGTTTGTTCATGGCACCTCCGTTTCATTATGCTCCGCAGGTAAATTCTCATACCATCAGAGCAACCGATTCATAACCAGAATAAGCAGTAATATCAGAAATACCCACGCGGCGTACGCATTGACCACGGCGGGCTTATGAATCCGCGCCAGGAGTTTGGCGGCATAACTCACAGCGCCTGTTAACGGCCGGAGAAACAGCCGATCTACAATGTATCCATCATCGCGCTGTCTGGTAATAGCGGTCCGGAAATGCCCGGCGACGGCTGTGTTGGAATCCTCGCGGACCGCCGGCCCGAAAATCGACCGGAAGATCACACGCACCGGATTGGAAAATCCGGTGGCACTGTATGTCATCTCCGGAGCCAGGTGCCGCAGTCCGCCGGCCCATGGCTCTGAAATCGTAACGGCCCGCTTGCGTGTCCCCAATCGCACCAGGAGCCACGTAACAAGCATGATCAGTGCCAGCACACCTGCCATATAAAAAGTGGACATGGCATACACCACAGGATTGCTTTTGCCTCCCTGATGCAACACCACCAGACCGCGAGCGGGAATAATTTTTCGCCCAGCCCCGGCCCCAATGTTATCAAAACCATTCATGAACCCGGGCTTGAATTGTTTATCGCCGTGCGGGTGTGAAAAAAATGGCGGAACCAGTGCATCGGCGGCCAGCCTGTGGGTCACGGGAGCCATGGCCCGGTTAACGGCCGGGATAAC
>JAJZDN010000060.1 GCA_021805985.1 Planctomycetota bacterium | reverse complement strand
ATGGCCCCCGCCCCGGCCACGAAGGCCACCGCGACAGCGACTTAAAAACGTCAGCTTCTTATGGAGTAACACTATGAAGCAAAAAAATAGAAAATCGGGCTTTACAAACCAGAAAACATCTTGTGAAAAAAAGATCTTCAGTGAATTTTGGGATAAGTGAACGCGAAATAATTGAAGACTTTCCGGAACTTACCAGAGATGATATCCATGCGTGTCTGCAATTCGCAGCCGACCGCGAACGACGATTTTTGAGTATCCCCGCGTGAAATTAATGGTTGGGTAACTGCTCAACCCAGGACATCGAGAAGTGTTTACGATCCCACCTTCCTGATTTGGCGGCTTTTGAGGCCGACCAACAGGCCGCATTTCTGTCACTGGGCTAAGCTGTCAGCCCCTGTCAAGGATCACTCGCGTTCCGCAGATTCTGTCATGCAGCGATCGTTGCATGCGTGTGTCGAATAACGCAGTTAGCGCATCAGCAAGCATCCAGATCACAAATGCCACCGCGACCAACTCCAACATCAGATTGTGAGAAATCTCCCCCGCCAATCCCGCCAGCAGGCAGGCCATACCACTTATTAGAACTGTTCCAGGATATAGAGCACTTCTTAGCACAATTGTCTTCCACGAGGCCCGTGACCCGTCGAGGCGGACCACCCGCATCTGGCCCAGCATCTTCCCTACAGATTTTTCCACGTCTCCGTGCAGGATCAAAAAGTAAGCTAACGAGACTCCCGCGAAAAAGGAATAAGATACCAGGGCACCCACGCGGTTGCCCCTGAAGACGTGGAAGGGAACAACCACCCAAATAGCGAATACTGCGATCAGCAGGAACCACAGCAGGAGAATGATCAGCCAATCAACCGATATACATACAAAACGACGAAAAACGCCCGGTCTCGCCAACGCGCCTGGCTCACCGGCCCCCGTCCGCAGGCGATCCAATAGAATTTGCTTGCCTTCAGCGCTGACCAACTGGCCTTGGAAGATCACAACTTCATCTTCCGGAAACCATTTTTTGGTGACGCAGCACTGAGCCATGCCCGGTTGCGGCTCTGCGCAACCAGAAGCAACGGGCGAGGACTGGGGCAACTGATCAGTCATTTGAGTTCCCCTAAATGTCCGGATACTTCAAAGCACCGCTACACAAGTGGATGATAACCGCGGATTTCATGAATAGAAAATTATTATCACGGAATGTCGGCCACGAATCCATTTGCCTGCCAATGCCCTTCAACACCAAGATTTTAGGGTCAGAATATCCTCGGCCCAGTTGAGTTGAACCGTTGGGTTGAACCGTTGGGTTGAACCGCTGGTGCCGGCCAGATATGATTGGAAGTATGGATTATAGAGATATCATCACGGTCGAGCCGGACAAGCGCGGCGGTAAGCCATGCATTCGTTCCATGCGCATCACCGTTTATGATGTGCTGGAATACCTGGCCAGTGGAATGAGTGAACACGAAATAATTGAAGACTTTCCGGAACTTACCAGAGATGATATCCATGCGTGTCTGCAATTCGCAGCCGACCGCTGAGAAGGTAGGCAGCCATCCTCTCGTCAGGTAAGTTAATACCTGCGTTAGGTGTTCTCACGTATCACCCGCGTACCGCAGATTCTGTCATGAAGTGAGCGCTGCATGCGCGTGTCGGCCAGCGCTACCAGGCCATCCAAAAGGAGCCAGACCCATGAAACAAATATGCCCAAATTAAACAACGATTTATGGCCGGTAAGCACACCCAGAAAAGCCGCGATCAGCAAAAGTATTGGGCCGAACTGAAAAACGGCTGCTCGGGCAAAGGCCTTGGACTTAGAAATTGGAGTTCCGCCCAAGTTGATGACCTTCAAGTGTCCCGCCATTTTCCCAAAGGTTTTTCCCTTCCAACCGTGCAAAAGACCAAAATACAGGACATAGGAGCATAATCCGACCGTCATGACCACCACTCCTAGCGCCTGGTGTTGGAGCCGATTGTATCTGCGAGGCTCCCAAACGTGCATTCCAACCGCGATCCTGCAAATCATGCTAAATGCGCCAAGCAGCAGCATGTCGAGAAAAATGCACCAAAACCTTGCCCCAGCGCCCGGGCGCACTAGAGCATCGGGAGCGTCAACCCCCGTTCGCAGGCGATCCAGCAGAATGTGCTTGCCTTCCGCGCTGACCAACTGACCTTGAAAAGCTACAAGCTCATCTTCAGGGAACCATTTTTGGGTGATGCTGCATTGAGCCATACCCGGCCCGGCTTGCATCGAACCGGAAGGTGGTAGCGAGAATTGGGGCAACTGATCGGTCATTTGAGTTCCCGCTAAAATTTCGGATACTTAAACGCGCTCCGACGCAAACGGACGATAAGTGCGTTAGGCGTTCTCACTTATCACCCGCGTCCCGCAGATTCTATCATGAAGGGATCGCTGCATGCGTGTGTCGAACAAGGCAGCTAGTGCATCGGCAAGCACCCAAGCCATAAAAGCCGCGGAAGCCAATTGCAACATCAGTTGGTATGAACTCTCGCCAACCGACCCTGGCAGCAGCCCGCACGCAGCAATGATGACAATTGTTCCGGGATACAGCGCGCTTCTAAGAAAACTTGTTTTCCATGAGGCCCGCGATCCATCAAGGTTGACCACCCGCAGATGTCCAAGCATCTTCCCTATAGATTTTCCCATTCCCCCGTGCAGGATCGAAAAGTAAAGCAACGAGACTATAGCGAGAGGGGAATAAACTAACAAGATGACCACGTAGTCGACCCTGAGGAGGTGGAGGGGGATAATTACCCACCCAAAAACTGCCGCGACCAGCAGAAACCACACCGGGAGAATGATCAGCCAATCAATTGAGATACACACGAAGCGCCGAAAAACTCCCGGCCTCACCAGAGCGCCCGGGGCATGTGCTCCGGTCCGCAGGCGGTCCAGCAGAATCTGCTTGCCTTCCGCGCTGACCACTTGGCCTTGGAAGATCACAACTTCATCTTCCGGAAACCATTTTTTGGTGACGCTGCACTGACCCATGCCCGGGCCTGATTGAACCGAGCCGGAAGGTGGTGGCGAGGATAGGGGCAACTGATCGGTCATTTGAACTCCCCTAAATATCTGGATATTTCAACGCGCCCCGGCGGAAGCGGACGATAACCGCGTCAGGCGTTCTCACGTATCACTCGCGTTCCGCAAATTCTATCATGGAGCGAGCGCTGCATGCGCGTGTCGAATAACGCAGTTAGTGCATCGGCAAGCACCCAGGCCATAAATGCACCGGCCGCCAATTCAATCAAAATTTTCAGAGCGCCCTCGCCGACCGAGCTGGGCAGCAGCCCGCACGCACCAATGATGGCGATTGTTCCAGGGTACAAAACGCTTCGCATCAGAATTCTTTTCCAGGAAGCCCGCGATCCGTCAAGACTGATCACCCGCAGACGTCCCAGCATCTTCCCTATAGATTTTCCAGCTCCCCCATGCAATATCGAAAAGTAAAGGGACGAAACCACAGCGAAAAGGGAATAAACTAACAAGATGAACCCGTAATGGCCCATGGAGCCCTGGAGATGGAGCGGGAGAACCACCCAAACAACCACCGCCATGGTTAGGAGATACCACACCGGGAGAATGATCAGCCAATCAATTGAGATACACACGAAGCGACGAAAAACGCCCGGGCTCGCCAACGCGCCTGGCTCACCGGCCCCCGTCCGCAGGCGATCCAATAGAATTTGCTTGCCTTCAGCGCTGACCAATTGGCCTTGCAAGGTCACGATTTCATCTTCTGGAAACCATTTTTTGGTGACGCTGCACTGAGCCACGCCCGGTTGCGGCTCTGCGCAACTAGAAGCAACGGGCGAGGACTGGGGCAACTGATCAGTCATTTGAGTTCCCCCTAAATGTCCGGATACTTCAAAGCACTTCTACGCAAGCGGATGATAACCGCGTCAGGCGTTCTCACGTATCACGCGCGTTCCGCAAATTCTATCATGGAGCGAGCGCTGCATGCGCGTGTCGGCTAGCGCCACCAGGCCATCCAAAAGGAGCCAGACCCATGAAACAAATATGCCCAAATTAAACAACGATTTATGGTCGGTAAGCACGCCCAGAAAAGTCGCGATCAGCATAAGTATTGGGCCGAACTGAAAAACGGCTGCACGGGCAAAGGCCCTGGACTTGGAAATTGGCGTTCCGTCCAAGTTGATGACACTCAAGTTTCCCGCCATTTTTCCAAACGTTTTTCCCTTCCAGCCGTGCAAAAGCCCAAAATAACCAATGTAGAGACCTGACTCTAGTGTCACCGCCACCAGTCCCGACGGCTGATATTGGAGCTGATTATACCTGTGAGGTTCCCAAAGGCGGAGGCCCAAAGCAGTCTCCATGATGAAACCCAATGCGCCAAGCAACAGCATATCGAGAAAAATGCACCAAAATCTTGCAGCGGTTCCGGGGCGCAGCAGAGCGCCCGGGGCCTGTGCCCCCGTCCGCAGGCGATCCAATAGAATTTGCTTGCCTTCAGCGCTGACCAATTGGCCTTGGAAGGTCACAACTTCATCTTCAGGAAACCATTGTTTGGTGACGCTGCACTGACCCATGCCCGGGCCTGATTGAACCGAGCCGGAAGGTGGTGGCGAGGATAGGGGCAGCTGATCGGTCATTTGAACTCCCCTAAATGTCCGGATACTTCAACGCACCCCTACGCAAGCGGACAATAACCGCGTCAGGCGTTTTCACGTATCACGCGCGTTCCGCAAATTCTATCATGGAGCGAGCGCTGCATGCGCGTGTCGGCTAGCGCTACCAGGCCATCCAAAAGGAGCCAGACCCAAGGGACAACGATCCTCAGGTTAAATACCGCGCCAAACGACGGTTTATTGACGGTAAGCAGGGCAAAGAATGTCATGATCAGCATCAATATGAGGCCGAACCGAAAAACGGCGGCCCGGGCTAACCCCTTGGTTTTGGAAATTGGTGTTCCATCCATGTTGACGACGCGCAGATTTCCGACCATTTTCCCAAGAGTCTTTCCCTTCCATCCATGTAAAAGGCCAAAATAGAGGATAGAGAGGCTTAATGTGAGTGCCATGGCGACCAATTGTAACAGGTATTGGAGCCAAATATTTCCGTGAGGTTTCCAATCGCTTTTTACAACCGCGTAATTCACGATGGTCTCCAATACGCCCATCAGCAAGAGATCAAGAAAAATGCACCAAAATCTTGCAGCGGTTCCGGGGCGCAGCAGAGCGCCAGGGGCCTGTTCCCCCGTCCGAAGGCGGTCCAGCAAAATCTGCTTGCCCTCAGCACTCACCAATTGGCCTTGCAAGGTCACGATTTCATCTTCCGGAAACCATTTTTTGGTGACGCTGCATTGGGACATGCCCGGTTGCGGCCCTGCGCGATCAGATACATTCGGTGGAGCGGTGGATTGTTTATTGGTCATTGCATATCCCGTCAGTGCTCTTCCGTGCCCCGAAACCGCACAGTTCCGCCGGCGGGACGGCTCACCGCGTGTTGGGGCGGCTTAACCGTTTAGCCAAATAACTCGCGTGCGGCAGATTCTGTCATGCAGCGAGCGTTGCATGCGGGTATCAGCCAAGGCCATGATGCAATCCGTTAATTCCCAGACGCCGGCGAGGCCGCTTCCCCAACCAATAAGGGCTATATTTTTTGATAGCAATCCGATAAGCAACGTCAGCACAAACAGCACATTGCCGAACGTATACGTCAAGGCTCGGGCAAACGCCTTGGGCTTGGAGATGGGCGTGCCATCCATGTTTATGACGCGCAGATTGCCGACCATTTTTCCCAAGGACTGGCCCTTCCAGCCATGCAGCAAGCCGAAATAAAGGATGACGACCGCCAGCCCTAGGATCGACGCAATGATTCGGCGGGAAATCAGCGTTGGGTCGGCGACGGGGGTGCCCAAGGTTATACCAAATGGATAATCCAGAACCAGACCGACCGCCCCAAGCAGGATGCCGTCGATAAAAAATATACACCCTATCCTCCGCCATACCCCGGGGCGCACAAACTCATTGGGGGCCAAAGCCCCGGTCTGCAGGCGATCCAGCAGAATCTGCTTGCCTTCCGCGCAGACCAACTGGCCCTGAAAAGTTACAAGCTCATCTTCAGGGAACCACTTTTTAGTAATGCTGCACTGCGCCATGCCCGAATGCGGGTCTGCGCGACCAGGTATATTCGGTGGAGCGACGGATTGTTTATTGCTCATTGCATATCTCGTCAGTGCTCTGCCACGCCCCGGAACCGCACAGTTGCGCTGGCGGCAAGGTTTACCCCACGTTGAGGAGGCCTTAACCGTTTAGCCAAATAACTCGCGTGCGGCAGATTCTGTCATGCAGGGAGCGTTGCATGCGGGTGTCAACCAAGGCCATGATGCAATCCGTTAATCCCCAGAGGCCGGCGAGGACACTTCCCAAAGCAAAAACGGTCATATTTTTTGTGAGCAATCCGACAAACAACGTCAGCGCGAACAGCACATTGCCGAACGTATACGCCAAGGCTCGGGCAAACGCCTTGGACTTGGAGATGGGCGTGCCGTCCATGTTTATGACGCGCAGATTGCCGACCCTTTTTCCCAAGGACTGGCCATTCCATCCATGCAGTAGGCCAAAATAAAGGATGGCAGCGGCCACACTCAGCAGATTCCCCATCCAAGCCATTAGCGAACCTTGAGCTGTTCCCACATACCCAAAGTATGAAAGGCCCAAGAGCAAATCCAAAACCATTCCGACTACCCCCAGCACAATACCATCGAGAAAAATACACCCGAAGCGGCGCAGGATCCCGGGGCGCACAAACTCATTGGTGGCCAAAGCCCCGGTCTGCAGGCGATCCAGCAGAATCTGCTTGCCTTCCGCGCAGACCAACTGGCCCTGAAAAGTTACAAGTTCATCTTCAGGGAACCACTTTTTGGTAATGCTGCATTGCGCCATGCCCGCTGCGGGCGCGGCGGCCCCGGAGGCCGGGGAGGATTGTGCGACAGACGGCGGAGCATACGGATTATCAGCCATTGGCATTTCTCCGACAGATTTATGATTTTCCTTCCACGATGGGATAAAACGTGGCTTTATTTATATCCCGGTCGATGACGCAGGTCAATAAAAAAGTAACTGAAATGAAATTCCTTAATACGTTGCCATTTTCTCCTGCAGAAAGGATAATTCAGCAATGGACATGAATCAGTTCATAGCGCGGCGGGAAAATCAGTGGAAACGATTAACCGCCTTGACCGACAAAGCCGGCGAAAATACGGTGCAGGGGCTTTCGGCAACGGAGGCCGAGGAGTTTTTTTCGCTCTACCGCCTGGCCTCCAGCGATCTGAATCTTGTGCAAACCCGCGGCGGAAGTTCCACGTTGCTGGATTATCTCGAAACGCTGGTGGCCCGCGCTTATCAGCATGTGGCAGTACCCCAGCGCGGCCGCTTCCTGCCGTCCTGGTGGAGAATTCTGCGCTATGATTTCCCGACCGCTGCCCGTAAACAATGGGCGGCCATGGCTCTGTCGGCCATGATTATGTTTACGGGAACCGTCACAGCTTACGCGATAACTGCAGCTCATCCGGCGGCGGCCCTGACGTTTGTGCCAGCGGAATTCTTTCGCCAAAGCCCTGCGCAACGAGTGGCCCAGCGGATTCGTGAACAGTCATCCGGACATTTTCATTTCAGCGGAGAAAAAAATCTGCTGTTTTCTGTTTTTTTGTTCACGCATAATATTGAGGTCGCGGTTTTGACCTTCGCACTGGGCATGACTTTTGGAGTCGGCACGCTGATCATGCTGTTTTTCAATGGTGCCACGCTGGGAGCCTTGGGGCAGCGTTATCAGGCTGATCATGTCGGGACCTATTTTATTTCCTGGGTGGGCCCCCATGGCGTATTGGAATTGCCCGCGATTTGCGTGGCGGCGGCGGCGGGGTTAATTATTGCCCGAGCAATGTGGACGCGGGGCGGCCGCCACGGCGGAGTATGGGCCAGCATACAGGCCCAGCGAAATGACTTGCTGGCTTTACTGATCGGCTGCGCTCACATGCTGGTATTGGCCGGCCTGATAGAAGGTGGTTTCAGTCAACTTGCCGCACCGGTAATTCCGTATTTTCTGAAAATATTTTTCGCCTGCGTTCTGTTTGCCGGACTTATCGCTTATCTCTTTTTCATGCCCGTGCGCAGAGATGCCGTCGCCGCAGATGATGACTATACCAGGCTGGTTCAGGGGTGATTTCCCGCGCAGTCGCTGAAATCCATGGGTCGGTTCCCGGGGGTCGGTTCCGGAATTCAAGCCTATTTTCCTTGCCGAATCGGCCTGATATGATTAATGTATTGCTGGCGTATGTCGCGCCGGGACCGGCGCGGCGGAGGCCGGTGATACTTTGACGGGTCGGACACACTAGCAGGAGACAGGCGCTTATGGCGAAAACACACTCAATGCGTATGATGCGTTACAGTTTGGCCTGCATGCTCGTTGCGGTGTTTTCCACCGCGGGACTTGCCGGAGCCAGTGCGAAAAAGCCTTATCCCACAGTAAATATGCTGCGTCACGGATGGCAGCTAAGTTTTGTATGGCATAAACCCCACCGGATCTACGTTGCGGTGGGCCATGGCGTGAGTCGCAAGTTACGTGAATATTGGTTTATGCGTTACACAGTTACCAATAACACGCATCGGGACATTTTCTTTATTCCCGGTTTTGTGTTGACCACCGACACCGGCAAAGTCCTGCGCCCGATCACCGGGGTGGTACCGCGGGTACTTGATAAAATTCGGACGGTCACCGGGGATCAATTTATTATCAGCCCGGGACTTATCGCCGGGAAATTGCTCCAAGGGGATGATAATGCGAAAGACGGCGTGGCTGTTTTTGCCGGTGTTCCCGTTAAGGCGCGGCGATTCAAGATTTTTGTATCGGGCCTTTCCGGTGATACCGCGTTACAGAAAAATCCTCTGACCCACAAAAATGTGGTATTGCATAAGACCCTGGAACTAAGCTTTTGGATGCCCGGCGAATCTGTGCGTATGACCCCTCGGCCACAGTTTGCGGGGAAAAAATGGGTTATGCGATAAGCCGCAGAGGGTAAAAGCCGCATCGCAGGTGAGAGCCTCAACGCCGTTAAGCTGAATTCACACGGCTGAAAGTGGCAGCAAATGGATACATCTCTTCAGGGCTGCCTGCTGATTTCCATGCCGGCGTTGCATGATCCGAATTTTTTCCACTCCGTGGTGCTGCTATGTCGACATGATGAAGACGGTGCCATGGGCGTGGTGATAAACCGGCCCCTACGAATCACTGTTCGACAGGCCTGGAAGCAGATCAGTGAAAGTTCCTGCCAATGTGATTCTCCGCTGTATCAGGGCGGCCCGTGCCCCGGCCCGGTTATGGCGATTCATACCTTGCCGCACGACGCCGATGCCGTCATATCTTCCGGTATTTATCTCACCATTAACGGCGATACCCTGCAAAGCCTGGTCAACCGCAAACTAAACGCTGTGAAATATCTGGTGGGCAATGCCGGATGGACCTCCGGACAGCTTGAAGAGGAAATCCGCAGTGCCTCCTGGCTGGTCGCGCAAGCAAACGCCGAAAACGTATTTCATGCCAAGGAAGATCAATGGCTGAATCTGTCTCGCCTGGTATCACTCCAAGCTTCCAAACAACAGATTAATCCTGGCTTAATTCCCACGGATCCGTCCATGAATTAGGCAACAGAACCAAAATAATTTCCCGCTTTTGAACTGCGATCAAACGCGCTGCCAACGGCCGAGCCGGCGGCTATGTCAGGGACGGCCGGCCGGTTTTCAGGCATGTGGGTCGGGGCCTGTTACTAAATGAGTTTCCCGGCTATCGGCAAAGGCCCAACCAGTGGTTTGGCGTAGCGAATAAAGGCACTGTTGATATCGCATCCATCCGCAACAAAATTTGTATCCAGCGGCTTGGTCTGCCGGGCAACGTTGGTTAAGGCGGTCGGGAAGAAATCCGCTTTATAAGGTTCTTCACTGACCCGCTTAATGGCAACGGAGCCACTGGAAAGCCCTTCCGGCGCGCTCACGGCGTATTGCACGGCCATTCGCCCGCACAACCGGGCTTCATGCGCATCACTGGAGCTGACAATGCTGGGGAAGCTGCGTTGCAGATAACCGAAGGTGTCAGCACGCACGCGGAGTTTACCGCCGGTCTTCTGCTGCAGGGGAATTCCTAATTTGGATTTAACCATTTCGGATAAATAATCACCCAAGGCACCCGTACCGGAGAGCTGTTTATTGCCATGGGCGTCAACTTCGCCGCCGTGCACCGCCTTTTCAGTCACCAGAGAATTTTTATCGCCAACCTTATAGCGAATGCCTTCGCTGGCGGCGATCACACAGCGTCCCAATCGGGTGTAAACTCGATCAATATCTGCCAGGAATTGCTCATCGGAAAAATTAACCTCCGGCACATAAATCAGATGCGGGCCGTCGGAATCGCCCTGCCGTGCCAAGACCGAAGCTGCCGTTAACCATCCGGCGTCGCGGCCCATGATGATGTCAATTTTCACGCCCTTCAAAGAGCGGTTGTCCAAATCATCACCCATGACCGCCAAGGCTACAAAACGAGCGGCTGAACCATAACCCGGGCAATGATCGGTCGTGCGCAAATCATTGTCGATGGTTTTGGGCACGTGATAAACATGCAGTGGATAGCCTTCTTTTATGGCCATTTCGCTGACAATCCGCGCGGTATCAGCGGAGTCATTACCGCCAATATAGAAAAAATAGCCGACATTGTTTTTCTTAAATGATTCCAGCAGTTTAATACAGTAAGCTTCATCGGGCTTATCGCGGGTGGAACCCAGAGCACTGGACGGCGTCTGCGCCACACGCTCCAGCAAATCCGCGGCCAGGCCATTAAGCGGGATGAAATCGTTATTGATAATCCCGCGCACCCCGTGCTTGGCTCCCAAAATACGATCAATTTGAGCGTGGTGATGCAATTCTTCAATGACGCCCACCAGAGACTGATTGATTACGGCGGTCGGTCCACCGGATTGTCCAATTACCGCATTACTTTTTCCATGGGCCATGATTACACCTTTAATTTACTAAACATCCAACAACCAGGACACAGAAGTATAGAAGAAAGCTTTTAGCCCGACAATCCTGCCGGTGGGTGTCGCTCGGCGGTGGCAGGGAGCCATTTGTGACCGGGAGAACTGTACCGTCAAATTAAACCGCATTCCGCAGCGAACTCAACGCTGCCGCATTGAGCTAATTTTGGTGATTGTTTGTCGGGGTGGATGCTGCGGGGCGGGCGGCTTGGCGTTAAAATATTTTTGACAGAAATGCGATGCTCTTTTTTGCGGCCTGCACCGGCTGGTCCGGGTAGGTGTACAGCTCCACGGTAAGAAAGCGATCATAGTCAATGGCAAGCAACGCTTTTTTCAGGGCCCGCCAATTCATGCTTCCTTCGCCGGGAATCAGGTGATAATGTTTACGGCCGGGAATGTCTTCAATGTGACAATTCCAGATTCTGCCGCGCAGCAACTTTAATATTGCCGGAATTTTTTCACCCAGCACCACCGAATGGCCAATGTCCAGATTCGCTCCCAGCATGGGGCTTTTAAGATCATCGATAAGTTGTTTAAGCTCCGTTGCCCATTCGATAAACAACATCGGCTCACATTCCATGCCGATGCGAATATTGAGCTTTTCCGCAAGTTCGAGAATGGGCTTGAGTCCCTCGGCCAATTGCTTGGCCGCTTTTTCCGGGGGCATGGTCGGAAGAGCCTTCCCGCTGGTGATGCTGATATTTTCCGCCCCCACCGCATGGGCAAATTTAAGGGTGTTAAGAATCATCTTTTTTCGTGCGGCACGCAAAGCGGGCTGGGGAGAAATCAGCGAAGGTTCAAAAAACGGTTCCGGCGGGGCGTCCTTCCAGAATCCGAACGTGCAGTTGGCGTTGATATTGCTGATGCAAAGAGCCTGTTTTTCCAAATGTCGGCGAATGACCAGGGCTTCCGCAGCCACAAAGGTTTCAGGATACCAGTGGGGTTTGTCCGCGAGAATTTCCACACCGGTATAACCGGCAGCCCCGATTTCACAAATGGCCCGCCTAAGTGACATGCCAGTAAAAGCATTGGTTGAAAAGGCCAGTTTCATTTCAGCTCCGTGATTTTTTCCCGCCCGGATTTATGCTAATTAAAGTTCCAGTAATTCCAGTGCCTCACGCATCTGCCCCGCCAAATGCGTGTCCCCGGATTTTTCCGCCACGGGAATGCCGGCCTCATATCTTTCCCGGGCCTCGGCGACTTTTCCCTGCTGCACCAACGCTCGCCCACAGGCGAAATACGCGGCAGCATACGTGGGGTCAACGCGGAATATGGCGTTAAATTGCTCGATCGCCGCATCCAATTGATCGCCTTTCATATATTCCAGCGCCAAGCCATACCGCAAGAAGCAATCCTGGGAATCCGCTTCCAGAAGTTTGAGCAATTGTTCCACACGTTGTGCGTTCATAACCATCCTTTGATTCGCTTGTTTTGCGGCACTTACCGCGGGAATGCAGTTATTGCGTCAGGACCAGATCATCCCGATGAATAACTTCTTCATACCAGGTGTCCAGTCCGAGCAGCGCGGCAAAATCCTTGGACTTCCGACCCATAATTTTTCCCACATCTTCACTGGTGTAATTGCACAGCCCGCGGGCAATAATCTTCCCCGCGCCATCCACAACTGCCACCGCATCCCCGCATAAAAATTTGCCCGTTACCGATACAATTCCTCCCGCCAACAGAGATTTATTATTTTTCAGCGCCTTCACCGCACCGTCATCCACGGTCAGGGTACCGAGAGTTTTAGCCGTCAGGCCGATCCAGCGACTGCGCGCTGATAACCGGCGAGCACCGGGCAATATCAGCGTCCCAATGTTTTCTCCATCCAGGAGCCGAGACACGATATACGGTGTTTTTCCATTGGCAATTATCACGGGTTCACCGGCAGTGCGCACGGTTCCGGCCGCCACGAGCTTACCGCCCATGCCGCCGCTGCCGCGCGTGGATTTTTCCGGTCGCACCATCGCCGCGACCGATTCATCCATATCCGATACGGTCGCTTGCACCTGGCCTTGCTCATCAAGCAAACCATCCACAACAGAAAGCAGAATCAGCATATCGGCCCGCAGCAGATTGGTAATATGGGCGGCAATCAGATCGTTATCTCCAAAACGTATCTCCTCCACGGCGACGGCATCATTTTCATTGATAATGGGAATGGCATTGGAACGCTGAAGCGCGTGAATGCAATTGCGCAAATTCAAATAGCGCAGGCGGTGTTCAAAATCCTGCCGGGTCACAAGAATTTGTCCAGCATGCAGGCCATGGGGCTTAAGCGCTTGGGCAAATTGATTGATCAATAAGCTCTGGCCAACTGCCGCGGCGGCTTGCAGCATCGGTAAATCCTTGGGCCGCGTGGGAAGTCCCATTTCCATCATGCCGGCCCCGATGGCCCCGCTGGACACCAGCGTGATATGAATGCTGCGCTGTTTGCGCAGGCGGGCCAGATCGTCCGCCAAAGCCGAGACCACGCCACGATCCAGCGCTCCCTTCTTATCAGTTAGCGCATTGGTCCCGATTTTCACCACGATGCTGGATATACCTGAAACTATTTCAGCCCGATTCATCTCGGAAGACCCTTTCGCCACGCAGACAATGCGGTAGTTGAGCCTATTGCAACGCTCACATTTCCTCCAGCAATTCGATACCCAGCAAATCGCCAAGACCAACCCGCAATACCGCGGCGGTTAAATCACATAACGCCAGCCGGCTTTGCCGCAATTCCGGGGCAGAAGCTTTCAGCACCGGACACGCCTCATAAAATGCGGAAAATGAACCGCACAAATCGTACAAATAGGTACATAGATAATGCGGTTTAAGATCGGTTAATACCGTGGGCACCACGTCACTGAATTGCACGATGCGCCGCGCCAGGTCCCGCTCCTGCGGCGTTTCAAGGGAAATGGTGACAGAAGGTGGCAATGCGTCCTGGGTCTTGCGGAAAATGCTGCGAATACGGGCAAATGTATATTGCAGATAAGGCCCCGTGTTGCCCTCCAAGGCCAGAAGCCGGTCCCAGACAAACTGGTAATCGGAAATGCGATCTTGCCGCAAATCGGCGTATTTCACGGCCCCAATTCCCACCGCCTCAGCTACCAGCCGCCGCGCTGCTTCGGGCATATCGGGATTTTTTTCCCGCACCTCGGCATCGGCGCGCTGCACCGCTTCATCCAGCAATTCCCGCAGCTTCACGGATTCACCGGAACGCGTCTTAAAGGGCTTGCCGTCTTCACCCAGAATTGAACCAAAGGGCGCATGTTGCAAATCGACAGGTCGCTGCGTTACCGGGTTTACATTCCAGTGCGCAGCGCGGATGGTATCAAACACCATGGCAAAGTGTTGCGCCTGCCGCGCGTCGGTGGTATAGATAATTCGATCCGCATGCCAGTCCTGGTCCAAGGGGGCGGTTTGGTCCGGTGTGGATTTATTTTCAATAATGCGGAAGTGCAGGGCCGCCAAATCCGTCGTGGCATACAAATAGGCCCCATCGCCCTTACGGATAATCAGGGGCAGCGGCTTTTTATCCTTATCCACAAATCCCGGCAGAAATACGCACAACGCCCCTTGCGATTCAGTCACGAACGCTTTGGGTACGGCAGGCTCAGACGCGGAGATCTCGAGTTCTGCCTCGTCCGGGCCGTCGCCGCCGAATGGGAGCGCTTCAGATATTTTTTGCACAATGGTTGGTAATCGCCCCGCGTAAAAACTTTCACCGCGTTCATCCGCTTCCGAAAGCGTGATCCCCAGGCGGGAAAAAATCTCTCGGCAATGGCGGCGGCTTTCATCACGAATCCAATGCCAGAGCCGCAGCGCTTCCGGATCGCCACTTTGCAACGCCACAACGGCTTGCCGGGCCTCAACGGCAAACTGCGCATCTGATTTATCCCGCTGGGCCGCCTGTTTGTAATAGGAATCCAGATCAGCAATGTGGGGCATTGCGCCGGTATCAAGTTTCAAATCCTTGGCGTAACGAATCAACATGCCAAACTGCGTGCCAAAATCACCGACATGATTTTGCCGCACCACCCGCTGTCCCATGAAAGCCGCGGTTCGTGCAATGGCGTCACCGAGAATGCTGCTGCGTAAATGCCCGACATGCATTTCCTTGGCAATATTCGGCCCCGCATAATCCACCACGACGGTGGCGCTTTCTGGCAACCTGGCCACACCTGCGCGGGCTTTGGCAGCGGGATCGGCCAGCAATTGGCCAAGCCGCTGGGCGAGAAACGCGGAACTGATGCGCACATTAATAAATCCCGGACCGGCGATTTGCGGTGGCTCACACAGATCGGTTAGCAATGCGTGGCGGAGAATTTCACCGGCCAATTCCCGTGGTGGGCGGCCTAACTGCCGGGAAAGCGCCATGGCGGCGTTGCACTGGTAATCCGCAAATTTGGGATCACCGGCTTTGACCATAGGATCACCGGCAAATTCCGAACCGAAGGCCAAACCGATCGCACGCGAAAACCTCTCCCGCAAAAGACTTTCAATGGACATCAGAATTTACCTTTTTTTCGTTTTTACCGCCGGCTTTTTTATCTGCTTTGTCGCCGCGCTGCGACTTTTCCCCTTGGCCGGCTTGGTCAGATTTTTTTTGGCCACCGGTTTGCGAGGGGCGATTTTTTTTACGACGGTCTTTTTCGCCGGGGCTTTTTTGACTCCCGGTCGAGCGGCCTTGACACGCGTTACGGCCGGCTTGGCGCTCTGCGTCTTGGCAGATTTCCTGGCCTTAGCCGCCCTGCTTGTGGCAGCCTTAGCTGCGGCAATGTTGGCCACGGTCGGCTTAGCGCGACGCGCGGGGCCAAGTGCCACTTTGGCTTTGGCGATAGCGCTGGGGCTGGGTTTGGCTTTTGCTTTGGCTTTGGCCGCCTTGCCAGCGATTTTCACCGCAGGTTTTGCCGCCGCAACTCCCTTCTTTTTATTGGAAATCGCTGCGCGGCTTGGGGGCGTCCTGACCGCAAGGATTTCAAGCGTGGTGGTTTCTACAAGTTCACCATGATCGGTTACTTGCGCCACAAAAAGTTCTTCATCAATAAATTCTTCCACTTGCGGCTCATCCGTCTTGCTGCCCTGCCCATCAGAATCCAAACTGCGGTCGGCATCAGCCTGAGAATTGGTCGCCATGATCTTCTCAAGGCTTTGCGTCATTTCCGGCATCGCTTTGGCGGCTGGAGAAGATGCTAAGGACGCTGCAACCGTTGCCGGCTGTGGCAATTGCCATGTCACACGCGGGCAATCTCCCCAGAGCATTTCAAGATCATAAAAATTCCGGCTTGCCTCTTCGAAAACATGGGCAACGACATCGATAAAATCGACGACGATCCACTTGGCGGTTTCATAACCGTTCGAGCGCCACGCCGGAAATCCGTTGAGTTTTCCGTGCGCAATCAGCTCATCGCCCACGGTCCGCCTCTGCCGATCGGAAGTGCCCGTAGCCAGAAGAAAAAATTTCGTCACGGGTGATTTTTGCCTGAGATCCAACAGCACCACGTTATGACAACGCGTCTGATCCGCCAAACGGGCCAGATCAATGGCAAATTTCAATTCAGGGTCTGGGGGTAGTGTATCAGTCATCAGTATTTCCTCGCATTCCATTATATCCCGGTATTGTCCCGCACTATGAGAACCATGTAAACCCCGCCACAAGTAGGACAGGAAAACTCCCAGCAAGCCCAAAACGCAATACGTGCGGCGAATCGCCACGGCTTCCTGGACATCTAATATATATTGATACCAGTGAATCGGCAAAAACAAGAGCTAAAGTAAGAGCTAAAACAGACTGCTATCTTCCTGCACCGGTCGCGCCGGCGGTGTCAGTTTCAAATGTCCGTAGCCGGCAGCGGTGAGTTGCCGACCTTTGGGTGTCCGACGAATAAAGCCGATTTGCAGCAGGAATGGCTCAATAACATCTTCCAGGGTGTCAGACTCCTCCCCCATCGTGGCGGCAAGCGCTTCAATGCCCGCCGGCCCACCGTCATAATCTCTGGCTAATACCTGCATAAATCGGCGATCCAGAGCATCAAGGCCATGCTCATCAATGCCCTCAAGCTTCAAGGCTTCGACGGCAATCTGCGGGGTAAGTCTTCCTGCACCGCGGACCAGCGCAAAATCCCGCACTCGCCGCAACAGCCGGTTCGCCACGCGCGGCGTACCGCGCGCGCGACGGGCCACAAGTTCCAGCGCTTCGCTTTGTGCCGGCAGGTCCAATACGCCAGCCGATCGCGTAGCAATCTGTAAAAGGTCCGGCATGTCGTAATACGTCAGATGATGCACAATGCCAAAGCGTGAACGCATCGGTCCGGAAAGCAGTCCGGCACGGGTGGTAGCGCCAATGAGCGTGAAGGGCTGGATTTCCATGTGCAGAGAATTGGCGTGCGTGCCAGCCCCCATTACCACGTCAATGCAAAAATCCTCCATGGCAGGATACAAATATTCTTCCACAGCCGCCGGAATGCGATGAATTTCATCAATAAACAGCACGTCGCCGCGCTGCATATTGGTTAACATGCTCACCAGTTCTGTGGGCCGCGCCAAGGCCGGACCGCTGGTAATTTTCGGAATTGTACCGTTCAGTTCTGAGGCAATAATGTGCGCCAACGTGGTTTTACCCAGCCCGGGTGGCCCATGCAACAGCACATGTTCCATAGCCTCGCCACGCTGGCGGGCGGCGGCAATACTGATGCGCAGTTTTTCAATGAGTTCGCGCTGCCCGATGTAATCATCAAGCTTCTTGGGACGCAACGTGGGCTGGCCCGGAGTTGCCGCCTGATCTTCCGGAAGCGCCTGCCCGGTAATAATGCGTTCACGCGCCATTATCCACCTGCCTTGAGGCGATATGCGGCTTTCATGATGCTCGAAGATGTGGCAAGCGTTGGATCAGCACGGCACGCTCGGTCCACCCAATTCTCTGCCTCGGCCGAGCGCTCACCTAAGGAAATCATGGCTTCAATGGCCGCGGTTTGCTGGTCGGTGCGTGCGGCGGGAACGCCCGGCCCCCCGCCGGTGGTCGCAAATTGATCTACCTTTCCGGAAAGCTCAGCGATAATCTGCTCGGCCGTGCGTTTGCCGATTTCTGGAAGGCTGGTGAGAAATCGGGTGTCTTTCTGGTTAATGGCGGTGGCAATGCGCTCCACGCTCTGGGTTAAAGCTCGTAAAGCCCGGCGCGGCCCAATGCCTTTGACGGTGATAAACTGCTCAAAAAAATCTTTGTCCTGCTGGCGGATAAACCCGATGAGCCGCGGTGCAAGTTGGCCGAAAGAGGCGTTCCCTTCCAGGTAATGCAATGTAACAAAACTGATGCGCTGCCCGATGTGCTTTTGCAGGTGCGCAATATCCACGGCGGGTGTCAGCACTTCATAACTGATATCGCCAACGGAAATAATTGCGGCTGTCTCGCTGACTGAATCTATGCGACCCTGAATTCTGGCAATCATGCGTAAGCCAATCCATTCACACTTCCAACGGCACCTTGCTCTCCGTGACCTCCGGGAGCCTGTCCGAGTCATCGCCAGGCTGCAGGCATTACGCAGGCAGGCTCTTGTTAGTATACCGGTAACGCGCGCCGGCGTTAAGGATTAGAAAGAGGATTAGAAAGATAATTCAAAAGTTATCGGTGTTAGCACGTGAGTTGGTTGGTGGTGCCGCATCAGGCAGAATGTGCAGAACAAGTGCATAAAGGGACTTATACCATCCCGATATGCAGGCGTAATGCAGAAAGACTATGAAAGCGAACAAATTAGGTACGTGGGTCGATACCCTCCAGGCTTCGGGCCGTTATTGCTTTCTGCGCTCGGAAGCGACTATGGGCGTTAGGAGTTCATAGCACCTGGCATAAGCCATTAATCGCCTCAGGCATCACTCCGCGCAACCGGTTGCGCGGAGCTTCAACCGGCCACGGGAACTAATTCATAGTGGTGCGGCATCGGCCGATTGGCCTTAAATTCGCGCTGCACGATAGTATTTCCCAGTTTATTCATGGCTTTGACCACACCGGCCACCGCACGGGCTGCAGCGGGATCATTTTCTGTGGTTACAGGCATATTGGGCTTGCCCCATCCCCAGTTTTCCATCATCGTTTGTACGCCATGCCAAGCCACAAAATGCGCCTGAATCTGTTCCCAGACAATGTTATTGACGTTATACGCCTGCCATAGCATCGGCGTGAAATAGTGCGATAGATTCACGCCTGCCGAAAGTTCCTGTGGCGTAAATTCTCCGATGAACTTGCCATCAATCAGTAGTTTGTAATGCGAAGCGGACAACCCTTTCACGGTTAACATCTCACGATCCAACTGATGTGTAAAACCGCAGAGCTTGTTAATTAGCGCTGTAGCCGGGTTGGTAAATTTTGGATTGGGCTGCGGCGGCAAAAACAGATCCCAGGAGGGAAACTGCGGCCATTTTTCATGCAAGGCAATAACGGGCATGGGCAGCGAACCATCCAGTTGCGTCCAGCTAAGTGAACCGTTGGCGGATTTTAAGCTGCTGACGCGGCTGTTGACACTATGCACGACACTGGCCGAGGCGGCGTTAATACTGACATTGGTGACAGTCGCCGGTGCACCCCATGCCTTCAGCAGAGCCTGGGCCATCATCATCTGCGCGGCGGCACTGGGATGAATGCGGCCGGGGAGAATCTTTTGAGCCAAAGTGGGATTGATTTTTTCAGCCTTTTTCAGCACATTGACCATGGGCGTGTTGAAGTCAACATATAACAGGTGGTTCTTGGCCGCCAACTGTTGCACAAACTTGTTGTAGCGCACCAGGACCGCGTTGTAACCGCCGGGAAAGCCGGGCTTCTGCGTTACGTCGTCGTAGGGGGAAGTTCCCAGAAGGACAATGCGTACGCCAGGCAAATGGCGCTTTAAGGAGCGGATAATATGCTCGTAGCCTTTTTCAAAGGTGTTAAAGATACCCTCATTGAATGGCTGATAACTGGCATCATTCATCGCCAGCATAATTGTGACGACATTGGGCTTGAACGGAAATACATCGCGCTTAAGCCGCACATTAATGGGCCCGGCCCATCCGCCGCCAACCTTATCCCCGCCCACGCCAGCATCCACGAACTGGACATGGAGCTTGGGAAATCGTGTTAAAACATAGGTTTGCACATCAGCGGGGTAAAAACGCTGTTCGGTGATGCTGTCGCCATAAAAGCAGACGCGATCACCGTTTTTAAGAAAGAACTTGTGCTTTGCCGCCATGGCCGGTGGAGTCACAGCCAGTAATAGCAACGCCATCGCCAACAGATAATGCAAGGACTTCATATCGCGCTCCAGAAATTGTGCCGCCCAAAACAAATCACCACAGCGACGACGCTGTCACCGCCGCCAAGCTATCGTGAACAGGTTTTTTATAGCACCCGGGCAGGCGTGTCAAGCTGTGAATGTTTGCGCGCGGCTTTTACGGCTTTCCCTGCAGGGCGATTTGTGCCAGCAGCCGCAGGTGAATTAAACCAGAGGCGGCGGCGATGCGCACCCGTGGATGAGGATCGGTGAGCATTTTCTCTAATCGTTGCGCATTGGAAGAAACGGGAATGGACCCTAAGGCCAGTGCCCCTAACGCACGCAGGTGGGAATTTGGACTTTTAGATGCCTGCACAGCTATTTTTTCGCCCAGCGTGCTGCCGCGTTGCCCCAAGCCGCGCGCCGCGATCAATTGCGCCGGCGGCGACGGATCTTTCAAGCCTTCCAACAACACATTGACGGCAATGGGATCTTGTAAGGTGCGACACGTGGACAATGCGGCGAGATGATTGCCAGCATACGGGCTTAAGCTCAAGGCTACAATAGAATTCACCGCCCGGCGATATCCCAAACGGGCCAAGGCGGAAGTCACCGCGAGTTTCACGGCATGGCTACGATCGGACGTGTCGGTCCGCAGTAGCGCAATGGCGGATTTGTCTCCCAGCCGGCCCAGCACAAACGCGGTATTGGCGCGGACAATGGGATTTTTAGAGCTTAACATTCCGGGCAATGTGTTCATATAGGTGTTATCACCCAGGCGGGCCAAAGCGTAAATGGCCGCAGGCCGCACGCTGATGGTCTTGCCGGCAGCTAAATGAATAAGTTGCTTTTTTAACGCGGCCATCTTCTGATTGCCTGCCACCATCGCGGCGGTAAATTCCACCATCGGAGATGAATCAGCCAAACCACGCTTAACCAACTGTTGCGCAAGCGGAGTGTGTAAAAGCTTCAGGCTTTCCAGACTAATAGCGCGAATGGAGGGATCAGGATTGGAAAAACCGGCCCGCAAAACTGCCTCAGGCCCCTGCAAATGAATTTGCGGCGGAGCCGTGGACGTTGCAGTTGCCGAGCATCCGCCCAGTGCTAATGCCAACGGCGCTGCCAGGGCGATGACCGCCGCTCTGGAAAATTTGGAAAGCCTTCCACCACTATAATGTATACACCGCATAAGGCGCGCTCCGTAAAGCTAGATATCAGGTTGGTCCGAGGCACTGGCAGCCCGGGATTTTTTCTCCCGTGACGGGGCAAAGCCATGGAGGTAAATCCGCCTGGCCGTCCCCAGCACCACCGCCAAAACCGTCAGTATAACCATCCACTGCGTAAAAATATTGCCCACGCGTGAAAATAAGGTTATGCGGGAGTCCAAGGGCAGTCGGGCCACCGCGATTCCACGGACAAAAGCACTGTGACCATTGGTTTTTACCAGTTTGATAATTTCACCATCGGAATTAACAAATCCACAATATCCGCCATTGACGGTCCGCGCAATAGGCACGCGATTCTCTACCGCCCGCACCTGATCTGACTGCAGGTGCTGCTGCAATTCCGGCCGACTGTCATACCAGCCATCATTACTGATGCTCATGAGAAATGCCACGCCTTTTTTGCCGTGGTGTTGGCGCGCAAACATGCGCGCCGGATGCGACATAACATCCTCATAACAAATCGGCACGCCGAAGCGCCATGCGTGTTTTCCCGCGACCAGCGTAAAGCGGCTCCAGCGAGTTCCCGGCGTAAGAGAATAATCATCATTGGGACCGAAGGGCGTAAGCCCCAGCAAAAAACGATGCAACGCCGGGCAGCTTTTTTTAAAGGGGACATACTCGCCGAAGGGCACCAGGTGCCGCTTGGCATAATATCGGGGCAATTCTCCGGCGGTGGGCGTGAAAAGCACGGCTATATTCTGCATTTTTCGGGTTTTCCCCGCAGCCGTGAAATGAATACCGCTGGAACCCACCAGCAAATTAACCTTGTGGTGCATGGCGAAGCGTGCCAGTTGTAAAACAAAAAGATGATCGGCTTCCAGCAGGTGCCGCCCGGCGCGGGAAAATTCATCCGGGCTTTGACTAAGCCACGCAGAGTTTAAAAAGCCCGGTACGGAAGTCTCGGGCCAGGCAATCAGGTCGGCATGCTGCTTGGCGGCCTGCCGGGACATCGCGAGGTAGGTATTGACCATCGCTTTTTCCTGGGCAGTGTCCGGAGAATTTTTAAGATTCTGTGGAATGTACCGCTGGATGACGGCGATTTTCGGGCCATGCGGGTTCAGTGGTTGGGAAAGTCGATAAAAGCCATACGTGCCGGCCGCCAGGAAAACAATCACCGCCGCCACCGGAGAAATCCAGCGTCGCACGCGGCCGGTACCCAGGCTGTCGGCAAGAGCGCCAGCGGAAATTCCTGCCAGAAATGTCAGGCCATACATACCGAAAAGGTCAGCCGATTGCAGCAACAGCGTCGCCGGAGCCAGTGCCACCCCCAGGCTGAACCATGGAAAGCCCGTAAACAGTGTGCCACGTAAATATTCCAGTACCGTCCAGGCTACAGGCACCGCAATGATGGCGGGAATTTTTAATTCGCCGACGAATATCCGAACCATAAAAACAAACAGGGGAAAAACCAGCGCCAGATAAAAGCACAGGACAATATATCCCGGTAAAGTAACGATGATCAGCCAATACAAATTTACTGCAAAATAAACGTAACCAATCAGGTAATACCACGTCCACCAGCGCCAGCCGATCTTCCCCCGCAAAGCGCAGATGGACAAGGGTGCCAGTGCTACTAACGCCAGTGGCCAGAGGTAAAAAGGCGGAAACGCCAGCGTTAGACATATCGGCGTCAGCAATGAAAGCCAGAGCATGGTTCGGGTGCTAAGCAGAGAATCTTTGCTGGTCAATTCCATCGCCTCTGATCTTAAGCGAACCACGCCATATCGTCACGGTATTCCTTCGCGCACCGCCAAGTCGGGGACCCCAGCGAGCTTTTGCGGCTTGGCCATTCATCCGGAAACCCGCCAAAGTCTGCCGGGACGGGAGCTGGTCCGAATTAACGTATAATCCGGGCGCTGCCCCCATTAAATACGTGCATCAGCTCGGAAAGGTTGATCTGACTGGTATCCCCGCGTGTACTTTGCAGCAACGCGCCATGCGCTGCTCCAAGATCTACAGCATCCTGCGGAGTCATTCCTGTAAGTAATCCATAAGCCAAGCCGGAGCAGAAACCATCGCCCCCGCCTACCCGATCTTCAATTTCCAGCCCTTCATAGCGGCGGCTATGGTAAAATTTGCCATCCATCCAGAGAATCGCAGACCAGTTGTTCACCAATCCGGACCGTACTTCACGCAGGGTCGTACCCACAGCTTTAATAGTGGGATATTTTTTCACGACCTGTTCCACCATCTTTTCATAGGCCCCGGTGTTCAGATCCGAAAGATTGTCATCCACCCCGGGGACTTCAAATCCCAGCACCTTCTGAAAATCCTCTTCATTACCTATTAATACATCTACATTGTTGATCAGGTTGGTGGTAACGCTTTGGGCTTTTTTGCTGCTCCAGAGTTTAGAACGGAAATTCAAATCATAGGAAACAATCGTGCCGGAATCTTTGGCCGCCTTAAGTGCCTCCGCGACCACGCCGGCGGTGCCGTCGGATAAAGCCGTAAAAATCCCGCCGGTGTGCAGCCAACGGACGCCCTTTTTGAAAATACGTTTGAAATCAACCATGCCTGGCTGCATATTCATCGATGCCGAATGACCGCGATCATACATGGTCACCGAGGGCCGCACGCTGGTACCCACTTCGGTAAAATTTAATCCGATACGGTCCTTGCGGCCAACACCGTCATACTCTGCCATGACAACATGGCTCATATCCACACCTGCAGCCCGGCCATGGTTCATAATCAGCCGCCCCACCGGGTTATCAACCAAGCGTCCCGCAAACGCTGTGCGCAAACCCAGCCGCGCCAGGCCATAGGCCACATTGTATTCCCCGCCACCAACCCAGACTTCCAACGAATTGGCAAATTCAATGCGACCATGCCCCGGAGGTGAAAGCCGTACCATGCATTCACCAAGACTCATTTGATCGATTGCGGATTTAGAGGCTGATTTGATTTTCATTTTCATTTTCATACTCCTTTAGAGTTATAATTTTCCGACGGGATAATTCCGGCCAGGCCATGCCCGTCTGCAAGCCATCACCAATCCAAAAAGATTAACGGAGTTTATCGCAAATGCAAGCTGTACAATTTTTCGATTGTGCGCACAATTATGCACACGCCATGAGGCTCTCCGAACCGCAGCGAGCCTTTCATGTGGCTTTTCCACCCGTCGAGGGCGTGCGGCGATACGGTTCGACTAACGTTTGGATACCCGCTAAAATTTCCAACTGTATGAGAAAAAATACCAAACGCTTTGAAGCTAATACAACACATTCGTCAACGCCCAGGGGCGCGAAAGCGGAAAAATCGTTCAGAACTCAGACCCAACGGGGCAAGCCACCTGATGAGCCAAATTCGCATTGGGGGC
>JAJZDN010000059.1 GCA_021805985.1 Planctomycetota bacterium | reverse complement strand
TCTTCATGGCCAGTTCACAATCAGCATGGGGTATCGATGTCGGAACGACGGCGATTAAAGCTATTAAGCTCCGCCGCGATGGCGACAAGGTATTTCTTGAGGCCATGGAAGTTATTGAACATGGGCATTTTCTAAGCGAGCCGGACGTGGATCGGCGGGAGATCGTCCGCGAGAGTCTGGCGCGATTTCTTGAACGGTATTCATTGCACGGGGAACAGGTTTTTATTGGCGCGCCTGGTGCGACGAGTTTCTCGCGATTCGTGAAGTTGCCGCCGGTTGAGCCCCGTAAAATTCCGGAAATTGTGCGTTTTGAAGCTATTCAGCAAATTCCTTTTCCGTTGGATCAGGTTAATTGGGATTATCACAGCTTCCGTAATCCGGATAGCCCGGATGTTGAAATCGGAATATTCGCTATAAAAACCGATCTGGTGGGGGCGATACTCGCTGATTTTCAGTCATTGGGTATCACGGTTCATGGCCTGCAATTGGCACCCCTGGCGGTTTACAACGCGGTAATTCATGAAGGCAAAGGACGGGATAAGGGGACAATCTTTCTGGACATCGGAGCCGACCACACAGATATGATTGTGGTAGATCAGGGCAGGTTATGGCTGCGTAACATTAACCTGGGCGGTAACAGTTTTACCGAATCACTGGCGAAAAGTTTCCGTTTCGCGTTCAAAAAGGCCGAATCACTTAAAAAGACGGCAGCCACCAGTAAATATGCCCGGCAGATATTTCAGGCGATGCGTCCGACCTTCGCGGATGTTGTCGCGGAAATTCAGCGGTCCATTGGCTATTACAACAGTTCTCACCGCGAAAGCCGCGTGGAGCAAATTATCGGCATGGGTAATCCATTCCGCCTCTCTAATTTGCAGAAGTATCTTCAACAATATCTGGGCATGGAAGTGGCGCGGCTTGACGGCTTTACAAAAATTGAGGTTGAGGACGCCAAGATGGCGGCGGGCCTAAGTGATCAGGCGCTGGGTATGACAGCGGCGTATGGCCTGGCGCTTCAAGGCGTTGGTCTGGCGACGATCAACACCAATTTACTGCCGGTGGAAATTGCCCGGCAGATGATTTGGCGTAAAAAATATCCATGGTTTGCGGCAACCGCGGCCTTGTTTGTTTTGGGGGCGGCAGCTTCGGCAGCGCGGTATTCAATGGATGCCTCTGCGTTTGACTCCAGTGTTCATACCCCGGCAGTTCAGCAGGCCAAGATTCATATTAGCCACCAATTGACTCTTCGCAATAGCTATACAGCCATCAGCAATACCTACCAGACCAACTTGGCCAAAATTAATTACTATCTTGATTTGGGTAAGAAGCGGGAAATCTGGCCGCAAATTATTCAAACATTATATCAATCATTACCGCAGGCGATGACCAAAAAGCCCGCTAATATAAAAAATCCGGATTCCTGGAAAATTGTGTTGCAGTCCGTGAATTCCACCTATGAAACGCTGCTATCAAATCAAGTTGCATCAGGAAATAATAACCAGCCCACAATGCCTGTTAGAACAGCCGCCGGAGCTGCTGCCGCGCCGTCGGGCGGTGGATTTCAACTGGTAATCAGCGGTTACACCCCGTACCGAGATTGGGGAAGAATTCTGCAGAAATTCCAAGATCGGCTGCAGAAACTGGGCGGTCCGGGGGCGAAAAAGCCATTTACCATCAAGATTGTCAAAGGGTCTCTGGCCACATCCCGGATTGGTGATTTGATGAGTGGCGGGGGTGGGGGAGCTAACTCAGGTGGCCTGGGTTTTGTTCCGTGGGGGTCCGCACTGGGGCCGTTCTCGGGAGTTTTTCTTCCCGCTTATTTGCCGGAAGGTGGGACCACCGCGCCGGCCAACAGCCAGAATCAGAATATGAACCCACAAAACAACATCCCCGCGTTTCCCGGCGGAATGCCGCAGGGCGGCTTCAGGCCACCCGGAGGATTTGGTCCTCCGGGAGGTTTCGGTCCGCCATCTGGCTTTGGCCCTCCGGGTGGTTTTGCTCCCGGGGGAGGTGCGGGCTTTAGCGTTAATAGCCAAAGTGCCGGCGCGATTCAGGGGGCCATTGACCCCAATACCAAGGCTTCTCTGAGCGATGCCACGGCGTTTCAGATGATAGTCAATGTGTACATACACTGAATGTTGTATGTAAATATGTGTGGGTGCCGCTCCACCGGGGGCGGGTTTTTGCAAGTGGCTTGTAGACGTATGCCGATGACGCGAGCTGGATGAAATCCCCACGACCGGGATTCATTCAACTGGCTGGAGGTTTGGATGAAATTTATCAAAGCCAATCTGATACCGATCCTATGCGGCATCGTGATTCTGGTGTCCGTGGTAGTGCTTTTCTATCCACTGAGTTCCATGGGAGCAAAGCTGCGTAGCAGAATGACAACCGCATTAGCGCACGCGCAGCTTGCGCAGAGCCTGCGGACTACATCGATCCATATCCCAGGTCACAAGCGGTATAACGCCCCGGTTACCCCGCCAGTTATTAAAGCCCGGCTAAAAGTTCAGACCTATATCGAGTCACAATCCAAGTCCGTTAAACAGGAATATATCAGGCTTAACGCGTGGGGTCGCGTCGAATTTACGGCGCAGGGTCGGATTGCCAAAGATCCGCGGCATCATGAAATTCCTCTGCTTGCAGGCATGCCGATGGCTGGCATGCTACCGAATCCTCCGCGGTATTTAACGACCAGGCGGGCGTTCCGGCGGCAGTATCGGCGGTTATTTGTGAATAGTAAGCAAAACAAATTTTGCTTTCTGACCCGCTTGGACGCTGGCCAGCCACCCAGCGCGAACCGTATCAGCGCTCTGGTAAACGCCCGTTTGAAACGCATGGAAGACGCGATGCCCCAAGGCTTTCAGAGCAGTGGCACGGCCAGCACGTCCGAGCAGAAAAAAATTGAGAATGCCATTATTCGTCGCCAAGTGTTCCTGGCGGCTGCAAAATGCAAGGTGTACGCGCGTCGGGATTGTTTTCAGGAACGCAATTTCGTGCTAAGCCGCCATCTTCCGACGTCGTCGCAAATTTACGAAGCATTTGTTGATTCCTGGATCCAAAGTGATATCGTCAACGCCATTGTTGCCATGAATCAGACCAGTGCGAATGTCAGTTTATCGCCGGTGAAGCGTCTGATCCGTATCACCATTGGCACCGACGCACCGGCAGCTTTGACGGGAGGGCAGTCGCAATCGGGTAAGGGTGCGGTATTAGTGTCCGACGGCCGACTATTTTTAGGAGCGCTGCCCGCGCAGTCGACCAGCACTCCCGGTGGATTTACCGGCGGCCAGATGCCGGGAATGCCCCCGGGTGGTTTTGGAGTCCCGGGTGGTTTCGGTGCTCCCGGCGGCTACCCGGGCATGCCTGGAGGCGCAGCGCCCGGTGGCGCGACCGCCAGCGCGACAACCGGGGCAATATTGACCAACCACTTCAGCAATGCCAAGCACCAGGTTACCCTTGTAGCGTTAAGCGTGGTTGTGCAGGCGGATAAAATTAATGACTTTATCAACCAGCTTTATCGCGAGAATAACGGTTATACTGTCCTGCAGATGAACATGACGTCGGTGGATCCGATTCACGCTATTACCGAGGGTTATGTCTACGGAAAGGTTCCCGTAGTTCGCGTGGACATCTTAATGGAAGCTTTATTCTGCACGCCGTGGAATGAGCCTTTGATGCCCCCGGCGTATCGTGCCAGGCTTAGTCTGCTGGGGACGGCTGCGAAACAACCGTGAGTTTCCATAAGTTCAGAACGGATTTTGGTGATTGACCATGAAGAATATTAATCCCATAGAGCGACATGTAGAAAAGCTCGTTCTTGGCATTGGCGTGCTTTTTGCGGGTTGGCTGGTTTACAAGAATTTTGTACATGATCCGAATAAGGTTTCCTCGCCGGTACAATCAAGTTCCATGGTAGCACCGGCTAACGTGGGATCTGTTATTACGTCGCAGGTGCAACTTCTTAATTCGGCAATTCGTCAGCAACAGAATCGCCCTGTTCACATTGGTCATTTACCTAATTACGTCAAAGATCTGGTCGCTAAACAAACTAATCCGTTGCCTCAAACTCTGGTAGCTGTGTCCCCTGTCCCGTTTGCCCCTTACAACACCGCGCTGCAAATGACGGCGGGGCGGCATGCACAGGGTTTGATATACATGACAGCTTCTGCGCCAGCGCTCGCTAAGCCGAAAGCCAGTCAATCTCAGGCGGTCGTGTATTTACCTGCCGCCTCAGGTTCCGCGGGGACCCCGAACAATGGTTTTCCCGGCAACACCACTCCGCCTGGCTTCATGAATAATTTTAATAATATGAATGGCACCGGCACGCTGCCGACCAAGGGAATGTTCTGGGTAACGCTTAAAACCAGTTTTCCCATGACCAAGTGGTTAACCAGCCTGACCGCCAAGGATAAGAAACTCACCGCGAATCAGTCGGCGATACCGTTGCCCTATCAGATAACGGCTTTTTACCAGGTGGAAGTTCGCCGCCAGCGACTTTTAGCCGATGGCCGCTGGTCTGCGTGGAAAACCATCAAAGGTTTGAATCTGAACCCCCTACCGAACTGGAATTTCCGCGGCATGAGCTACAGCCAGCGTTCCACAGTGCTGGGACAGTTGGACGGAATTGTTTCGGAAATTTTGGATCCACCTTTTTATGCCACGCAACAGGTTCAGCGGCGGGCGCATGCACCAACGCCGAATTCACAGCGCCCCCATCCGATGATGCCAACGAATATTGGCCCTCCGGGCGGATTCGGCCCTCCGGGTGGATTTGGTCCTCCCGGTGGATTTGGCCCTCCGGGTGGGATGCCTAATCAGCCGCAGCCGCAGGTGCGTCAGCAGCAGCAACCCACTACTCCCACGTTGTCGCCGTTTCAGGTACAGGCCCAGCAGTCGCAACAGATCCAGTTGCCACCCCTGTCGCTGCCGGGGCAGATGGGAGCAAATAGCGGCAATTATCCAGGGGGCCCCAGTGGTTTTCCCGGCGGCTTTACCCCGCCTGGATTCAACGGTGCCAATTCGCCTCCTGCCACCGGGCCGGCCAGCATGACGGAGATGACTCACGTGCCAGTGCGATTCTATGATACGCATGTAACTCCCGGCGATACCTATCGCTATGAAATTCGGGTGGTCATGTACAATCCAGTATTTAATTTCCCCAACCGGCTTGATAAACCCGCGCTGCGCCATCAGCAGTGGCTGAAATCACCTTGGAGCCTGCCTAGTGCACCGATGCACGTCAACAGTGACCTTTATTTCTTTATCTCCAGCGCCCAGGTATCGCGCGGATCGGTTTCCTTCCAATTATTCAAATGGGTGCGCGGCCAATGGCTTGACGGAAGTCAGACCGTGCGTCTAGGCGAGCCAATTGGTAACAAAGAGTCTATCTCGGTCATCACCAGTAATGGTACATTGGCACCAAAACTTGTTAACTTTGCCACGGGATATGTATTGGTTGATGCCATCAAACAACCGGCCGATCAGAGCGTAAACGTGATTCTTGACGGGCCGGATCATAAATTGCACCTGCGGAATTCACAATGGGATGCCACAGATCCGCAGTTGCAAAGACTCAATAATTTCAGCAATGAAATTGGTGCGCCACCGCCGGCAACCGGGCAAAATAACAGTCGGTGATGTTATTATATCTCCGGCGGCGAGCTGCTTACGGAAGATAAAAATTGAATTGGGGTTGCAAGCGGACAAAATCGGTTTTAGGATACGGGGGTTTATCGGCGGGTTGTTGAAGGATAAATCCTTGTAAACAGGAGAGGGTCGAAAACATGTAGATGTTTTTATGAGGTCAAGACCTTGGCGGGCGGTTGATGCCGAACGCTGTTTAGTTTGAAGTCTGATTGGTTCCGGTGCATGATCATGGACCGGTTCCACAGTGAATGTTCGGATGTAGGAGTAGTAGCCTTGAATACCCAGAAGCGATCAAAAATTCTTGCCGTTGGCGTCGCGGGAGCTTTACTGGCGGGCGCGAGCCTTCCACTGCTGCCCTTTGCCATTGCCCGCGCAGAAGCCCAGTCGTCGTCATCAACGACGCTTCTGGATCGTGGCACGCAATTGATTGGTCAACACGAGTATCAGACCGCCAAGCAGGTGCTCTTGTCTATTGATCCTTCCAAGCTCAGTGCGGCAGATCAAACACGTCTGGCTTCCCTTTTGCAAAAGGCCGATGCGGGCATCGCCGGCATGTCGATGGATCTGACGGTATACCACAATGCCACCGCTTCCCTGCAGGATGGCCATTATGCCCATGCGGCCAAGCTCTTCCATTATCTCATTAAAAGCCCGGATGTTTCGCCGCAGCTCAAAAGTGAAGCTGCCGACAACTTGGCGTTAACGCAGGCCAAGCAACAGCAGTTAGCTCCTCAGATGAAGTCACTGCTCCAGGACGCTACACATGCGTATCAGGCCGGCAATTTTGATCAGGCAGAAGCGGATCTTAACAAAATTCAGGTTTCCGGTGTTGATCTCGGCGACCAGGCTGATATGGTCCCCCATTACCAATACTTAATTGCGCAACGCCGTGTTGAACAAGTACGCCAGCTCGAGGCAGCCCAGCAGGCTAAAGCGACTGCCGGACAAACTGCTGCCCAACGGGCGGCGGCAACCAAAGAGCAGTTGATGGCGGAACAAAGTCAACAGGAGGCTAAGCGGGCCGCCGCCAACCAAGCTGCGCAGGCAATGAAAAATCAACAGGCAGCGAAAGCTGCCGCCGCCACGAAACTTGCCCAGCAGCGCCATCAACAGCAGCTCGCCCAGGCTGCGGCTGCGGCAAAACTCGTCCAACAGCAAAAAGCAGCTCAGCAGAAATTGATGGCGCAGGAAGCCGCGACTAAAAAACTTGCCGAAGAGCAAAAAGTCCAGCAGGCCAAAGCTGCCGCTGCAGCACACATGGCACAGCAGCAAAAGATAGCGGAAAGAAATATGCAGGCCCAGAGGGCCGCCGCGGAAAAACTTGCCGCAGCTAAACTTGCTCACCAGCAGCAGGTGGCGCAACAACAGCTTTTGGCCCAGCAACAGACTCAGGAACAACAGGCTGAACAAGCTCGGCAAGCGGCAGCCGCATTGGCCGCACAACAGGCCGCCGCAATGCGGGCCAAAACCGAAGCTATGCAACACACCGCCGCGGCATCTCCGCGGACGCAAACCGTTGCACCGGCTACCAAGGCGCAGCCCGCGGAGGCATCGACGACTGCGGCCACCCCGGCTCCTGCCCCGGTGATGGTCATGGCGCCAACTACCGCTCCCAAAGCGCCAGGGACGGCAATGCGGACCGCATCGGCCCAAGGAGTATCCCAACCAACTCGGGCGGAAATTGAACGCGAACGATCTGCGGCACTGGTCGTGCGAGCCGATGGCGATTTGCGCAACGCCGACTATCATCACGCAGTTGCACTGTATACCGATGCGTTGTCACTTGATCCGAAAAATCAGGCCGCCGCGATGGGCCTTCGCAATGCCCAAAAGCTGGCGGTAGGACAATCGCCTGGCTTGCTTTCCCAGCAGATTTACGATCAGGCCATTCAAGCACAGCGTGCCCATGTTCTCTTTGATAATGACTTGCAGCTTTCAACCAAGGAACTGCAGGCCGGTAAGTATCCGCAGGCGGTGGACCACGCAAATGATGGCTTGGCCACCATTGAGGCTGCCCGTGGCATCCTGACTGCCGGCGATTATAAGGTAATGAAGGCCCGTGCTGATCAGCAGCTTGCGGTGATCCAACAGCAGGAAGCTCAGGCCCAGGCCGTGGCCAAGGCGAATCGTGCCAAAGAAGTGACCCAAAGCCAGATGCAAATTGAGCATCAGTTGGCGGTTCGCCGACAGAAGCAGATCAACCAATTAATGGGCCAGGCCCGTGAGTACTTCAAACAAATGCAGTACCAGCAGGCGCTAGATACCTTGAACCAGGTCATTGCCATTGACCCGCAGAACAATACCGCCTTGTTCATGCAGGAAATGGTATCGGACCAGATTCAATACAATGCCTGGAATCACTATCATCATCTGCGCTCTGAGGCGGAGCAGGAGCAGGTGGTTAAGGGGCAGGAATATATGATTCCCTACCCCAATCTGGAAATTTATCCACAGGACTGGCCGGAACTTAGCCGAATGCGGGAAGCGGAACAGCACAATTCTGAATCTCCCGCAGATAAGGAAGCTCGTCTGGCTTTGGCACGCAATGTTTCCAGGATTGTTGTCAATCAGCAGCCATTTTCGGATGTGGTCCGACTGCTCCGGCAGCAAACGGGTGCCAACATTGTTGTCAACTGGAACGCTTTGAGCAATGCCGGCGTGCAGAAAAATACCCCCATCAGTTTAACCTTACGCGGCGTACCATTTAATAAAGTGCTTTCACTGGTCCTGCAACAGGCGGAGGGAAGCGGCGGCGCGCAGTTGGGTTACAGTATCAGCGGCGGCGTATTGACCATTTCCACCAATGGCCAATTGGCACAACAGAAGACAACGCGTGTATTTGACATTCAGGACCTGCTGGTTCAGGCTCCGAATTTCACCGCCCCGACATTTAATCTGCAAAATCAGAGCAGCACCAGTGGCGTGCAGGTCAGCAGCGGAAGCTCCGGTGGCGGCGGAGGCTCCGGAAGTTCCAATCTCTTCTCGGGCGGCCAAGGCCAGGGCGGCCAACAACAAGCCGGCAAGACGCGCGCTCAGATGGTTACCGAGATCACCCAGCTTATTGAAAATACCGTGGCCCGAAATTCGTGGATTGATAATGGCGGAACGGTTGGATCCGTTCGCGAAATCAACGGGCAGCTTGTTATTACACAAACTCCCGGCAACCTCGAAAAAGTTTCGGGCTTGTTGAAACAATTGCGTGAAACCCGGTCGGTGGAAATTTCCATTGACGCTCGGTTCCTATACGTAACCACGGGCTTCTTGAATGATTTTGGTTTCACTTGGAGCTTAGGTTTTGCCAATATGTTCGGTTCTAACATTGGCCAAGTCGGCGGTGTGGGTACCAACAACCCCAATATTTCCGGACCGGTAAGCATCACGAACAATAGCTCAACCTATGCCACACCTCAGACAACGGGTGTGCCAAACTCCATTGGCGGAACCTATGCCACGCCATCGCTAAGCTTAGCTGGTGGTATTCTTTCCAACTATCAGTTGAATCTGTTGTTAAATGCTACCGAAATTAACAAACGCAATACCCTGCTGGAAGCCCCCCGTATTACGCTGTTTAACGGTCAACGGGCCACCATGGTGGTGGAAGATGTGCAAAACTACGTGCAAAGCTTTACTCAAACCGCCGGTACGGGCGGCTTTGGCGGCCTTGGCGGCACGGGTGCCGTTGGAACCAATTTGAACGTCTTGCCGCTGACCACAGGCTTAAGTTTGTCGGTGCAGGCAACGGTTTCGTCGGATGATCGTTACGTTATTATGACCATCCAGCCATCGCTGTCACAGTTGTTAAGCCTTCAAACCTTCAATATCACCGGGCAGAATATAACTGGCGGTGGTGGCGGTAACGCATTGCCCGGCTTCGTGCAGTTGCCCGATACACAAGTCACGGAAGTTTCCACGACTGTTTCAGTTCCTGATGGCGGAACACTTTTGCTCGGTGGCGAACGGCTCACCGGTGAAACCACCATTGAGGCCGGCGTGCCGGTGCTTTCGCAGATTCCGATTATTAACCGTCTCTTCACCAACAGCTCAACCACGAAAGACAATACGGTACTGCTAATTCTGGTCCGTCCGCGGATTATTATTCAGAAGGAATTCGAGAAAAAGCAATTCGGTCGCAATTATTGAAAATAAGGGTAAGAATCCCTTTTGCAATTACCCTACAGGCCGGGGATGTTAGCATCCCCGGCCTTTTTTCGTGGCGTGCCAGTTTTGCTGCCGCCAACTTGTATTTTACCCCTGTTCTGTTAAGCTATGGAGCTTTGTATTTGCCGGAAAATCCGGTTGGCGCTTAGCACGGAGTGTGCGGTTATGTCATTAGATCGAAGCCTTAAAGGTAAAAGCACGTTGGAACGTCATCGTAATGTTCTAAAGAGGGCAGAACGCATTGACATGCTCGAAGATAACGATAAATGGAGCGAGGCCAAGTCCAGCGTGTACAACCTGCCCAAAGTCGCCCATCGCAAGGCGGTAGCCGCTAAGAAGCCGCCCAAGGCTGAGGCCGCCGGCGCAACCGCTGCTGCACCAGGTGCCGCACCGGCAGGCACGGCCACAGCAGCGGCACCTGCTGCAAAAGGCAAGAAATAATCTATCGCGATGTTCGCAGTTGCGGTGGAATACTACCCAATTGGCTCAGGGCCGTGAGGGCTTCCGCTCTTTAATTTACAGGGCTTGGATGAGGGTTCTACCCTTGGGCCGTATTGATTCGGCAACGTTCGGCCATGAGAGGACGGCTGTTTATGGCTCGCAGGTCAGCGTCAAACAGCAATGTCTTTCAGCCCGGTGCACTGATATTTGCGGCCCTTTGTCTGCTGGCGGGTATCTGGCTGGGCCATTTGCGAAACCATACACCGGCCAGTCATCCGCAAGCCGACAGCTCTTTAAAAGTGTTTTTCGCTCCGGATGGAGGTGCCACGCGTGAGCTGGTACAGTTGATTAACTCGGCCAGAAAAAGTGTTGAAGTTCAGGCCTACAGCTTCACCAGCAAGCCCATTATCAAAGCACTGATTCATGCCCGGGAACGCGGGGTAGATGTTGAAATTATCCTGGATCGTTCCAATGTGGAGCGCAAAAACTATCGTACCCATACCTATCGCCGTCTCATCAGTCCTGGCCTCGATGCCGTCTACACCGCGGGAATCCCCACATACATTGATGACCGCTATCTGATTGCCCATAACAAAGTCATGCTCATTGATGACCGTATCATCGTCACAGGAAGTTTTAACTTCAGCTATGCCGCGGCCCATTTCAACGCGGAGAATATGCTGGTAATTAAAAATATTCCCGCTTTGGTCAGCCGTTACCAGAAAAATTTTGAATTCCATGAAAAAACCAGCCAACGCTATAAACCGGGACTGGTCCTGGAACACCAGTTCCATTTTCCGCGCTACAATTAAACAGTTGTTTGGAAACCCCCCATCAGGCGGGGTAAAATAACAGGCTTGCTCGGGGAGTGAAAATCAGCTCCGGCAAGCCGGAGAAACCCATGGCCATGAAAAGTATTCGTATACGCGGTGCCCGCGAGCACAATCTTAAAGATGTCAGTCTGGAAATACCGCGCGATCAACTGGTGGTTATTACCGGTCTTTCCGGTTCGGGAAAAAGTTCACTGGCCTTTGATACTATTTTCGCGGAAGGGCAGCGGAAATACATGGAATCCCTTTCCGCCTACGCCCGGCAATTTTTACAGCAAATGCAAAAGCCCGACTGCGATGAAATAGAGGGTTTGCCCCCGACCATCGCGATTGAGCAACGGGGCGGCGGCAGCAATCCACGTTCAACCGTGGCCACGACGACGGAAATCTATGATTACATGCGCATACTTTTCGCGCGCACGGGCAAGCCGCATTGCTGGCTTTGCGGAGAACCTATTGCTGCCCAGTCCGCTTCCCAAATTGTCCAAAATCTTATGCAATGGCCGGAAAATCAGCGGCTTATGGTTATATCTCCTCTCGTGCGTGGACAAAAAGGTTCACAGGTAGAGGCCCTGGAAGCCATGACGCGGCAGGGTTTTGTCCGCGCCCGTGTGGACGGGCAGGTTATGGAAATTAAATCGGTTCCGGCACTGGATAAAAAACTTAAGCATACCGTAGAAGCAGTGGTGGATCGCCTGACCATTAAATCGGAGATACGCACCCGTCTGGCGGATTCTATCGAGCTGGCGTTAAAACTTTCCGATGGTCTGGTGGTCATTGCGCGGGAAGAATCCGGAAAATGGGTCGATCATACTTTTTCTTCCCGTTATGCCTGCCCGAATCATCCAGAAAGTTCGCTGGAAGAACTTTCGCCCCGCCTGTTTTCCTTTAACAGCCCCTATGGTGCATGCAGTCAGTGCGACGGGCTGGGCACAATACTGGAGTTCGACGAGGAACTGATTGTTCCTGATAAAACCGTCCCCCTGCTGGACGGTGCCATTGAGCCATTCAGCCGCAACGGCAAGCGGATGAATATTTATTACAACCGATTGCTGCGAAAATTCTGTGACGCCTTCGGCGTGAAGGGTGAAACGCCGTTTGAGGATATCCCGGCAAAAATCCGGCAGATTCTTATTCGTGGCACCACCGCCAAGGATGAAAAAGCGTACGGCACAGAATTTGAAGGCGTGTTACCCAATTTGCAGCGTCGCTGGGAAAACACGGATAGCGAATTTGTCAAATCCCGCCTGCATGAGTACTTAAGCGAACAGGCCTGCGAAAAGTGTCACGGCGATCGCCTTAAGCCGCAGGCGCTGGCGGTAAGAATAGGAAAATACAATATCCGTGAAATTACTGCCCTGACCATCGGGGGTGCCATTGAACTATTTGATAACATGAAGTTCGTGGGAGAACATGATCTTATCGCGGCTCCCATGCTGAAAGAAATTCGCGCCCGCCTGGGATTCATGAATAACGTCGGACTGGGTTATCTGACATTGGACCGGCAAACCGGTACGCTTTCCGGCGGTGAGGCCCAGCGCATTCGGCTGGCCACCCAAGTGGGCTCCGGCTTGGTGGGGGTGTGTTACGTGCTTGATGAACCTACTATTGGGCTGCATCAGCGGGATAATGACCGCCTCATCCGCACACTGCGGCACCTCACCGATATTGGTAATACCACCATTGTTGTAGAGCATGATGAAGATACGATTCGCGCCGCCGACTGGCTTATTGATGTCGGCCCGGGTGCCGGAACGCATGGGGGAAGCATCATCGCCCAGGGTACGGTGCCGGAGGTGATGGCGTCACGCGAAAGCATTACCGCAAAATATCTTACCGGCGAATATCAGATCCCTGTGCCAACGCAGCGGCGCAAAGCGGATTTTAAGCGAGTGCTGGAAATCACCGGCGCGGCGGAAAATAATCTCCGCAGCATTGACGTAAAGTTTCCGCTGGGTGTTATGACGTGCGTGACAGGTGTTTCCGGGTCGGGCAAGTCTTCGCTGGTCAACCACATTCTGCTTAAGGCGCTCAAGCGACAGCTATACGGTTCTAAGGAACATCCCGGGCGCCATAAAAAGATTCTGGGAGTGGCGAATATAGATAAAGTTATTGAGATAGATCAATCTCCTATCGGCCGAACGCCGCGGAGCAATCCCGCCACCTATACCGGCGTATTTGACTTGATCCGGCAGTTATATGCTAAGACGCGGGAAGCCCGCATGCGCGGTTACCAGATTGGGCGATTCAGCTTTAATGTCAAAGGGGGACGGTGTGAAAGCTGCCAGGGGCAGGGCACCAAACGTATTGAAATGCACTTTCTGCCGGATGTGTTTGTGACCTGTGAGGAATGCCGCGGCACGCGCTATAACCGCGAAACGCTGGAAATAAAATACCGCGGAAAATCGATTGCTGATGTGCTGGACATGCGAATTGAAGAATCCTTGCAGTTTTTTGACAGCTTTTCGCATATTCGCGCGTTCCTGCAGGCGCTAAATGATGTCGGACTATCGTATGTGAAATTAGGGCAATCCAGCACCACGCTTTCCGGCGGCGAAGCCCAGCGTGTGAAGCTGGCCTCCGAATTGGCCAAAGCGGCCACGGGTCATACGTTGTATGTATTGGACGAACCCACGACCGGGCTGCATTTTGCGGATATTCATAATTTGCTGCATGTGTTGAATCGTCTTGCGGATGCCGGTAATTCCGTGGTGATTATTGAACACAATCTCGATGTTATCAAATGTGCGGATTGGCTAATTGATATGGGGCCTGAGGGCGGCAGCGGCGGTGGGCAGGTCGTGGCTACCGGCACGCCCGAAGATGTCGCCCGTCATCCCACCAGCCATACGGGTCGGTATTTGCAGCACAAACTCCAGGCACCGGTATTTGCCGCCGCAGGCTAAAGTATCTCTCTGAACTGAGCGGCGGCTCATTCAGTTGGACAAACTCGTGTTGACCTGAAGCGGCATTCCAAGCGATTGTGGAATCGCCCGAGCCCAGCGTGGCCAGGCTTTGCGTTCCACGGCCTGAAAATGCGTATTGCCTGAGATCGCTCGTGCATCGCGCAGGCTCCAAACTGCACCATCTTCATGGAAAACACCATTGAGTGTGCCTTTGTGGCGTTGTGCCAGCAGCCACGCGGGCTTGAGCATCAGACTCCAGAAAAAACTTCCCACGGGAGCGGCGCGAATCATCGGTGCCATCGACGCGTAATCCGGTTCCCATTGATTTCCGTTCAGCTCTTTATTTCCCCAACCAGACGCGCCCGTGCGAATGCGCTGCCACTCCGTAATCCAGACCGGTTTCTTCAATGATTTCTGCGCCAGGATGCTGCCACGCAAGGTGCGGTGCACAGCCTCAACCGATGCCGGAAAGTCCGGATGCGTTTGCAGAATATCCGCGCCGGCATCGATAAATGCCATGCTCTGTTTCAGGTTGGCCCCGCCAATGGATAATGCCGCCGTCCCCCGATGTTTTGCGGCATGACGCATCATCGCCTGGGCAAACCGGTGCCGCGCTAAGCCCCACGGTTCATTTTGCACTTCTACCGCCAGCAGGCGCTGGTCATTGCGGTAATGATCCATGAACCAGTCCAGATATTTCAATGCGCCGTGCCAAAGCCGAGGGTTCATGACAACAGGCGAGGACGGTGACAGCAGATCCGATGCGGTCAGCGGATGAACATCCGCTATATGGGCTGCGGTGGGTTCCACACCATCGCCCTCAAAAAGTACGGGCAAGACCTTAATTCCAACTCCGTGACATGAATTCAGAAAATGCGCAAATCGTCGCTGTAGGGCCGCCGAATCCTTCAACCAGAACTCATAACTCAGCCAGACTCGTAAGCCATTGAGCCGCAGGCTGTGGGCAAATCGCAGGTCACGCTGGGTAATGTCGGGCTCGTAATGCTGCCACATCTGATAAGCATTCCACGCTCGAGCCGGTATATAGATCGCCCCGTAGGGTAGCAAACGTGTTGACTCGGGATCTTTGCCGCCAAGCGGTGCAGCCGGGTATTTTTCCGCCCCGACGGCTGCGGTGACCGGCCCGATAGCCGCAAGGGCGGCGATTGAGCGCCGCAGAAACCTCCGCCGATTAACTGTGGTGCAGTATCTGTCAATATGTAATCCAGACTTCACGCGATTGATCATAAGGGCATTTCCTCAAGATAGTCACTTCTGTCATTGTGCACAGCAACCATGTGCTAATATAACGTCCGATCGTTTTCATGGCTGCAAATAAGATAAACGTTTCTTACATTGAAAAGAATTTCGTCAACTGCGTGTTGCCCCTTAAGCCTGCGGGGATAAGATAAAGTGTATGATTATGCTTTGGCGACGTGTTTTACTTCAAAGAAAGTTATGATGATGCCACATCCTGAAATTCCTGATCGTCCCATGTTATGGTTCTCACGCGCGCAGCTCATGCAAGTGGATCGGCGGGCGGTGGAGGAGTTCGGCATGTCGGTGCTGGTGCTGATGGAAAATGCCGGTCGGGAGGTGGCCCAGGTCGCACGCTCTTACATGATGGAAGGTTCCGCGGTGTTGATTCTTGCTGGGGCAGGAAATAATGGCGGCGATGGTCTGGTTGCCGCGCGGCACTTGGCTAATCATGGACACCGGGTCACGGTTCTGCTGACGGTTGATGAGCACAAGTTTACCGGTGCCGCACAAACGCAACTTCAGATTATCAAAAAAATGGATATTCCTTCGGCCATTTTTCCCCGGCAGAAAGACGCTTTCACCCAGTGGCTGGAACACAGCGACGTCGGCGACGCCGTGGTGGATGCCATGTTCGGTACAGGGTTAAATCGCCCAGTGGATGTATCAATCCAGGAGTTGATCGCCCAGGTAAATCAATCCAACCGTCGGGTCATAAGCGTGGATATACCCTCGGGCTTGGACTGTGATACCGGACAGGCTTTGGGCGCGGCAGTGCAGGCGGCACATACGGTAAGTTTTTGCGGGATGAAAATCGGATTTGAATCAGCAGACGCCATCAGCTATCTGGGCCAGATATCCATAGCTGACATCGGTGCGCCGCAGGCCCTGCTGCAATCGTGTTCGCAAAAGCGTTAGTCGCGCCGATTTGCCGGGGCAATATTTCACCAACGTCCAAATAGATATGCTTAAAATCCCTTTGCCAGCTGACCCCGCAGTGGGGCAGCAAGGCGTGGGACCTGTATAATTTATGCGACAATGGCCTTGCCGGCGCTTACGTGGCTGCTGAAGTCAATTGCATCGTAAAAAGGGAAATTGTTTCGGCACGGCTCCTGAACGTGAAAAACCGAAAGAAAAGTATTGACTTTGCCCTACGCGAGGGCGTATGGTGTTATCGTACAATATCGATGGCCGTCCAAGGGATGTATTCAGATGCGTTATTTTTCAGAGCAGTCGGCGATGGTTGGGTGTGGGCTGGCGTTTTCCATAGCCTCATTGATTTGCCAAAGCGCGGGCGCATCGGCGTTGGCACCCATCGAGATTCAAGGTGTGCTGCCGGCAGCGGCTGATCAACCACAAATTCAGGCGATATTGCAAAATACGGCGACAAGCGCCGTTGTTTATGGCACGGGAGCGTACGCGGGCGCTTATGATATTCAGGGCTATCTGGATACTGGCACAAGCGGAGTTCTGTTAAGCCAGGAAACAGCACAGGGTTTTAGTCTGGCAATGGCAAGTTACAACTCCACGCCGGTAACGTTTAATGATGTTGCCCTTGGGGGTACGGATACATATTCTGTTTCCCAGCCCTACAACGTGTTGACTTCGCCATTTAATGTTGGCAACGATATTAATCTGGGAGGATCGCCGCCACCGGTAACTGACTTCAGCAACCCCGTAAATAATGTTGGTATGGAGATAAATCAAAGTCCGGCGAATCCGATTCAAGGCCCGGTCGATATTTTCGGCATGCCCGTAATGCAGGGAAATGTCACAGTATTTGGTTTGCTATCAGCCAACAATGTAACGAATGTGAATAATCCCGGCGAAACCCAAACGTGGATTTACAAACCCGGCACCGCTTACAACCCCAACGCCTTAACGACCAATCCCGGCATTGTTCCCACGCAATATCAGGTGAAACTGAGTTTCGCGTCCTTTTCTCAATTCACTCAGGTAAATCCCAGCGGCGCGACGGCCCCGATGCAGCTGGCCAATCCATTTATTGGTCCCAACCCGCTCAACGCGCTGAGTTCAAATCCTCCGGTGGATAACACACCCCCTGTCACCATCGCATATACCGAGCCAACCGCAACGGGAAATGTTACGCGTACCAGCACAGGTAGTTTTCTTTTTGACACGGGAGCACAAGCTTCTTTTATTTCCACAACCGAAGCGGCCAGTCTCGGAATTTCAGTAGTTACCGACAGTAGCGGCAATCAGACTCTGGTCTATACTGATACGGGAAAGGCTGTGCCAAACCAGTTTTCACTACCCGTCAGCGGTGCCGGTGGCGTCTCCGTCAATGCCGTCGGATTTTATCTTAATTCCCTGGCATTACAGACCACCAGCGGCCAGACCATTAAATACGTTGGTGCCCCCGTATTGGTGCAAAATATAACGCTCAACGACCCCGCCACCGGCCAGACTTTGACCCTCAACGGCGATTTAGGAATGAACTTTTTTGAACCCAGCATGACCGGCAACTTAAGCCGCCTTGTAAGCGGCCCATATAGCTGGATGACCTTCGACCAACCCAACGGCCTCCTGGGCCTCTCATTGGCATCGTCCGTCCCGGAGCCATCCGCATTTTTATTGCTGCTTGGGAGTGCCGGCATTTTATTACTCATGCGCCGCCGCTCGCAAGCCGTCTCGTAGCCGTGGCCGGGCACGTAAAGGGAGTTTTCCAAAGGGGATGGGGGCTGCGAAATCCAGACGTTGAAGCAGGGCGACGTGTAGCATGAGCACAGCGGCGGTTATGGCATTCCCGCCACACTGGCGCCTGAGTTGAATAATGGCCAGTTGCTGTTCCAGCGGATAGCCGGTCTGTTTTACAGGCGGTCCGCTTTGTGTGGCCGGGCGGAGGAAATTTTGCCCAGCACGCGGTGAAATTTGTCCTTCTTGCCGCGTTTGGCACGGTTTGCGAGATACACCGACGTTTCCAGCGTAGAGATTTTTTCCGCCAAAGCCAATGTAACCAGCTGATTGATTGACGTCCCTTCCTGATCAGCCAATCTTCGGGCGGCATCGTGCAGACTTCGGGGTAGCCGTAAGCTTATTGCAGTCATGGAAGTTCTCCTATTTCTTTCAAGAACGGTCCGGGGCGTAAAATACGAATACCAAATTGCGAAGCCCCAGTAAAATCTTTTTCATTGAAGGTAATAATGGCGATGCTTCGTGCGGTTACGGCAAGTTCAAGAATCATTTCATCGCCCGGGTCCGACAGGCTGGGCCTCCATAAATATGATATTGCCCAGGGCTTGGCTACCGTGCAGATATAATCGAGGAGGTCGTCGATATCTCCGGTTGTCAAGCCGAGGCGTTTGGCTTCACGCTTCGCCACCGACTCATATTCCAAGATCAACGGGACCGACACATTCAAGGTGAACCGACCGCGGTCGATTCTTTCGAGAAGTCGGAAAGACGCACCAAGCCGTGAGCCTAATGCCGCAATCCAGACGCTGGTATCCATCACGATACTCGGACGCTCCATTGTGGTATTATACGTGATACCAATATGGATGTAAAATAAGCCGCAGCTTATTTACCTGCAGTTGCAGCCTGCCCCGGCCAAGGCGCGGGAACGCCCCGCCGATATTACGGCACCTTCAGCTCGCCCTGTCGTCATGTATTCAGCGACCGTTGAGGTGTTTTTCGGGGTTGTGCATGCACTTTCGACCGCGCCGGCGGCGAAGCACGTCGGTAAATTCGGGCAGCGTCAGTTCGGTGCACCGGCGGACGTAAATTCCTGCTCCCCTTGGCACACGTCAGCATCTGCGCGGCTTCCCGCCGGTGCCTGTCCAGCAGATTGGGGGGCACGGAAAATATCCGGCTCTGAGTCCCAACTGACCCTAAAAACCTCGCCCGCTGGCCAGCAACCCATTGTCGGCATTACAATCACTGCCTTGGATTTGTGTTTATTAAACTCCATGACAGGAAATTCAAATGGCTGACATTCAACCCCTTGCGGCGATTCGCTATCCGCAGAGCGAACAAACCGCTCTTATTTCTCCCCCTTACGATGTGCTTTCCAGTGCGGATAAGCAACACCTGCTGGAAAAAAATTCCCATAACATTGTCGCCGTAGATTTGCCCCACGTGCCCCCCAAAAATGCTGGCCCCGCCGAGGCGTATGAACAGGCCGCCAAAACCCTCGCAGCCTGGATCCAACAGGGCGTGCTGCAGCGCGACTCGGCATCAGCACTGTATCCCTATGAACAAACCTATACCTATGATGGCAAAACCTATCATCGCCGCGGGTTATTCTGCCGCGTGCGGCTCGAAGAGTTCGGCCCGCAGGGCACCATTCATCCCCATGAACAGACGTTCAGCGGTCCCAAGGAAGATCGTCTGATGCTCATGCGGGCCACACACGCTAATTTGTCTCCCGTATTTGGCCTCTATGATGACGCCGCCAATGTCGTGACCGGCAAATTGTTTGCCGCCACGGCCGGCCATGCGCCCGTAGCAACCGCCAAACTCCCCTCACAGGATGGCCAATCTCAGGTAACCTCGGAACTTTGGCAGGTAACTGACCCGCAGGTAATCGCATCGGTGCAGAGCTTGCTGCGTGAAAAACATTTGTACATTGCTGACGGGCATCATCGCTATGGCACATGCCTTAATTATCGGGCGGAAATGGCCGCCAAAAATGGGGCAGCCTTACCTCGGGATCACAGCGCCAATTTTGCCTTGTTCGTGCTCATCGCCATGCAGGATCCCGGCCTGATTGTTCTGCCTACGCACCGTGTTGCAGCCAATCTCAGCGGATTTTCCATTGAGGCATTTCTACGTGCCACCTCGGGCCAACTTCAGCGCGTGTCGGAAGAGTTCAGCGGCGATGCCATGGATGCTCTTGAAAAGCGTCTGCCCGAGTATGGTCTTCATGCCATGGGCATTTATGATCCTAAGACGGATCATGTCGTTGTAGTGCGGCCAATAGATACGGACCCATTGGGTAAAATTAGTAACGACCCGGCGCTGGCGGGCAAATCTGAACCGTGGCGGCAACTGGATGTGGCCATATTACAGCATCTGATATTTGACCGTATTGTGGCTCCGACGTTCGCCCCGGGAAAGACCATGCAATGGGCCTTTCCGCATGTAGCGCATGAAGTGCGGGAAATGTGCCAATCCGGACATTATCAGGCTGGCTTTGTTTTGCAGCCCACCGCCTTGGAATCGGTGCGCCAGCTCTGCAATGCCAACGAACTTATGCCGCAGAAAAGTACCTTTTTCTACCCCAAACTGGCTACGGGGATGGTCATAAATTCTCTCACATGATTCCGCCGTTTGCTTCCCGCAACTTTGCGGAAAATTGCTGTTGCTGTTATGGACTGCGACAACAAACTGCCCTAAGGTGCGTTAGGACTGTGGGAGACCTTGGGCTGCGGGCAAAATAAAAGGCGCAGCCAACAACAATAGAAGGGTGTCTTTACTCCTTGGACGGGTTGACGAAATGCCGGTAATCGCCACGGTAGCATTGCACTTTTCGGGCCAGCAGGGTTTTGCCTGGTGGGGCGTGGTGGCGTTGGCAGCGGGGATAGCCCTGGGCGTATACAGTTGGCTAAATCTGCGGCAAACGGCACCGGATTCGCCGACTACCCCACGTGAACCCATGCCATGGACGGCCATGATCGCCGCCGCCGCAGCCATCATTTACGGCCTGACTGTGTTAATTTTCCCCACCACGCGCGAAATAATTATCGCGGTACTTTTTACCTTTGCCATCGCGGGCCTGGCGGTCTGGTTGTTTTACAAACGTGTTTATCAGGTGCTGGGCAAGCGCAGAGTCCTGTCACTTTTTTCCCTGCGCCTTGCGGGCATGGCATTTATTTTACTGCTGATGTTTCAGCCCGTGCTGGCCTGGATCACCGTTCCACACAACATGCCCGCCTTGGGTATTATGATAGACGCCTCCGGCTCCATGAGCGTCAATGATCAGCCCAACGAGCCGAGCCGCTATTTGCTAAGTGTCCAGGCGGCGCACATGCTGATTCATAATCTTAAAGGGCATTTTGCCGTTAAGTGTTTTGCTTATGACGGCATTCATAACGCCCCGCTGAAGAGTCCCGCCCAATGGACGGCCATCGCCCCGGACGGTAAGCAGACCGATCTACCCGGTGCCATCAAATTGGCGGTGAATTCCGGCGTTCATCAGTTGGTGCTTTTCAGTGACGGTATTCAAAACGGCCCAACTAAATTGCATACTCTGGCCCACCTGCCCGTAAGAGTATACCCCGTGCGTGTGGGTTCAACGTCCACCCATGCCAGAGGAGTGCCGCAAATTGAAATTGTGCGCGTCAACGGCCCGCAAACCGCGCCGGTTGATACCCAGGTAACACTGACCGCATTAGTTCGCTCCAGTGCCTTTAATGACCGTACCATTCATGTGTATCTCATGCAGAAAAATAAAACGCTCGCCCAACATCGCCTGGTCCTGCATTCGGGCCCGGTACCGCAAACCGTGCAGTTTAAATTCACCCCACAAAAAGTGGGCCGTCTGGTTTTAACCGCCCGCATTCCCGTGGATCCGGCCGAGCGGACCACCGCCGGTAATAAGCAGCAATTTCCCATGCTGATAACCAATCCTAAAATTGCAGTGCTGTATCTGGAAGGACGCATTCGTCCGGAAGTTGGGCCACTGGAACAGGACTTATCGACGGATCCCAATGTGAATCTGGTGAGTCTCATTCAAACGCGCCCCGGTTATTTTATGGTGCGCGGTGCCAACAAACATCTTACCGCTTTGCCGGACACCTTAGCCCAATGGAAACAATTTAAGGTCATTATCCTGGGTGATGTGCGTTCAAGTTTCTTAACCCGTGGTCAGCAGGATCAGCTTAAAGAGGTTATTCGCAATGGGGCCGGGTTAATTATGATCGGCGGGCAGCAGAATTTTGCCAGTGGTGATTGGGGCCAGTCTGATTTAGCCTCCGCCTTTCCTATTAATCTCCAACCCGTGCAACCGCCCCAGTTGGATTCCTCGTTTGTTCCCCAACTGACCGCGTTTGGCGCGCAAAGCCCGATCTTTCAAGGTATTTCGAATTGGTTTAACACGCCCGGCGGCGCGCCGGCCAAAAATCAGCTTCCCAAGCTCGCCGGATGCGTAGCCTTCGCGGGCGCCAAAGCCGGAGCCACGGTATTATTAACCGATCCTCAGGCACAGGTCGGCGGTCGTCCGGCGATTGTTCTGGCGGTGCAGCATTATGGCAAAGGCCGGGCCGCAGCTTTTGCCGCCGATACAACCTATCGCTGGCAACTGGCGCTAAGAACTATGGGCTTGCGCTCGCCGTACCATCGCTTCTGGGGGCAGTTGATCCGGTGGCTGGCCGGTGAAAGTAAAATTAAAACTTCCAAAGGTTCCTCCGTTACCGCCATGATTCGCCGTGAACGCTACGATACGGGCCACGCGGTGCATTTGCGAGTGGAAGTAACCGACGCCCGCGGTCAATTGACGCGTTACGCCCACGTCTCGGCCGCCCTGACCGGTCCAAGCGGCAAAACCCGCATGCTTGCCCTGCACGCCAGATACAGCAATATAGGTATGTATACAAGAAACTTTATGCCGCCGGCAGCCGGGCGCTATCACCTGGTATTCACAGCCCTGCGTCACGGCAAAACACTCGGCACGGACAGCACCGATTTTTATGTCATCGCCGCGGTTGGCGAAATGGACAAACTCGCCGCCGAACCCCAGACACTCCAGCGCATTGCATCTATAACCCGCGGTTCCTACAGTGAATTAAGCGGAATTAACGCCCTGAGCCGCCGCTTAAAGGCTTCAATAAGTCAGGAGAATCAGGTGCAAAGAACAGCCTTTCCCCTGTATAACAACAAACTGTTCTTCGTATTATTTATCGCGTCTCTCACCCTCGAATGGTTCCTGCGCCGTAAGTGGCAACTGCAATAACCCCGCAGTCCCTCCGCAGTATGTAAACAGAGACGCGCCAAACGGTTGTGTCTGTTCCCCACCCCCAACAGTGACACGGCCCATAGCTCAATGCGGCAGCGTTGAGTTGGAATCGAAATACGATTTGATGACACGAATTTTTTCCCCCGGCGCTATATTTATTCCCCTCTCGCCCGTATTCCGTCGGCCGCCAGCCCGGCCCGACCATTAAAGGCGACCGTGTTACGCGATCGCGGCGCAATTTATTAAAGAGTTTGGAGAGAGTCCGCCGATAATATCGTTTAGTTATTTGCCCGTTCGCAAATCGTGGCACCTACGTTTGGCACCGACCAAGCCGTGCGCCAGCTGCGAATAACGTTGCGGCAGAAACGGACTGATATAAACGTGGCATGTTCTGATGCCGCCGGGGGAAAAGAGTAAACGGAATGCACTGAACTGATCAACTGAACACTTGTTTATAAGGAGATCCCCTATGCTTCACCGGAAAAGCTCACTTAACCCAACAAGCAGACTCACCATCCATCCTAAGGTTGCTATTTTGTCCGCTGCCGTGGCTTTGGCCGTAGCCGGCGTAAGCAGCACGAGCCTCCGCGCTGATACCGCCGCAACGTGGACGGGCGCCAACTCGCTCTCCAACGGTTATTGGGCGAACTCGGCTAATTGGAACGGAAATATCATTGGAAATAACGGGGTGCCCAGCGGGGCGGTATACGATGTCACGGTACCGAACGCAACGGTCGGAGCCGACCTTTCCGGAATAAGCCCCACAATTGGTCAACTCACCTTGGGAAGTACAGAAACCATTTATAATTCTAATGGCACGGGGGCGGGAGCCGAGACCTTAACTATCGATCCGTCTACGATGACCACCCCTTCTGGTTCAACGATCAGCGGGACCGTCGGCAACTCGGGGGGAAGCCTCATTACCCTCGACATCGGCGACGGTCACGCATCCACTGCTGCGACGACTATCTCGGGCCTGTTGACGGGAGATGTCTCGCTTGTTGTTGCCCAATCCACCGGCATGGTGACGCTCTCCAACACCTCCAACAATTACACCGGCGGCACGATTCTGGACGCCGGCACGTTGGCGATCAGCGGAAGCACCCTGGGGACCGGTGCTGTTATTTTCAACGGCGGAACTCTGCAGACAACCGCAGGCATTACGGATAGCCAGAACTTCACAATAAATGCCGGCGGTGGCACCGTTGATACCGCTGGTCAAAGCGATACATTTTCCGGCAATCTAACCGGGGCTGGTGGACTGATAGTTGAAAGCACATCGGGCAATGGCGTATTGACGCTTACCGGCACCGGTAATACCTACACCGGTGGTACGACCGTTGAAAGCGGTACGCTAGTCTCAGCCGTGGGCAGCGGGCTTGGGGGCGGATCGGAGCCGTTGACCATTGGTACCAACGGAACTCTGCAGCTGGATAATGTCTTCCAAAATATCAGCACGTTGAACGGAACAGGGAGTATACAGCTTGGTGCTTCCACGCTCCTGAATGTAACCGGAAGTTCGCCGTCGAGCTTCGGCGGAGTGATGTCTGGATCGGGTAGCTTTCGTGTTGCCGGTACTAATACGGTCACACTCTCCGGTGCCAACACCTACAGCGGCACCACCACCATCGCCTCTGGCACGCTGGAATTTACCGGCAGCACTTCCAGCTTAACCGGTAATATAATCGACAACGCAGCACTGGTATTTAGCCAGAATGCCAACAGCAGTGCATCAGGGATTATCTCCGGCACCGGCACCGTGATCCAACAGGGTACTTCGACGTTAATACTTTCCGGCACTAACACCTACTCCGGCGGCACAACCATCAATGGCGGTACGCTAAGCGTCTCGGCAGATTCCAACCTTGGGGCAACGGCTGGTGCCGTTACCCTT
>JAJZDN010000058.1 GCA_021805985.1 Planctomycetota bacterium | reverse complement strand
CTTCCACCCACATTAACAGTGGATCGCCGTTATCGTGGCGCTTTACTGGCTCGAAAAACACGAACCAGCCACACGTGCCGCGAAATTGGAAATAAAGCGCCGTATGCGCCACAGCGACTCGCAGCACCTCCTTTTCGACACACTCCTTAACCAGATCATGGGCGGAGAACCGGCGATCATTCAGAGCTTCCGCCTCACCAGCCGCGGTTACAAAATGGGCCACGACGGCCACGCGGTGGGACGGAAGCCGCGAGCGCAACTCTGCGTAGGCGGCCGCATCCTCGATCCGCCAGTCACAGTAACCGTCGCTGGAAAATATGCGTAGCGAGCTGCCACCGGAAAGCAGGAACGCGGCTTCGTTCCAGTCCCAACAAGCCTCCACGACGCGCTGACCCGCAATCAGGGCCGGAGTCGGCCTTGGCTCGCAATGCAACTGGAGCAGACAATCCAGCCTTGATTGCGTCGCCAAAGGATTTGTGCCCGACCACGGGAATCCCGTATAATTCAACTTCGATATTCACCGATTCGACAATAACCATAGCCGACCTTTCCATCAGGGAATGTGGCTCGATCCTTTTCCACCCGCCCAGTCGTTGGCACCCGGATTCTCATACGCACTATACCAATCACCAGTCCAAAAATCCTGGCCTATCAATTTTCGCGCGAAACCAGCATCGTTCACCTCCCGAACGTCCGCCCGGCCGGTTGGCAACCGCCACGGGCAAGGCAGTTATTCCTTGTCTTCAGTCCAAATCAGTAAGGGCTGGCCAGCAGGCCAACCTTTGACAGGAGTGAAAAATACATACCACCCCTGCCCCTCAAACTGAAGCGTGAGCATTACTTCACGAATCGTAATTCTTCGCACTGTCTTGCCGATACAAGCCGTAGCGACTTCCGATCTTGAAAATTCCCGCTCGACCCCCTTTCCGACCCCGTCTGACGTTACGTATTGAACCGTCCAGTGATCATCAGGAGATTTCAGCTTGGCCCGCAACGATAAATAGTCGTCATCAGAAATCAGTAGCCAATCAAGGGCCGTACCGTTGTTGAAGATGTGTAATATAAAGCCATTCGACAACCGAAATGCAACCCCTGCCTCATCCCAGCACGCGTCTATAATTGTCGAGCCTGCGAGCCTAATAGACTCAGCACGCGCCCTTCGGGCTTGCGGGGACGCTAAGCCAGCCCGAACTGCCGCGGCAAATGACCGATAACCACGAATTGGAAAATTATAAAACTCAGCCTGAATTTTCATACTCACCTTAAAAAATATTACCCTCACGGAATATGGCTGGAGGCGTCTCCGCCAGCCCACCCGTTGGTCGCGGGATTACGGAAAGCGCTTTACCAATCGCCCGTATACCCGTCCTGCCCAATCCATTTCTCTGTAAAACCCTGGTCATCCATGACATCGGCCTTTGTGCCACCCATACATTCTTTATTCGCAAGCGAATCTTCACGCAAGCCGACGGCGTCCTCGAATGTCGGGAACGGACCCCGGACTCCAAGCAGCGTGCCCGATCCGCTATAACCCTAAAGGGCGCGTTCGCGATCCGGTACCGGTCAATCGGTTTCGTCCCAATGCAGCAGGTGCCCGCTACCGTCTTTTCGGCCCAGCGCCAGAAATAGCAGAATTGGTGCGCCCTCAACGTAAAGGAAGAGCCAAAAATCATTTACGAATATTCTTTCGATCCTCTTCCCGACACGATCACGCACTAGGAGAGACCGGTTCCAAACGGAGTCCTCCTGGGGGAACCGCACGAGTACCGGCTCCTCCGCAGTCGTTTCCACTGCCGCTGCTTGCCCACCTTCTGCGCGCAGGACCGACCACTCAACCACATCGTCGACGAGAAATATGTTTAGTGCGATCCCATCCTCCAATGAAAATCTCAACTCCGAATCAGTCCACCTTGCCCCGCAAATCCGGTGACCAACGACCTCCGCAGACCGGGCGGCGCTTACCGGCTCACGTCCGGCCCGATATGCAATGGCATCTCCAACAGAGGGGAACCGCCGCACCTCCCCGACAGGCTTAGTTACTCCTATCATTCGCATAAAAACACGTTACCTCTGGCCAGATAAATGTTCGCCGCCGAAATCCCCGGTTTGGGGGTCGTTAAACACGCTCCCTCGTCGTCGTTCGCCGGTCCCTCCGTTACCTCCCCTCCCTCTGTGGTGAATCCCCCATCGTCAATCTGTGGAATCTGTGAAATCTGTGGATATTCCGTCTCTGTAACCTCTGTGGCTTTTAATCCCTTTGTGTCGCAGTGGTGAAATCGTCCGCCCAACGCGACCACCCGAACCGTTCGCAATCAACGATTACATACTGCAGTACGCCTCGCTGTAAGTGTCCTCACAACTCCGCCGCCAACGACGACGGATGTCACCGTTCCCTGTACTCAGAGGCCCCGGGCCACGCTTTATGATTGGCTGGCGGTTAGAAGCTTTTCCAAGCGATCCACGCCTTTGTCGATTTGTTCCAGGCTGGTGGCGAAACTTAGGCGCACGTGGTCGGGGAAGCCGAAGTCGTTGCCGGGTACAAGGGCGACGTGGGCTTCATCCAGCACGATGCGGCAAAATTCAATGGCGTCCTGGGGTTTGGCGGCGGTTTTTCCCATGGGCTTGCCTAAGGCTCCGGCGATGCTCGGAAAGGCGTAAAATGCGCCGGTGGGCCGCACGCATTTGAAGCCCGGCAGCGCATTGAGCCGCTGCCAGATATGCGCGCCGCGCTTTTCAAACGCCTGTCGCATTTTTGCTACTTCGTCTTCCATGGCCGGGTTGCTTAACGCTTCTACAATGGCGGGCATACAGAAGCTGGTGATGTTGCTGGTCATCTGGCTTTGGAGTTTATTCATGGCGTCAATAAGCGGCTTGGAGCCGGCGGTATAGCCGATGCGCCAGCCCGTCATGGCGTAGGTTTTGCTCAAGCAGTTGCAGGTAATGGTGCGGTCTTTCCATGTGTTCCAATCCAGGGCGGCCCAGGAGCAGGTTTTCTGATCACCAAACAACAGGCGTTCATAAATTTCATCGCTGCATACCCAGATATTGCTATGCGGCTTGATAACTTCCGCCAGGGCAGCGAGTTCCGCGGGGTGGTATGTGTGACCGCCGGGATTGCTGGGGGAATTCATGATGAACATTTTAGTGCGCGGGGTAATGGCGGCGGCGAGTTGCGCAGGTGTAATTTTAAATTCGTGTGCGGGGTCGCCCTGAATAATTACAGGTACGCCGCCGGCGAGTTTTACCATTTCCGGGTAGCTGACCCAATACGGAGCCGGGATCAACACTTCATCACCGGGATTTAATACGGCCATGAATGCCACGTAAAGCGAATGCTTCCCCCCGACTGAAACCATGATCTGTTCCGGCGGATACGGTAGCTTGTTATGGCGTGCGAGCTTTTCGGCAATGGCTTTGCGTGCTTCGGGAGTGCCGGCGGTGGGTTCATATTTGGTTCTACCGGCCCGTAACGCAGTGATGGCCGCTTCCTTGATGGCCGCTGGGGTATCAAAATCCGGCTCTCCAGCTCCAAAACTTACCACGTCCACCCCCTGCTTTTTCATGGCATTAGCACGGGCGGTTACGGCGAGGGTAATAGATTCCGCGATCTGATCCAGACGTGAAGCTAATTGCATGGAATGAAATCCTTTCTAATTATTGATTGTATCACAATCGGCAGTGTGACCAAGAGCGTTGCAGCCCACTGTCACCCCGCCGATAGGTCGGAAATTGCTCGGTGTCACAACGCAGCGGCCACAGCGGTATGCGTGGAAGCCAGGGGCGTTGTGTGAGATATTGGGCGCGGGGTTGAGCGCGATCGGACCAGGTGAATCGGCGGCAAAATCGCGGCAGTGCTTTTGCCTGCTGCAGGCGCTTGGGAATTATTGACCACGACCATTTTGGTGACTTCACTGCCCGAGTAGCGGCAGATGCTCATCAGCACGGACGGGAACACGCCCAGAAGAATGACCAGAGCCGCAGCGATGCCGGCGGAAAATTGGATGGCACCGGGCCGACGGACGGTAAAGGGTGTCCAGGGATCACGCAGATACATCGACGTGATGATGCTTAGATAATAGGCCGCGGCGATGGCGGCATTGATCATCACGATAACGGCCAGCACGCCGTGGCCGCTGGAAAAGGCAGCCTGCACAATAAACAATTTACCCAAAAACCCGACGGTAAAGGGCATGCCAATGAGGCTTAACATACATACGGCCATGCATGCGGCGGCCAGCGGGTGGGCTGAGGCAATTCCCGCAATATCGTCAAGATCTTCCGCAGCATCGAGTTTTCCCTGCAGATAAACCAGAACCGCAAAAGCGCCCACGGTCATGACGCTGTACGCACCAAGATAAAACAGCATCGCACTGATGCCGTTGGTGATGCTGTGATTGATCATCAGCGGACCGACGGCCAACCCGACCAGCATATACCCGGAATGGGAAATAGAGCTGTAGGCCAACATGCGTTTAATGTTGCGTTGCAGCAAAGCCAGGACATTGCCAATGGTCATGCTTAGCACGGCCATGACCATCAGTAAATCCGGAACGGCCCGCGCGGCCCCATGGGAAAGCTTCCATCCCGTAAGGTTAAACACCAGAATCAGAGCGATAAATCCGGCGGCCTTGGGGGCAAAAGACAAAAACGCGGTGACCGGTGTTGCGGTGCCTTGATACACATCCGGTGCGTAGTAATGCAGCGGAACAGCAGCGATTTTATACGCGATGCCGATGACTACCATCAGCAGGCCGATCATGGCGATATAGGGTAATTGGGGCACGGCGGCAAAGGCGGAAGCGATTTTGGAGAAGTCGGTGCTGCCGGAAAAGCCGTAGAGATAACTGAAGCCGAAGAGATAAATCGCCGCGGAAAGCGATCCAAGGAAAAAGTATTTAATCCCGGCTTCCTGTGCGGTGGGATTGCTGCGGCCCGTGGCGACCATAATATAGGTTGGAATGGAAACCAGTTCCAAAGCGATAAACAGCCAGATCAGATTATCCACTTTGGCCATCATGCTTACACCGGCCAGCGATACCAGCATCATAGCGAAATATTCACCGCGGAAAGTCCGATCAGCTTTAGCGGGATCCATGGCAAAAGGCATGTCCCAAGACAGCAGCACCAGGAGAATACCGATGCCGGACGCCAACAGTGTGTCATAAGTTGCGAAGCTCGCCAGCGGCCAGGCGGCGGTGGAATCCACCATGCCGATATGCCAGCCCGCAATAAAAGCCAGGATCAGACTGATTAGCGAAATCCACTGGGCGCTGCGGCGCACCGCATCCGATTTTGCGACACCCACCAGCGCGACAAGAAACGCCGCGACGATCATGATAATTTCGGGGGAAAAATGATTCAGCGGGATATTCACGTACAAAGCCTCTTTGATTTCAAAACATTACCGAGCACTAGCCGGCAAGCGCAACGCCACGGCCTTATTAAAACTTTGAGCTTTCGACGCAGCAGCCAATACAGGCATCCCGGCTAAATGCACAGCACCAACACGATGCGTACGAGAGGTTGCCGCCGAACTCGCGGCCAAGTGGGAAGCCGTATTTTCCTGAACTGCCGCCAACACCTCATGGCGGATTTTGCCAATCGCCGGCTGCAGGGAATTAAGTACAGGAGCCGGGTACAAACCAAGAAACAGCACCGCCAACGCCAGCGGTGAAAGCACAAGCCACTCCCGCACCGACAAATCCTGAACTACTAGGGAAGCGTGCGTTGGGGACGTATCCGCATCGGGAACGGTTTCAACCAATGGCCCAAAAATAACATGGGCAACCCAGTAGAGCATATACAACGCACCGAGGATCATGCCCAGAGCAGCGGGTATGGCATATGCAGGGCCTAAATAGCCGCCATGGCCAGCGCTGCCGCTGACATACGTTCCCACCAGAGAAATAATTTCCGAAATAAATCCAATCAATCCCGGCAGGGCAGCGGTACCCATGAAAAAAAAGACCGCGAAAAATCCGAGAACCGGAAGCCGCCGGGCCAGGCCGGAAATTTCCAGCAAATTACGCGTGCGATAGCGGCGGTAAATCATACCCATGACCATCAGCATGGCGGCGGCCAAAAGACCGGAGCTGATCATCACCATGACGCATCCGGTCAGGCCCGTCATGGTCAGAGCCAGCAACGCCAGAATGCACAAACCCAAGTGGCTTAGAACACTGTACGCGATGAGCTTTTTCATATCGCGCTGCACCCAGCTGATCAGGCCGCCGTAAAGGATGGAAATCACGCACAACACCGCAAGGAACGGGGTAAAGCGTACCGCAGCCAGGGGAAGCATGGGAATGGCAAATCGCAGCAGACCATACGCACCGAGCTTAACCAGGGCGATCATCACTGAGCCGGGGGTTGGTGATTCGGTAATGGCCAAAGGCATCCAGGTATGGACGGGAAACAACGGAACCTTGATGGCAAATCCGATCAGCAGGCCGAGAAATACAATGCCCTGTTGCGTGGGGCTAAGCGATTGCCCGGCGCGATATAAATCCGCTAAAGCAAAGGAAAACGTGCCGAATTTTTCCTGATGTACCAGGGCCAGGTAAATCAGGCTGGCCAGCAGCAGCACCGAACCGGCAAAGGCGTACAGGAAAAACTTAACCGCGGCCTTGCGCCGATCGGAATGGCCCCAGATTCCGAGGATGAAAAAGGTGGGAATCAAGCTGAATTCAAAGAACAGATAAAACAGCAGCACATCGTGGCTGATAAATACGCCAATCATGCAGGCATAGCTGACCAGCATCCAGGCGAAAAATTCGTTCTGCCGATGCTGGATTTTATTTATCGCGTCGAGAATGGCCATGGGCGTTACCAGCAGCGTAAGCATGAGAAGCCACAGGCTGATGGCATCCACGCCGAAGGAAAAATTAACATGAAACTGCGGCAGCCAGGGATAATTAAATCGCTGTTGCCAGACACTGCCTGCGGCATAGTTAAACCGCGTCAGCAGAACAACACCCATGACCGCAGGGATCAGGGCGAAACAAAACGCCAGAACACCTAGGCCGCGGGCGCGGTGGCCCGAAGTTCCGGGTTTGATCATGAAAATCAGCGCCGCGCCGATTAACGGAATAGCCAGCATCATGGGCAAGATTAAATGCGATTGTGTCATAACGTTTCAGTTCCGAGTTTTCCTGATCCGGACGGGCTTACCTTGGCCCCGGATCATCTAAGCAGATACAACACGCCCAGAATCACCAGCGCCAGACCGCTGACCATGCCGATGGCGTAATAACGCAACCGACCGCTTTGTGTGGGCTTGAGCACCCAGCCGACAAGCTGGGGAAAATATCCGAAAAAGTTCACAACAATTCCGTCAACGACATGGTCCACACCATAAAGGGTGCGGCCCAGATACCACAGCGGCATAACGATACAATAATGATAAATTTCGTCGATGTACCATTTGTTTTCCAGGAACGTCACCAGCGGACGCAACGCGGATTTAACCACTTCGGCCGCATGGCGATTCACCAAGTGAAAATACCAGGCAACCAAAATTCCCACAATCGCCAGTATTCCGCCCAGAACCATGCCCATCGCCGGACTTATGCGATGCACCGAGGCCAGCGGCAAAAGCAGGCCGCTCGGAGGCGTTGGCACATAATGCAAACCAGCATTCATGGGCACGCGGGCCAGGAAGCTCTGAATCCAGCCTTGATCACCGTGGCCGCCGAAAACTCCCAACCAGCCCACAAGAGTCGCCCCGATGGCCAAAATAACCAGCGGTCCCCACATGGAAATCGGGCCGTCAAAGGAGGTGTTACGCGGTTGATCGTGGCCGTGCTGCCCGTCATGACTATGTTGGCCGGCGGAATGAGCAACATGGGCGCTATGGGCGTCATGACTTTCATGGCTGGATTCAGGGGGCAACGTAAAGACACTGGGTTCATGCAGGCCTGCGGTTTGGGGCAAAATCAGATCACCCATGAACACGCGGAAAAAGGCGCGGAACGTGTAATAAGCGGTAATTAAAGCGGTCAGCAAGCCGACGGCGGCCAGCCAGGGGCCGACGCTCCAAGCCGAATTCATCGCGGCGGAAAGGATTTCATCCTTGCTGAAAAATCCTGCCCAGCCGGGAAAGCCCGCTAAACACAACGCGCCAACGAGCAGACAGACGGTGGTAATGGGCATGCGTTTACGCAGCCCGGACATTTTCCGGATGTCCAGTTCGCCGCCCATGGCGTGCATGACCGATCCACTGGACAGAAACAGCAGTGCTTTAAAAAAGGCATGGGTAAACACATGGAACACCGCCGCCGAACCTGCCGCCACTCCCAGGCCCATGAACATATATCCCAATTGCGAAACCGTGGAATAGGCCCAGATCCGTTTGAGATCATATTGACACATGGCGATGGTAGCAGCCATAAATGCGGTGAACGTTCCGATAATTCCCACCAGATGCAGCACGGGCAGGTCGTGCATGAATATCGGCATGCACCGGGCGATAAGATACACGCCGGCGGTGACCATGGTAGCAGCGTGAATCAGGGCGGAAACCGGTGTGGGACCTTCCATGGCATCAGGCAGCCAGACGTGCAGCGGGAACTGCGCGGATTTGGCAAAGGCTCCAAACATCAGCAGCAGCGGTATCCAGAACATCATGGATTGGTGGGCTGCGCGGAAGCTCGCGCTTTGCAACGGGCCATAAAATACGTTGACGAAATTCAGCGAATGGAAGGTCAGATAGATCATGAAAATGGCGACGGCAAAGCTCGTATCGCCAATACGGTTAACAATAAACGCTTTCGTGGCGGCATCCCGTGCGGAGCGTTTGGGATAGTAATATCCCACCAGCAGATAGCTGGCCAGCCCCACGCCTTCCCACCCCAGATATACCAGCAGAAAATTATTCGCCAGCACCAGAATGGTCATGGCGGTGACAAACATGCTTAAATAGGCGAAGAAACGGAAATAACCGTAATCTCCTTCCATGTAACCGCTGGAATAAATAAAGATCAGCAGCGATATGCCGGTAACAAAGGAGACAAACAGCACTGACAGCGGATCCAGGTACACACCAAAGGGGATTCTAAACCCGCCGGCACTAAACCACGTGGCGAACTTCATTTGCAGAAATTCGTGGTTGCCTGCACCAAAGTGATTGGCTTGCGCGGGGGTGAGGTGCAAGAGCGCCGCCCTGATGGAGTTAAACTGGCCAACGTCAAAAATGATTAACAGCAGCAGCGCCAGGAAAAATGAGAATGCGATGCCGACAATAGCGGGAACATGCGCACGGCCCTTAAGGGCCGTGCCGCCGAAAATCGCGATAATGACCATCGCCGCCAGCGGAAAAAGGGGAATTAAACCGGCCAATATTTCCACATGCTGGTCAGGAGTAAATTGCTGCAAAAATTGGAACACTTCAAACTCCGGAATATCCCTCAAATTCTTGAACTGCGGTTAAACAACCGCGTTCAGGGGAAAAAGCAAAGGCGTCCTACCCTTGCAAATCAGACCAGGCGTCCACATTAAGTGTCTGTCGCTGGCGAAACAGCATGATCACCAGGCCCAACGCCAGGGAGGCTTCCGCCGCCGCCACGGTCAATAAAAAAATCACAAACGATTGCCCGTCCGCATTATGGTAATACCGGCTGAAAGCGATAAGGTTAATGGCCACGCCTTGGAACATGATTTCCGTGGACAGGAAAATCATGATCATATTACGCCGCGCCATAAAACCAACCAGGCCAATGGCGAACAGTACCGCACCTAAGGCCAGATAGCGCACCAGTGTCGGATCGGAAAACGAATTTGTTACGTGTGTGATCATCATTTTTTCTCACCGGGTTATTCCGTCGGCACATCTCCCAGGCCCAGCATCTGAGTATGCGGGGAATTTTTACGGGCAATCATCACGGCCCCGACCAGGGAAATGGTCATTAACACGCCGGCTAATTCCAGCGGCAGCGTGTAGCGTGAATAAAGATTTTTACCCAACGCCGCCAAACCGCCCCAATGGACCGCATGAGCTGGTGCACCGGAGGCGGAAGAGGCAATAAAACCGTGCGGAGAATGGGTAAAAAGCGTTTCGAGAACCGTTCCCAGAAGTAAAAAACTTACCAAGACCGCAACCAGTGGATCCGCACTGATGCGGTCATAATCCACCGCCTCCGCCGCGGCACCCGTAGGGCTGGCCAGCATGATGACAAATACATACGTCACCAGAATGGCACCGGCGTAAATAATAATCAGGACAACCGCGATAAATTCTGCCATCATCAGTAAGAACAAACCGGCGATGGCCAGAGTCATAAGGACAAAATAAAGTGCAGAATAAATGGGTTTCGGGTGACAGATCACACCCACCGCTGACGCGATGGCGATCAGAGCAAAGGCATAAAAGAATATTCCGGGACCGGCGGCAGGTTGGGCCGGAAAAGCCACCGACGCCCAATGGGTGAGGTAACTTAGGCCCGCTGCCAAAGCCAGCACGCCAATAAGCGCCCCGAGCTTGATCAGCCAGGCTTGCCCGCGTGGCATCATGAGATAAAGCGCAATCGCACCGCATGCGGTTGCAATAATCAGCGGGTAATCCATATTTTTCAACCCGATGTAAACAACATCACCAAACACCGCCCATGTCGCCAAGCCCAATGCCTGCCGTTCCATGGCTTGCCGCGGTACGTCCCGGCGGGTCGGTACGAAAACAACCTGCGCACCATCCGCGAAGCAAAGAATTATGGCGCTGTAAGCCGGAATTGCAAGTTATCCACCCCCCAGAAACCCAAATTCGCCCGATTTTCGACCAGCGAGGCTGAAAATAAGTGGTTGAGATCAGCGATTTTATGCGTTTGACGCGGAAACCCGCCGAACGATTCGGCGAGTTAAAGTACGGGAGAGTAGAGAGTTGAAAGTAGAGCAAATCAGGCTGCAGCCCGATTGAGCAGGTGAAAGCAGAGAGGTATCACAAGACAAGGCTCGGCCAGGGCACAAGACGGGCTGCCACCAAGACAACACATCCAGGATGTTAGTGTGCAGGGACGGATCAATGACTTTCAGCAGAGGGCCATCGGAGATGCTCTTTCGCATCTCCGCCCCTTGGCTCCATGCCCGTTACGGTACTTCATCGCTACTATGGTCGCTCTGCCTCCTCCGGCGGCTCTTCGGATCCGTTGAAGGGCTGTCACTCGACGCTGCCGCGTTGAGCTATGGGCGTGGCTGCGGGAAATATTGCGTTTTTCCGGAAGGGGTTTTCGGGGTTTATTTCTCTCCTGGCAGGGGGGACAGATGCACCGTAATAGGGCGCGCGGGCGGTAGGGATACGCCGGGGTTTATCGGCGGCGAAAATCCTCCGGGGCTGGAGAGCGTGCAGCCGTGCGGTCCTGTGGTGTAGGCAAATGCCTTGTTGGTGAATGGATCCCGTGGGATGGCGGGGAGAAATTTGGGGGCAAGCTGCGAGAGGTGATTCGGAAAAGTTTTGTGTGCTTCCAGATACGCGGCCAGCGCAAGGGACAGGCGATCTAAACGCCGAAAAGCGGCGCAGCGGGCTGACATGGCAATGGTTCTGGCCTGTGTCTTTACAATGAAGAGGAATGTTATGTCTACCGGCTTTTTTGCATGTTGCCAAAGCGCCAAAGCGTGGTGCGACGCCAAAGCTCGCTGCCGGTAGTTTTTGGTCGCAAAAATTTCAACCACTTGGTCAAAGAGCCTGTTCATGGACGCCGATGCTGCCGCACGCTGTGCTCCGTTCAAAGGTTTGGCCGGCTTGCGCGGCGCGGCAGATCCGAAGAGTGCGGCGAGGTTAGGCGAAGCGTGCTGCAAGACGTCAAGCGTTGTCCATCGCTCACCGGTATCGATCGCGGCCCCCATCGACGTGGGCCGGGGAAGCGTCAACAGCTGATTCAGGTAGTTGTGCAACGCTTCCGATGACAGCTTATGGGAATTGGCCATAGCAATATCAGCCTGACATCCCATCGTCTTAATGGACATAGCGACAAGGTTGGTGATCAGGAAGTGTTCGCGGGTTAATAACCGGGCCAGCCGATGGATGGCCAGCAAATCATGCCTGCATCTGCGAAGGCGCCCTTGATGCAATGCCAACATAGCTTGCGCCGCAAGTCCGTTGCAAATAGCCTTGGCAGGAGCGAGGGCGGGCAATAACGCACCTACCGCCGTGGCCACACCGGGGTCCCCACCGGCGGCGTCGAGCAGCGGTAGAAAAAAGTGTGGGCGGGAGAACGCTGACCGTGCTATATCCAAGGCCCCGGCATTGGTATTTAGGAACGCGGCGGACCATGGATTGGCCTTGGCCGCCCACGGATGCCTGTAAAGTCTTGCCGATGTGAATTGCGGCGCAGGGGGCAAATTCCCGGCATCGCCAACAGCTTGTGCTACTGCCGCCGGATCAGCGTGTCTGCGGAATCTCTGGTAGCTGATAAAGCGCGGTCCCGTTAAATCACGCCTGGAAATTCCCAGTGATCTGCGCATCTCGTGTGCGAAGGTTTTATCCGGCACGTAAATCACTTTTCTACCCACCAATTTGAAAGCACCGCATTGAAATGAGTTGGGCCGGAACAGAATCAGCAGCGGCACCGCGGCATTATTTGACGCGGTAACGCCTTTGCCGAAGCGTTTGTTAAACTTCGCCACGTAATTGACGTAGCCATTTTTGGTTAATGGCCCGGTGACGCGCGTGGTGGCGCGAGCACTGGGAATCGGCGATGCTGCGGCGGCGGCACAAATGGTAATCGCGAGAGACAGGGCGGCAAGCGTCCTGAAGAAATAAAGGCATGGTTGATGCGATTGCGACATCCAACAGGCTCCTGTGATTTCTGGAATGGGCGTTACGGACAAACAGGTGAAATTATTATGGCACACAAAATGGTGTAACGCAAAATTACAGGTATGTGGCGCGGAAGGGAATCGTGCCGTCAGGACAAATATCGTGCGAATACATCATATCTCGATTCTAACTCAACGCTGCCGCATTGAGCTAATTATGTGTCGCGTGATTGGATGCGTGGCGTTACGGGATGACGGCGGCGTGGTGGCGGGCACGCGCTGTGCCGATCGCGGCGTCGGGAAAAACGTCGTGCGAATACATCATATCCCGATTTCAACTCAACGCTGCCGCATTGAGCTACGGGCGTGTCGCGGGGTTGGACGCGGGGCGTTGCGGGGCGGCGGTGGCGCGGTGGGCAATGTCATGCGGGTGAAAAATCGCTATAATCCGACTCCGATATTGTTAAGGAGTTTTTAATGCTGGATAAATCACACTTGGCGGCCCGGATTAAGGAAGTGGCGTATCTAGAGGGGGATTTTACGTTGCGATCGGGGCGGAAATCCAAATATTACATGGACAAATATCTTTTTGAAACGCAGCCGGACATTCTGGCGGCACTGGGGGCAAGAATGGCGGCGGCGCGTTCACCACTGACCACGCGTATCGCGGGGGCGGAACTGGGCGGGGTGGCGTTGGCGGCGGCGGCGTCCTTGGCGGCGGGGCTGCCGTTCTTTATTGTGCGCAATTCCAAAAAGGATTATGGCACCAGCAAACTTATTGAAGGATTATTGCTGGCGGGTGATACGGTGCTGCTGGTGGAGGATATTGCCACCACCGGCGGACAGGTGCTGGAGGCGGCAAAGGTCATCACAGCGGCCGGTGCGCAGGTGGAAAAAATTATCGCTGTCATCGACCGTCAGGAAGGTGCGCGGGAAAATATTGAAGCTGCGGGCTTTATGTTTGAATCCATTTTAACCCGGCAGGACCTGGGAATCTGATTTTGAATTCCCCGTGAAGATTGGCTTTCATGACCCAGACAAAACCGCACACCGCGCGTAAAGTGATTGTTACCGTCATCAAAATTCTGATTGCGGTTGTGGGGCTTTGGTATGTGATTTCCCATATCGCATGGCATGATCAGGCCGTGGTCAAAAAGGGACAGGTCATCCGCAATGTGACGTTTCTGCACAACACGCCGCTGCCGCTTTTGGCGCGGCACGGCCCTCTGTATACACTGCAATTTCAAGGCCAGAAGGTGTCGGTGCGTCTGCCGCACGGGCAAGTGGTAACGGCTGTTGGCACGAAGGCTCCAATCAAATTCCCCAAACTCCTGGCCGTGCCGGGCAGTTATCTGGTAGCGGTGCGCGGAAAAGTATCGGTGGCCCTGGGGCTGCCGCATCTGCTGCGGCGCGCTAAGCCGCTGCCGTTGCTGGCGGCCTTGTTGCTGCTGGGATTGCCTCTTTTCATTACCGCGTGGCGCTGGCGGCAGCTCATGCTGGTGCAGGGCATGGATTTGCCCTACCGAAAATGTTTGACCCTGACCTTTGTGGGGCAGTTTTATTCCACCTTTCTGCCGGGGACCACCAGCGGGGATATTGTCAAAATTATTTATACCGGTCGAATCACCGGGCAAAAAACAAAAAGTGCGGTGACGGTAATTTTTGATCGGGTTATTGGGTTAATTGGCTTGATGATTGTGGCCGGCGTAGCAGCGGCGGTGCAGCTTGCGGTGAATCATTTTTCAGCTTCCGGCAAGAGCGTCTCTGACCCGGTGCTGGTGCATGTGCTGTGGCTGATTGGCGGCCTGCTGGGCCTCACATTGGCGGGCGGAATTGTTTATTTTTCGACACGATTACGGAAGTTTCTGCATCTGGATGCGTTGATTGAACGCCTGCCGCTGCCGGAATTTATCAAACACGCGGACCGCACGCTGCGGGTGTATCGTGATCATCTGGGTGTGGTCGCGGTGACTCTGGGAGCCAGTGTTCTGTCACAGGCGGTACTGCCGCTGGCGGGGTTCTTAGCGGGTCGGGCCTTTGGGATGCACGCATCATTCGGTTACTTTATGGCGTGTATTCCGGTGGCGGCCCTGGCGGCCAGCTTGCCGATTGTTCCGCCTCAGGGCATCGGCGTTATGGATGCCATTTTGTTGCACTTTTTTGTTACGCGTGGTGTGGATACCGCCAGTCAGGCCTTTGCGTTGGCCCAAGCCATTCGTTTCCTGCCGATCGGCTGGAATCTGCTGGGGGCCTATTGGGTGGTGCGCGGAACCTACCATCGCCAGCAAGTGGAAAACCTCGATGAATTAGCACCCGAAGCGTAAATGAGATAAAGCGCAAGGTACCCTGACACAGCACTAGTTCTATGCCACACCTGCACATGAGCAGCGAAGCGCTTCCAGAAAATTCCAGTTTCTAAGTTCCAGATTCCAGATTTCTGCGCCCCGCTCATCCCCAGCGGACCAATCCCGGTTCAAACCGCAGGGCGATATTGGGATGATTGGGCAATACCCGAACAGCATATCCCTGCTGACCGCAGGCTCCGGCGCTAATAGCACCCACAAATTGAAACACTCCGGTTCCAATATTGGTACTTAGTGCCATTTCATGTACCCGGGCATTTTGAATATTGCCGAACGAATCCAGCGAACCAAAATAGAGTTCCACCCGCACGTTATCTACGGGAATGCTGCCCAGTTCAACGGTGGCAAATACTTTGACGCTTTCACCGGCTTTTACCGTGCCGGCACACGGAGATTCAACTTGCGTTACCTTTACATTATCCCATTGCTGGGCGATGCGCTTTTTCCATTGCGCCAACGCCGTGGCACCTGCCCCGTGGCCCTCCATGAGTTTCATATACAGATCATGCGCGGGCAGGTAGAACATTTCCGAATAATTCTGCACCATGCGGTTGGTGTTATATACCGGGCAGATCGTGCGGATGGAATTCTTCATCCGTTTGATCCAGTTACGGGGCAGGCCATCGAGGCTGCGGTCATAGTACAGCGGCACAACCACGCGCTCCAGAAGATCAAAAAGCTTGCGGCTTTCCATATCATCCTGATATTCATCGTTGTTGTAATCTTCGCCGGCACCGATGGCAAAGCCGTTATCCTCGGCCGACGCCTCACACCACCAGCCGTCCAGGATGCTTAAATTCAGTGCTCCGTTGATGGCGGCCTTCATGCCGCTGGTGCCGGAAGCCTCCATGGGCCGCCGAGGAGTGTTCAGCCATACGTCCACGCCCTGCGTGAGATACCGAGCCACATCAATGTCATAATCTTCCAGAAACACCATACGCGTGCGAACATCTTCCCGCCGACAGAAATGAACGATTTCTTGGATGAAGCGTTTTCCGCCGTCATCACGCGGATGGGCTTTACCAGCAAAAACAAACTGCAAGGGCTGATTGGAATCTTTAAGTAACTTGATTAAGCGGTCCGGATTGCGCAAAAGCAGCGTGGCGCGTTTGTAAGTGGCAAAGCGCCGGGCAAAGCCGATGATTAATGATTTTGAATCCAGCACTTCGTCCACGCGCTGAACATCCTGTGCAGATTGACCGCGTCGCGCAAGCTGCAAGCGCAGCCGCTGACGGATGAAATGAATCAGCCGTTCCTTGCGGCGTTCATGAACGCGCCAAATTTCAACATCGGGAATTTTATCTGTGCGTCCCCAGATACTGTGATCTGCCGGGCGATCGGTCCAGTTCGTGCCCAGGTATTCCTGATAGAGCCGCGCAAAGCCTTCACTTAACCAAGATTGCGTGTGCACGCCATTCGTGATGTGGCGAATCGGAATTTCTGGAGCGGAAATTTCGGGCCATATCCGTTGCCACATGCGCCGCGATACCTGCCCATGCAATTCACTGACACCATTGGCATGCCATGCCATGCGTAATGCCAGGACAGTGACGCCGAAAAATTCGTTGCTGTCCTGCGGATTCACCCGTCCCATGGCCATGAGTTCATCAATGCTGATGCCAAGTTTATGGCAATAATTGGTGAAATATTTTTCAATTAAATCACGATGAAAGGCGTCATTGCCGGCTGGAACCGGTGTATGGGTGGTAAATACATTGCTGGCAGAAACCATTTCCCGTGCTTCGGCAAAGGTCAGCTTTTCCTGTTCCATCAGCACGCGGCAGCGTTCCAGCGCCAGAAAGGCCGAGTGTCCTTCATTCATGTGGCATACGGTGGGGGTAATACCCGCCGCCGCCAAGGCCCGCAAACCACCAATACCCAAAAGCATTTCCTGCCGGATGCGCATTTCATGATCGCCACCGTACAGCCGTGCGGTGATATCCCGATCATGCGGACTGTTAATCTCCAGATTGCAATCCATCAGGTACAGCGTTACGCGGCCCACCTGCACCCGCCAGACCGCAGCGCGAACTTGCGAGTCCGGGTAATCCACGGTGATAACCGCTTGCTGGCCTTCCTGATTTTTCACCTGCGTAATACTCATGGAGAAAAAATCATTTTCCGGGTTCAATTCCTGTTGCCAGCCATCGGCGTTCAACTGTTGATGGAAATATCCCTCGCGATACAGCAGCCCTACTGCGACCAGCGGAATGCCCAGATCACTGGCGCTTTTCAGATGGTCACCGGAAAGCACACCCAGGCCGCCGGAGTAAATCGGCAGCGATTCATGCAGCCCGAATTCCGCTGAAAAATAAGCGATTACCGGCTTGCGATCCGGATAACGCTGTTTGAACCAGGTGTTTTGCTGCATGTAGGATTTCAGGTCCGCAGTTATGCGATTAAGATGCGATAAAAACCCTTCATCTTCCGCAGCTGCGCGCAGTTTATCCTGACCGATGAGATTCAGCAGCCGTACCGGATTGTGCCCGGTGGTTTCCCATAAATCCGGATCCAATCGATTAAATAAACTTGCCGCTTCATAATTCCATAAGGACCAGAGGTTATAGGCCAACTCGTGCAGGGCTGCGAGTTTCTCCGGCATGGCTGGTACTACAACAAACTTGTGAATTGAAGACATTCTTCAGGCTCCTTGGGCGCACGGTAACAACAACTATCATAAAAACCACCTCCGCCTATCCGGACTGGCAACCGGTGACCAAGTCCGTCTACCCAACGGGATTATAAGGGCGCTCCGCCAAGCCTACAAATTAGGCGTGACCAGCACGGGGCCGACGATAGGCCGTCGCCTCTGTGAAGAATGTTTTATCGGCACTGTGATTTGATCGGCAAGAATTTTTCCCCCGGACTTTTTTGCGTGGCTGCATTGTCCGCGGGCAGTCAATCGACTTTTGCACAACTTGTGCACATGGCGGTTCGGCGGGGCAGTTTTAAGCCAAAAACTATTTTCGCATCTAAACCCATGCGATAATTCAAGGAAATGTGATTCAGTGGCCTTTAGAAATAGAAAAAATCTAAAAAATATTTCCATGGCAACGATTTTGCTGCCTGATAAGGTAGTGGTAAATCTTTGCCGGAAGCTTAAGGAACTCTGCCTTCATGCGTATTGGATTCATGCGACTCATTGACGCCGCCCCCCTGGTGGTGGCGGCCGCCAACGGCTATTTTGACGATGAAGGCGTCGCGGTGCAAATCGAACGCGAAGGCGGCTGGATGATCGTGCGCGATAAGCTCACGTATGGCCTGCTGGATGCCAGCCATTCCCTTCTGGGCATGTCGATCATGAGCCAGTTAGGCCGCAGTGACTTCAGTGAACCCTTGGTAGCGATCATGAACCTTGGCTCCGGTGGAAGCACTCTGGTGGTCTCGACGGAATTGGCGGATCTGGGAGTGGATTCTCCGCAAACGCTGCGAAAAATAATGGATTCCGGTCGCGTGGGCCGCAAAATAATATGTGCCCACGTCTCTACCTTTTCCATGCACCATTACCTGCTGCGCGACTGGTTGGCCCGCGGCGGCATAGATCCCGACCATGATGTGCAGCTTGTGCAGCTTAAGCCCATACTCCTGGCAGATCACATGGCAAAACATTATGTCGATCTGTTTTGCGTGGGTGAACCGTGGGGATCGCTGGCGGAAAGCCGCGGCTGGGGACGTATTGCCCTGGCAACGACGGATATATATCCCGATCATCCTGAAAAGGTATTGCTTACAACGGAGTTGTGCGCTCGGCAAAGGCCTGAACAACTCACGCGTGTTATAAGGGCAATCATACGGGCGTGCGCCTATTGCCAGGCTCCCGAAAACCGCCTGGCTTTAGCGGAGTTGCTGTCGCAAAGGGATTATGTCGATGAAAGCCAGGAACTAATCATGCACAGTCTGGAGGCGGAGCATCTGGGGGCGGAACCGGCCCAGCGGCAGCGCGGACTGAATTGGCACTTCCGATCCTGGCAACTTGAGCACTGCACACCCCGCTTGGATCATGTTATCTGGTTTCTTGAGCAAATGATCCGCTGGGGCCATCTGGACGCCGGTGCGGATGTATCGGGTATCGCGGCCCGATGCGTGCGGACGGATCTTTTCGCCCGGGCCACCGAAGGCCTGGAAAGCATCGCCGGGACGGCGGGGGGATGAGATGTTAGGAGTTAGGAGTTAGGAGTTGGAAGGGTTTGGAAGCGCTTTGCTTATGTAGAACGCCCGGTACCAAACTCCGGGATACCGATTTCTCGGCGTACAATCGCGACGCGGTACGCCATTACCCTTCCGCCGCTCGGCGCTTCCACGTTGAGCGAATTGGCACGCGGCGTAACATTCGCGACGGGCGACGACGGGCGAACGTGCGTCGTGTCATAAAGCCACATTCCGCCCTCAACTCAACGCTTCCGCATTGAGCTAATGGCACGTCATGGTCGGATATGGCCCGCTATTTCGGGAAGCCTCCCCACCCCCACGCGCCTTAAATGGGACAGTGACCGCCGGGCGCGGTTCATGCCTTAACCGACAAAACCTCCGGAGGGATGATTATACCGGCCCGTAGTATTTCTGGTCTTTGTTAATCAGGACGGAATTGCCTACAATTGGAGGTGGGAGAATTGCAGCCAGACAGACTGTCGGCTGCCCGAGAAGCACGACCAACGATTTAAACGGAGGCTTTTATGACAGCTATGTCTAACAGTGATTTTGGGAAGTACATGCTTGAGCTAGCACGGAATGCCCCATCGTTTAAGCCATCGGCGACCTACGATGGCGACGGCGATTGCATCGAATTTATCGCCAGCCCGGAAGTCTTTCACGCCCAGAGACTCGATGACCTTGTGACGGTATATTACAGTCAGGAGACCGGAAAAATCGTTGGTTCATTGATAAAGGGCATATCCAGGCTCCGCGAACAAATGGGCGATAAAATTCCGGGCTTCATCATTGAAATCGAAGACAGGCCATTCAAGCTTGTTCATATCTTCCTGGCCAAGCTATGGATAACGCCCCCAGCTGCTGACAAGATTGTCAGCCGCACCTATAGAAAGCTCATCGAGATCGCGGATGCAACCGGCGTGGAAGCGGAACTCGCCGGGGTGTAACCCCTACCGGCCGAAATATGGGCTAGGCTGCTGGAGGCTTGTCCAGGCCGAAGGCGGCGTGGACGGCGCGCAGGGCATTTTCTGCATCGGCGCGGCTTACCAGACAACTGATGCGAATTTCGCTGGTGCTGATGTTCTGGATGTTGATTTTCTGGTCTGCCAGGGCCTTGAACATGGTACCGGCCACGCCGACGGCCTGTTTCATTCCAACTCCCACCACCGACACTTTGGCCATATCTTTTTCATAGGCTGCGGCCCCGCCGAGTTCCGCCAGCAACTGCTCCATGACCGGTTTAAGTTCCGCAACATCGCCATGTTCCACGGTGAAGCTGATGTTGGCAGTCGCATCATCCTGCACGTTCTGGATAATGTCATCAACGACAATATTGGCCCGCGCGATCGCGGTAAAAATTTGCGCTACAATGCCCGGCCGATCCGGAACGTTTTTCAACGACACCCGCATCAGGTCCTTTTTTAGTGCACAGCCAGAAACGGCAATCTTTTCCATAGAACTAGTCTCCGCGACGATCCAGGTGCCCGGGCGGTCGTGGCCGCTATTTCGGACATGGATCGGAACATTATATTTTTTGGCAAACTCCACCGCCCGCGTTTGCAGCACGCCCGCCCCCACGCTGGAAAGCTCCATCATTTCGTCATAACTGATGCGATCAATTTTCCGGGCCTGGGGAACAATTCGCGGGTCGGCGGTATAGACGCCGTCAACATCGGTGTAATTTTCGCATACGTCCGCATTCAGCACGGCACCCAGGGCGACTAAGGATGCATTGCTTCCGCCCCGGCCCAGGGTGGTAATGTCTCCATGCTCATTCACTCCTTGAAAGCCCGCGACAATGACAATCTTACCGGCGTCCAGCTCGGCGATGATGCGGCGTTTGTCAATTTCCCGGATGCGGGCCTTGCTGTGAACGGCATCGGTTATCAGTCCGATCTGTGCGCCGGTAAAGCTGATGGCATCATGCCCCTGCGCGTGAATGGCCATGGCAATTAACGCAATGGTGACCTGTTCGCCGGTGGCCAGCAGTTGATCCAGTTCCCGTTTGGGCGGATTGGGCGAAATCTGCCGAGCTAACTCGATCAGCTCATCGGTAGTATGGCCCATCGCCGAGACTACCACGACCACCTGATGGCCAGCGGTTTTCGCGGCGATAACCTTGCGCGATGCAAAATGGATTTTCTCCGCCGTCGCAACGGATGTGCCGCCAAATTTCTGAACTACTATACCCATACCCGTTTTCTCACGCCTTGGCAAACCCGTCAATTTACCCAATAATCGCCAAAAAGGCAAAAATTGCATGGGAAGAAATTGCCGCGGGCGAGGCGGTAGGTTACAGATGGGTCAATGCAAAAATAGCAGGGAAATCAGCGTCAGCAGCAGCACCGCCAGCGTCACCCATGTATAAAACCAGTCGTGATCCACCACGGCAAAAAGAACCACGGAGACCGCCACGCGTGTAATGGGAGTCAGCACCAGCAGCAGCAGGCCAAGGTCTATGATGCTTTTAGCGTTTCCGGCCAGGACCCCGTGATACATGGCCGCCGGGTTAGGGTTAAACGTCACATGCTGCATTTCCTTGATCGTCGGAGGTGCGTGGATAAAGCTAAGAGTCAAGCCCAGGATCATCACGGAAACGCTTAATATCACGCCCACGCGCAGCACCCACGCCGCAGCATCCTGAATGATAAACTCATCTTTTACGCGCGCCGGGGGCGGCGTGCCGGGTGGCGGGGTCGGGTCGTTCGGCGATGAAGGATTTACCGTATTCATATCCTGTTTTCCTTAGGTGCCGCGATCCATCACAACACCCGATTATCAAAAATTAATTCCGCAACCGCGCAAAAGCATTTCCACGCCCACAATGCCCAGTAGAATCGCAAACACTTTGCGAATCAGCGAATTAGACATTTTCTCCATTATTTTCGTGCCCAGTAAGGCGCCCACCACCACCGATGTGGCCACCGGCACCACCAGATACGGCAGCACCAGCCCCCGGTGCAAATACACGCCTGCCGCCGCCGCCGCTGTTACGCCAATCATAAAATTGCTGGTTGCGGTGGATACTTTTGTCGGCAGGTGCATGGCCACTTCCTGGGCCAGCACTTTCAGCACACCGGCACCGATACCCAGAACACCGGCCATGATTCCGGCGATAAACATTACACCCATCGCCGGCGGCACGTTGGCGGCATTGTAAAAAATTTCCTTGCCCATGCGCTTATCAAAATAGGACCCCTGCAGTCGCAGGTAGTTGGCCAGCCGATCATTCTTAACATTTTTCGGCAATTCTTCGCCGATGTTCAACAGAATCGGAACCAGCGAAAGCAGCAGCGCCAATCCGAATAAAATGGATAGAGTCTCGGCGTTTAAAAACTTGGCCAGTACCGCGGCACCCAGGATTGCTCCGCTGGCAGTGGAAAGCTCCAGAAACATGGCCACGCGTACATTGGTTATGTGATCGCGAACATAAACCGACCCCGCCCCGCTGGAAACGGCGATAACTGAAACAATGCTGGCACCAATGGCCTGCTCAATGGGCATGTGCAGAAAAATAGTCAGCACCGGCACAATCACAATGCCGCCGCCCAACCCGCTGATCGATCCTAAAAAGCCGCCGGCAAAGGAGGCCGCCGCCACCTCCAGAATCCAAGCTATCGCGGCCGTATCCGCCATCGTTTACTCCCTGAGAAAACTTCTCCAGCCGCGCCAGTGCGACCCAGACCAGTACACTAGTGGATTTACGGCGAGGGTTCAACAGTCCAAGAGCCTGCTCGAAAAATCGATCACAGAATAACCCGCGGGATACCAACCCACGGCTTCGAGATGCTAATGAACTCTACAACGTATTCCTGTGAAGGGTTACGCCCTCTGAAATTTACAGCAGCGATTGCCCCGTCATTTCCGCCGGTTGCGGCAATCCCATGATCTTTAACACCGTGGGGGCCACATCCGCCAGACATCCCCCGGGGCGCAGGCTTTGGCCTCTAAAGCGATCATCCACAACAATTAAGCGCACATCAAAGGTGGTGTGGCTGGTATGCAGGCACTTATGGATCGGATCCCACATTTGTTCGCAGTTACCATGATCCGCGGTAACAATCGCGGCGCCACCGACAGTCTTAATTTTTTCCAGCAACTTACCTACGCACGCATCAACGGTTTGAACAGCCTTGATAGCTGCGGGCAAATTCCCCGTGTGGCCCACCATATCGCCATTGGCGAAATTCACGACGTAAAAATCTTCCTCCCCTTTCTCCAGTGACGCCAGAACGATATCCGTCACCTGACTGGCGCTCATTTCCGGCTGCTGATCGTAGGTTGTCACCTGGGGGCTTTCTGCCATTTTGCGGTCTTCATGGTCAAACGGCGGTTCGCGGTAATCATTGAAAAAAAATGTGACATGCGGAAATTTTTCGGTCTCCGCCGAACGGAATTGGCTTAAACCCTGCTGGGCAACGTACATGCCCAGGATGTCCCTCATTTTTTCCGGCTTGGCAAAAATCGGATGTACCGGCAGGCCTTCCTCATACGCGGTCATGGTGGCAAAATAAATATTCGTCGGCCGGGATTTACGGATAAAGCCGCCGTTTTTTTCCTGCTTGAACCGTGTGTCATCATACATGAAGGCTCTGGTGATTTCGCGGGGGCGGTCGCCGCGATAATTAAAGAAAATCATCGCATCGCCGTCTTTTATTTTGCCGTCAATACCGGCTATTACGCTGGGTACAACAAATTCATCACCGGCGCGGGAGGGTTCTGTGGCGTTGGCGTAGTAGTGCTCAAGAGCGGCAAGCGCGTTGGGAAATTCTGTGCCCTCGCCCAAGACCAGAAGATTGTACGCCTTTTCTACGCGGTCCCAGCGGTTGTCGCGGTCCATGGCATAATACCGCCCCACCACCGTGGCAATTTTCCCCACACCGATCTCCCGCGTTTTGGCCTCCAGCGCTGCCAGATACCGCCTGCCGCCCTGTGGAGCCGTATCCCGACCATCGGTAATGGCGTGAATCAAGACGCGATCTGCTGGGAAGTTTTTCCGTTTGGCCAGTTCCAGAATGGCATACGCATGTTCCAAATCACTATGCACGCGGCCATCGGAACACAAGCCCATCACATGTAAGCGCCCATGATGCGCCTCGGCGAAGGCGATGGCCGCGTTAAGAGCGGGATTTTCAAAAAAGCTGCCATCCCGAATCCGCCGGGTAATGCGCATGGTTTCCTGGTCCACAATTCTCCCGGCCCCAATATTCTGGTGCCCCACTTCACTGTTCCCCATGACGCCTTCGGGCAGCCCCACCCATTCCCCGCTGGTATGAATCAGTGCATTGGGATAGTCCCGCATCAGACGGTCATCCACGGGGTGCTGGGCCAATTTAATGGCGTTGTAAGCATCCATTTCCGGGTGTGGATTTTCGCCCCAGCCATCACGGATAATCAACATGACCGGGCGTTTAATCGAAGACTTGGACACGGACATAAACAACTCCATTCTTTTCCGAAATACCAAAGCCCGAAAGTATAGCGGTTTTGCACCGGGAGAAAAAATGCCGATCCGGCAGCCCGAAAAACCGGCAGGTTCAACCCGGCGAGCAAAATAGCAGCGCCAGCGCTTCCGCAGCATCCCAACTCCTAACTCCTAACTCCTGTGTTCCAGGCTCTAGGAGCCTGTCCGAGTATTGGCCGGGTTGCGACGGCGTGATTTTTGGCTTGTCGGGACATCGTCGCGTCATAGCGGATGTTCCAAACCACTTTTGACGTAACTCATTTATATACAATGACTTACATGAGTTTTTCGCGTTTGCGTGTAGCCACTAAAATCTTTTGTAATATATTGTATTGCTCTTGCTTTTAGATTTATT
>JAJZDN010000175.1 GCA_021805985.1 Planctomycetota bacterium | reverse complement strand
ATAGCAGTCGCCGGCGAAACCGATCGGAGCCGATACGCCAATGGTGCTAGAGGCCAGATAGCTCTGGTGAGGGATCCAGGCAAACCAGAAAGTGCCCACGGTGCTGCCATCGGTGCTGGTGTTGCTCAGGGACAGATCGTAGGTGTATTGCGTCTGCCCGCTGACCATTGATGTCGCTGCCAACACAATGGTGGCGCTGGCGGTTTCAGTGCCATAGGCAACGTTGTTTGCGATCCCGGTCGCCAAAGCGACGGCCGCAGCGGACAACCACAGTGATGGTACGCAAATATGTGAAAGCGATAACATAAGATGGTCTCCTTAGTTGCGGGCAACGCTGCGCCCAAGGCCGTCGCGCCGGTCAGAAGAAGATGCACGCCGGATGACGAACATGACGTCATGCTACCCCGACATCTGGAACCGGCCGGGAAAATGGCCGAGGGTGTCCATGATTGCCCTATGTGTAAACAACCCTTGCCGATAGTCGCACACGCGACCATCAATCGGCATCGGCTGCCGCGGGCGGCGGCTGGCGTTCAGGCCGGCCACCGTCCCCGGCGCGCCAGAACTCAATCTCCACCGCTCCCGCCACAGTTTCTACGCCTCCATAAAATCGCCAATCCATGCACGTGCTTAGCTTGGATTCGCGGTCAGGCAAGATCGGGGCCTGCCACTTTTCCGTCGCCGAATAATCAATGTCGTAAATCCCGCGCACATCAGCAATGCGGCCGCTGCCGGCTCCGGTACGGCATTAAGAGCCTGATCATCCTGTGGCAGAGCGCCGCTGAAGGGTGCTGCGGCATAATTGTTCAGTTCGCTAAGCGGTATTTCAGTGGAACTTGTAAAGAATCCCGCGGAATCAATACCGCCAGTGAGGTTATTAATGGCCAGAAACCCATCAATATTTTTTCCAACGGTCCCGTTGGGATCCTGATAAGGGACAACCCAGTCGCCGATGCCGGAATTCTTGACGATGGAATTCTCAATGAAAGTCGTATCGGTGGCCATGGTATCTTCCGTGGAACCATTTAATAAATCGCTGGAAAGCTGAGGGCTGGATGAAAGAGCAAGGGCGGCGTCGGTTATTGCCTGCTGCGCTGAGACGGCTGTAATTGTATTGACATTCTCGGTAATGGTCTGAATGCTTTCATTTGCGCCGTTATCGGCGGGTGGTGGAGCATACGCGCCGGCCGGTGGATCGGCCACAGTAACATAATTGCCGTGCCAGATGGTTCCCGGTACGTTGGCCAACGGTGTAAACACACGGCTTAAAAACGGATTGTAGAGGACGGAAAATGTCGGAAAAATGTAGTTGTACGTATAGTTGGAAATATAATTTCGGTATCCCAGCCCCAGCGGTTGCCCCGGGGCGGGATTGGCCGCCGCATAGCCGGTCCAGGGATCGGCAACATAAAAGCCATTGATCAGATAGGGCTGGTTGACAACCGGCGTGGCGGTGGCATTCACTCCGGTTACAGCGATCCAGTGGGCCCCGGAAAACACCACCGCCGCCACAGGAATCTGCGTCGCGGCGAGCGCATTGGCGATATTTCGTTCCGCCTGATCGGCACCCAGCAGCGTTGGCGCGTTGATATATTGGGACCATGTATTATTGCTGTGAGCCGCAAATGTCAGTGCGCCGACCAAAGCGTTTGGCAGTGTTCCGTGAAATCCAGCCCCTTGTACAAGTGAAGCCTGATTATACAGCGTCGTCTGCGTCGGCGGGCTGGGGTTTACATCAATTGTGGAGTTTGGCACAGAAAGCATCATTTCAGCCGTGCCTTCGCCGCAATAATAATTGGTGGCCTGACCGAAATATGTATACGGCGTTTGCAAATCATATCCCCGCACGGGTGCGGAAACAGTAAGTAAGACCGTCGCCGCCATAACCGCCGCAGCCACGGCGGCACTACAACGTGCGGACGCGCAAATTTCCGATAAAAAGCGGTTTGGTTCCGCATCACCAATTTGTGCTTTCATCCTGCCCATATGTAAATCTCCCAAAAAAGGATATTGACTGCCCCTGACGGCGGCGTGATCAGACGATGTTGATCAACAGAAAATCCGCGTTGGGGGAAACTGTGGTGTAAAGAAGCCAATTTCTTTACGTGCCGGATCGCCGACTCCAAGGCACCGCTGCCAACATGCCGCTTGGTCGCACGCTGTTTGCGCTTTTCTTTCCTAACGCGGCTACTGACCCGGCCCGTTTACTACGGCGGCGGGCGTGCCCGCCCGTCGCCGTGTTGCCCGGTCTCTGCGACTCCTCTTGCGTCAATCTCAACCGCTCCGATTTTTTTTTGCACCGCTGTCACACTCCTCGTTGGGGGGCCTCTACATGCCGGGGTCGGATGCGATTTCCAAAGGGTTACCACCGGCCAGGCCGGCGGCTATATCAGCCAACGATGGTGTCAGAGTCTTTTCCCGTCCAATGGCGTGGCCTCCGCCGAATCAGCAACAGTGCCGCGCCGCCGATTCCCAGCAGCGCCAGGGCCGCTGGTTCGGGTGCCGCCGTCGCCGCCCCGAGTGTATAGGTGGTGCTCGGAGCACCCTGCGCTGCGACAGTGGCGGTAACTAACTCATAACCCACGGCATCCACAGTTCCAAGCGACACCGTCAGGGAATCAGAAGGGCTTCCGCTCGCCGCGAGGGAAAAAGAGGATGGGTCCGGCACAGAGCTTCCTGTCGGAAGGTCGAAGCTGTCAATCGTGTAATTAACCAAACTATTATTAACCCAATACGCAGCGTTGGTGTAGTCGACCGCAAAAGGCTCGCTGTTCGTAAACGTCACAGAAGCAACGCCGGTAAACTGGTCGCGTGTAATCCCGATTACGCCGCCCATCGTCGCCGGCGTCGGATTGGTTGCAGCCGCGACTCCGTTGACGGTCCAAGTTCCGCCCGTAATTGTGGATGGTGGAAGGCCCGCCACATCCCTCCATCGAACCTGCGCTTCCGATCCTCCGCGAACATTCATCCCCGCGGTGGAGGGTACCAAGTAGGTGTTCGCCGCCGCCGGTGGTGCGGGTTGCAGTGCTCCGGTGTAGGTCCCTCCCGGGCTACCGTAGAGCGACACTTTCATGCCACTGATCTGCCCGCTGAAGGTGACTGCCAAGTCGTTTGCGGCCGCACCCGTGTTGTTGGCCACGTCCTGCCGGAAATAGACCCCTGGTTGGAAGACAACCTGGCCAAGAACACGCTGCCCCGCCCAAGTTGCCGCGCCGAAAGCCGACGCTGCGCCCACAGCCAAGGCCATATTCCGTCCCATGCGCGCATACCTCCTTGTAAAATTCCGCCCGGGCACGATACCACCACGATAAGATTTGCTCTTGCCCATACGTGGCACTCCTATAATGGAATTCTAAGCACCGCTAATCGGCAGCTCCGAATCATCGGAGCCAGAACACCGTTCGCGGTGCATGGTTAATCTTTTTTCTGCTTCCGTGCGTGAAGTTTGGCCGTTACCGTTCCATCCCTGCGGGCTTGACCCGGCCCGTTGACTACGGCGGCGGGCGTGCCCGCCCGTCGCCGTTTTGCCCAGTCTCTACGACTCCTCTTGCGTCTCTTTCGTCGCCTCCGACTTTCGCTGCCGCTTTGAAGCACATTGTAAGCTCAACTGCCTCCCCGCGGCGGATGTCGCCGCCAGAGCGACATTTCGCCAAGTGCTCGAGCGAGACCAGATGGGTTTCCGCGACGATACCACTTGACCATGATGTGACTCAGTTTCGTGCATAGGTTTCGCTCCCGTAAAGGAATCCAAATCACGGGCGACGCGGTATGATCGCAGCAATTGGATCATTGGAGATCCTGCGCCACCGGGCGTGTTTGAATCCGCAGCCTTTTTCCTTATCCCGCATTTACGCCTGGACCGCATCGCGATGAAAATTCCAGTCACAGCGCATAAAAAAATCTTTCCCGCGTCCATGCACGAAAAAGACAACCCGCAATGGCCCATCCCTGAGGCCAATCGGACAACTATTCAATTTTCTACAACTGCACAACTGGGTCTTCAGGATGATGGATATTGTGTTGACTCGAAGACCAAGCCTTTCTGATGTTGAACTCCCTCAGAAAAGCTGACCTCCTTTATACAACGGCTCCGATAACAAGTCAAGCAAAATCACATTTTTCGCGGTTTTATCGGTCTGCGAATATTACTTAACTCATTAATGTGTCGTGGTTTACATCTTAATTTCTGCATCTTCGGTGCCGCAAAAGAATAATGGTGGATTTCGAGATGGCGGCTCCTTTTGTGGCCTGCTCGCGGTGTACTCCGGTGGCAACGGCTACGAATTGCTGATCGGG
>JAJZDN010000174.1 GCA_021805985.1 Planctomycetota bacterium | reverse complement strand
GACTCAATGGAGCCGAGCAGATGCAGGATGTTGTCGTCGGAATTATCTACGAGGACGGGATCAAAAAATCAGCCGCCTGAAATTCTTTCGCCCACAACATTTGACAGTAACTCGCCGCATGATCAGTTTCCTCCTGGTAGTGGATATGGATCAGTAGGCAAATCCCACGGTAGCGGTTCATCTGGCATTGTGACCGCGTCAAGCTGGATCTGCGCCCTAGAGAACGGGACTATTGTTTCCTGCTGGCCTCCCGCAAACCGGCCCCATGAAGACGCCTCCTGCGTCGTAATGTCTGCGTTATCAATGACAGTTCCGTGCGCGACAAACTCTGCACTGTTCTCTGTTTCTAAGCCCAGACCATTACGGCTCTGCAGATTGACAGGCTCGGTTGTCCAGCTACGCCCGTAAAGGTCCGACTCACCGCCGAAATTACGGGTGAGGTTCGTTCCCACGGGGATTTCATTCTCTGCGGCAAGAGACCCGTATCAACTCAGCCTATTTTCCGCTTTCGGCACCTCCTTCCTTAGCTTTGGCAATTGCTTGCAGAGCGGCCTGCGTGTGCTGGCTCGCTTTGGCGATCGCATCCGCAACTTGCTTGTCATACCTGCCGGTGGCGATTTCGGCCTTCGCTTTCTCGACGATGGCGTCCGCCTTTTGAAGATCGAAGGTTCCGACATTCTTCTTGGCAAACACCTCCGCAGCGATGGCGTTGGCTTTATGCAACGCGTCGATCACGAAGTCGAGAGCCTTATCGGAATTGACAATCTCGGGTGGCACTGGCACGGCTACCAACAGCAGCTTTTGCTTGCGCGAAAATCGGGCAGGTTCAATTTGCCTCAGATCGCTATAGGTTAACACCGATCCAGGGACATAGAAAATCACGTTCACTGCGGGAGCCGAACCGACATTGAAGTACTTTCCAGTAGCGGGCTGGGGATCGCCGGGGCTAAAGTCATCCCCGCCCACCCACGGGCCACGCTCGTCCGCAATGGCGTTCATTGCGGCATTGAGCAGATTATAAATGCCCGCTCCCTTTTGCTCCGGGCCGCCATAATTAACGCCGATGGTGATCATGGCTGGCCTCCCAGTCGAGATCCAGCCCAAGGTTCGAAGTTCAATGGTCCGGGCTGAGTTTCGACGAACCCTCGCTCCATAAGGAGCATGTTGGAGCGTGGCCCACTTGCCCATGGAATCATGTTTTTATCGGCCATGAACGCCTTGGAATACCGTGTCGCCGGATTCTGCGTGATGCCCCACTTCAGGAATTGGCCGCCCTTGGTCTCAAGGCGATACAGATACGCCGTACGAGGTGAATTGATGGAGTTGCCGTGGAAATTGATGGCGTTATCGGTTTCCCAGGCGTTGTCCCGGGCTGCGTACCGCGCTGCATAATCTACGTTCGACCAATCCTCAAGAGCGCCCACGGTGCCCGTTGATGTCACTGCGGCGGTGGGAGTAAATTCCGGGTTCAGCACGTTCAGCGAAACCGTGCGGGGTACGGCGCTCACCGGGGCGAAACTCGCAAGCGCGTCCACCAGATTGCCGGTGTTGTCCACGTGGCCGGTGATGCTTTGTGCTGGGTAGGCTGCGCTGAATCCGACCCCGCCGAAATTCAACGCTGCGAACGCCGCGTTCAAACTGCCGCCCAGCGTGTTGCCGCTCTGGAAATCGTTGACTGCGTTCACCGCACTGGTGCTGCCCTGCACAGCCCCATAAACCCCCGCCGCGGCGGTGTAAACACTCCGCAACGCCGCGCTGCCCGCCGTCAGCGGTCCCCCGGCGAACATCAGGCCCGTGCCAAAATATGCCCCCTCGCTTGCGCCCGGAGACTGCGAGAGATTTTCATATTGGAAATCATAGGGATCGCCCGAGAAATCGACCGTTCCGGGATTTTGCAGTGCAGGAGCATTGAAAACCGAGCCGCCACCGGTCACCGCGGCAGTACCAGCCAAGGCATTTTCCCCGGTGCGGCCTCGCGGGGCGTGCGGCATTTTCGCCAATACGGGCGAGGCGACGAAAACTGCCAAGGCAAGAAGCAGTGGCACCAGCCAAGCGCCGGGCCGGACCGCGGAACGCGGGGGGATGATTTTTCCTTTAGCTGCCGACATGCACAACATTTTAACGGCGCTGTGGCGGGCTGTCAGCCCGCAGGATGAGGGAACACTCCCACCGCGGCGATCGAGCGGAACCATCTCCATTGTAAACTTCGGTCATCGTGCGGCGGTTGCCATAACACCGGCGACTAAAAACAAAAGCACCGGGAGAGCATAAGGCAACGATAAAGGAGCAGAACCTGCAATGGTGTATCCGATGCTTTTGCCGGCACTTACGCAGAACCCAACCCTACGGCCAGGTTCTTCCGGGTTCCGGCAACATGGTCTCGCAATTCGTCGCACCACCACACATCACCGAACATTGCGTCGGAACTGCTCATGAAGCTCGTCGAAGAGAGCCACAACCTCATCTCCGGCGGCATCCGCGTAACCCGCTGCCTCAACAATATTGGGGGTCGAGACGCAGAAGTAGTCTGTCAATTCGCTTGGACCTAAACCCAGCCGGTAGCCCTCTTGGAGATATGACAGGATTGCAGTCCGGAGGGAATCAGCGCGTCCGTGAGCCGCCCGCAACAGGCTCGTCGCTCTTGCTTGGAGTTCCACAACTTCCGCATTTTCCCTTTGATCGCCCGGCATACTATGCCCCCCGAAAAACATCACGGTGAGGAATGAGCCATTTCGACTACTGAACGTCTCAGGGGATCGAGATAATTGAACTGCCGCTGCTCGAAGAGTGTCTCCAAAGCCGACAAGCCTGATGAGCCTTTGAATGACCGTTCATCGGAGGTGATAGGCAACAACCAGAGCGCACGAACTCTTTTCCCCACAATGCTCGCATTTTCAAGCGCCGGATCGAACGGGTACGGCAGTGAGATCAACCCGAAACTACACCGAGAATCCTTTAACCAAGGCCGCCCAAAGTTGACCGTGTGCCCAAGGTCAAGCCGTGCGCCGGTTTGATGAAAATGGGCGATAGCAGTCAACAGTTCCACATGCTCTTCCGCTTGGCACGGTGATAACAAAAAGAGTTCCAATGACACGGCTTCCGTATGGAGCGCCATTCCGCAGGTTGCATAAACCCAGCTAAAGGTTCTGTCCGAAGGCGCATATTCAAACACTTGGCATCGTTGCGGCAGCGCCGGCCCTCGATCCCATGTGTATTGCGCACACCTCTGCCCCCATGCTGCCGAGTAATGCCGATTAAGCTCGATCTCGTATCTAGTATCCAAAGTAGTATTTCCTCATCTGCAACGAATACTGCCGCAGCCAACCACCCTGCGAGTGGAAGTCCTGGGCCGGTGCTACAAGCCGCGATTGATCGGCCGCGCTGGCTGCACGCTCTGCGTCACTCTGCAAGAATCCCGGCAACTCGTTAGCCGCGGCGTCTCCTTCGTAATACCGTTGCACGAGTGGAGGCTGGTGGTCTGTTAAACCCAGAGCCCTATCGGCATCCGACGGTGTGTTGCCGTATGCCGCAATGCGATTGTACGGAACTTTCGGGCCGTATCCTGGAATGCGTTCGCCGTTGGCGGTTATTTCGACGTACTGTTGCGTCGAAACCGCGGTTCCACTCTCTGCGGCGGTGGGAGTAAATTCCGGGTTCAACACATTCAGCGAAACCGTGCGGGGGATAACCTCGCCCCCCGCTTCCCCCACCCGCGCCACGTCGCCGAATTCGCCCGCGAGCGGTGCAACCGCCATCGCTATGTTACCCACTGCCTGCCCCGTTTGGTAGGGATTGCCGCTAAGTAAATTACTGAAGGTGCCGGTGACACCGCCCCACGCCGCCTCCGCGGCGTCAACCGGGTGCAGCGCCACATTGGCGGCAGTGCTGATTGGATTCTCCAACAGCGAACCCATGCCACCAATCATGTTCCCAACGGAGTTGAATGCGCCAAGCTCGACCTGATACGGCGCGAGCACCGGTTGCAGCCATGTGGGTGCGGAATTGATTTCATTGTTGGCCCACGAACTCAACTCGCTGATCCCATTGCCGATATCCATAAGCGCCTGCCCCGCACCATAAAGCGGCGTTGATTCATAGACGGAATTCCAAGCCGACGCAATTGCGCTGCCAAGATATGACAACGTGCTTCCGGGATCGTACGCATTTGCGACAATTCCCGCTTGAATCACGCTTAAATCCGGAGCCAGCAGGCTCTGCTGGCGGGGATTGAATGCACCGTTGGCGGTTTCATATACGCCGGGTAATGCGTCCTGGTTTTCACCCTGATACAGGATGGTCCAGTTGTATTGTGTGCCATCGGCAGTCTGGTTGCCGCTGGAATCAAACGTGCTGCCGACAAAATACTCGTTGATCTGCT
>JAJZDN010000173.1 GCA_021805985.1 Planctomycetota bacterium | reverse complement strand
CATCTGCTCCGCCCGCCATTTGGTTTGGTGATACTGCGATGCGGCACGTTCCCGCGTACCCGACGCGGACATGTGAATATACCGCTGAATCCCGGCAGCCGCAGCGGCTTTCAGGACATTTTCGGTTGCCTGCACATGGGCTTGCTCAAAGCTTTGAAAGCGCGTTTCGCGGATAATTCCCACCAGGTGAATCACTGCGGTGCAGCCTTGCATGGCCGCTTCCACGCCCTGCCCGTCCACCACATTACCCTGGCGAAATTCGACCAACGGTTGGTCGCTTCGGTCAGCGCGGATGCTTCTGGCCAAAATGCGAGCCTTATATCCCGATTGCCCCAGGCGCCTCACGATGCCCTGCCCCACAAACCCGGTGCCCCCGGTCACCAGCACAACTCCCTTTTTATCGGCTTGCATTATATTGCGAACTCCTAACTTCTCCTCCCGCCTGATTGGTAACCCGCGCTATTATAGCCGCAGCAGCGCGTGCTATTCCCATCGTAGTTTCCCATCGCCGGTCCGAGGCTTATACTAATAAGCGCATGCTGGAGTTTTTACACACGCTGCTGAATCGATTGACCGCCTATCCCTGGTGGGTGGTCACACTGGAATTGGCCCTGATCGGCGTGGTGGTCTATTGGGTTTTGGAGTTTCTGAGGGGCACACGCGGCGCGCGGCTCATCAAGGGCGTGGCGCTTTTTTTAATCATCGCCTACACGATTATTAAACTTGGCGGCAATAAACTTCCGCAGGTGGAATTTCTTTTCAGCCGGCTATTGGTCTTCACCAGTTTCGCCATCGTCGTGGTATTTCAGCCCGAATTGCGCCGCGCATTAATTCGCCTGGGAGAAACGCGATTTTTCCGCCCCGGTAGTTCCGCCTCCCGGCGATTAATTGATTGTCTGTGTCAAAGTGCTGAATATTGCTCCCGCAATCGCATCGGCGCATTAATTGCGGTGGAACGCGAAGTGGGCTTGGGAGCTTTGCTGGAACAGGGAACTCTGCTTAACGCGGATGCCACGCCGGAACTATTAAATACCATTTTCTGGCCTGGTTCCATGCTCCATGACATGGGCGTGGTGATTCGGGACGGTCGAATCGCCGCGGCGGGAGTGCAGTTTCCCCTGGCGGAAGGTATTGAAGTCAGCCCGGACATGGGAGCGCGGCATCGGGCGGCTTTGGGGTTGTCGCAGGAAAGTGATGCCGTCATTATTGTGGTCAGTGAAGAGACCGGCATTATCAGCGTTGCTATGCGGGGCGAGTTTGTCCGGGAGCTTACCAATGAACAGTTGCGCGAACGGCTCACCAAGGCTTTACAAAAGCCCGATCACGCTGAAATGAGCCGATCGGCCGCGTAGGTTCGCAGCCGCTGCGGGAAACAATGCCGCGGGCGTTTGATAATTCAGTACGGCCCAGTGGGCCTGAAAGAATAACGGTTATGCCTCAACAACGTCGCATCCTGGAACACCTTAAAGTTGTGCCGCTGACGCTGCTGCTGACACTGCTGCTATGGATGTATGCCGATGCCCACCTGACCGCGATTGAAAACGATTTGCCATTTCAGATCAGCGTGGTCGTGCCACCTAGTGACGCCAATGATATTGTCCGGATTGTCAGCCCCGCCAATGGGGAATTTCACGTTAACATTCAGGGGCCGCGCGACCAGGTACAGCAGATTCGGGATCAGGCGGATGGCCGCGCTATATTTACCCGTGATGATCGCAACAATCTCGCTTATGTCGTGCGGCGGCTTCGCACGTTGGCCATCGGCTCGAAAAACTATATCAGCTCCGTGCGGGTGCTCAATGATTTGCCCTATTTCCGGCAGCGTCATGTCAGGGTCATCTCCGCCACGCCCGCCCGCATTCAACTGGCAGTAGACCAGATGGTGTCGATTTCCCGCCCCATTTCCTTTACCGCACTGCCCCATGTCGCCGCCAGTATCACGCCGGCGGTGGCGCAAATACAGTTACCCAAGAGCGTGCTAACCAGTATTGGCGGGGAGGATCAGGTGCGGGTGGTGGCGCAACCCTTATCGGATTTAACCACGTTGCCGCCGCGCACGCGACAAACGGTGCAGGCCCAACTGGTTGTGCGTTATCCCGGAGTGGTCAGTGCCCAGGTGACTGCTGCACCAGCCACAGTGCTGGTAAGTTTCACCGTGCCCTCGGAGCCGGCCCATAAGTTAAAGCTCGGCATTGTACCGGTTTGGATTCGCGGCCCGTCGTGGTTGGTCAATCGCTATAACATTTCCCTCCGTCCGGAAACTGTGCCGGTAACCGTGGCAGGTCCGCGCATCGCATTGCAACGCCTGGGGCGGAAAATGCTCGTCGGAGATTTAGCTCCCGTGCGGCAACGCGTCGTGGCTTTTTTAAATATTACACCCTCCGTGACCACCACGGACGGCTGGGTAGCACATCACATTCGCTACGCGCTGCCCGCAGGCGTTACCCTGGTAAAGGGTCCCAGAACCATCCTGTGCAAAATTTCCTACCGCCCTTCGGCCGTGCCCGCCTCGGCTCCGGCAACGTCCCCATCGGCCACTATTTCTGCCGGGCGATAAGCGCCGACCCTCATGGCACTAAAATAATGTCGTCACGTGATGCGGGTTCTTCCATACCTGAATAGACTACTATTGGCGGGTTTCCCAGTGTCCAGATATTATCATGCCGCGGGCCGACATCCGGTGTGCGCGTCCAGAAAACGCTGCCGTCATCATAAAGCACATTCTGCCCGCGGCTGGCGTGATTCCATGAATTTGCGTTTACCTGCCCCACGCCTCCGCCATAAAACAATGGATTGCGATCCGCCATGATGGCAATATGGCCGCCATGTGCCCAATGATGATGATAATTTGACAACTCATCGATATAACTATATCCGACGTTAGACCAGGCTGGGCGTGTTCCCGTGCCGCTAAGCCCCGCGCCAGGCACCACGGCAGGGCAGATCATCCGTGTCCAGGACGTGTAACGGGTCCGCACATTAAGCATGGGTGCCAGATTGGCCAGATTGCAATGCGCGTTGGCGGCGCGATGGGCCGGTCCGGTCATACTGCGCGGCAGCCAGTCATGATCGGCAGGAACACTGATCCGAGGCAGCAAGCCGCTGTTCGCCTCCGCGTACTGCCCAAATGCTGCTCCCAACATCGCCAGATTGTTTGCACAGTCCGTTTGCACCGCCAGCGTGCGCGCTTTATTAAGTTGGAAAAGGGTAACCGTCAGCAGCAGAGCCGCCGCGATCAGCATGACCGCGATGTCCGCCTTGCGCGGATCCCACGCGCGGGCTTTGAGCCGGGTGTTCGTGAGCATGGATTTACCGGCATGGGGTGTCAGGCGTAGCACCGATGCAGCACCGGCGGCGGCCACGGTCCGACGGGTTAAATCCACGGGTGGTTCCACCGGGGGCAGTTGGGCCAGGGCGTGAATAATTTCCACCAGTCGGGGCGGACAGACCGCCGATTGGTTTGGTTCCGCAGGCGTATGCGGCGCGCTGCCGTGCTCCAGCAAGGAATCAATATACGCCACTTCATGATCCGCCAGCGGGGGAATAGGAGTTTCCGGATTGTCATTCACGGGGTTTGTCATGGCTCACCTGCGTACCTTCATTGGCTCCCGGTATACCGGAGCCTGATTATCCACGGTCATTGACGCCGTTCTTTTCCTTCACCAAGCCGTACCCTCCACGCCTGACCAAACATGGCCAAGGCTGTATGGAGCCGACTTTTAACCGTTCCCAGTGGAATGCCCAGCATCTGGGCAATTTCTTTATACGCAAAGCGATTGTAATAACTTAACAACAACACTTCACGATAAATTGTTGGCATCCGGGCGATGATTTGCCGCACTGCATCGGCATCCTCCATGTCTATTAAACGTTCCGGAGCGGAAAGCGTATCGGACTCCATGAGTTCAATAAACGTTCCCTGATCCCCATCCGCCCCCGCGATATTATCCAGAGACTGTGTATTGCGACGCATGGCCGCGCGCAGATGATCCCGGGCTTTGTTGGCGGCAATGGTAAATAACCACGGCCGAAATCGACGTTGGGAATCAAACGTCGGGGCGCTACGGTACACCTGTATAAATGTCTCCTGAAATAAATCCTCCGCTAAGGCTGCCTCGTTGATAAATCGCTGCAGGAAGCTAAATAGCTCTCGGCGATACCGTTCCACCAATTCGGCGAATGCGGCCTGATTACCGGCCACAAACTCCGCAACAAGATCTTCATCCGTGGCCATTCGGCCCTTCCTTTATTACGCGGAATCTCGTAGTTTGTTCGATCCGCGCCGGCTATTGTAAACGTTGGCGCTGGGAGAATTCATTTTCACGGCCAGCTACCCAAGACAGTAGTTTTTATTTAACACAAATGCGAATTATACCCGCTCATTCTGGAAATCCCCGCACTGTTCGCCTACTGTT
>JAJZDN010000172.1 GCA_021805985.1 Planctomycetota bacterium | reverse complement strand
CCGAGGTGGCGGCCGCGATTCGTTATATTCGCGACAACATACGTAACGGCATAAATGTGAAAACCCTCTTGCTCGCCGTGCCGGTAAACCGCCGGAAACTTGAGCGCGATTTTCGCAGAATACTGGGACGCTCTCCCCAGGATGAGATACATCGTTTTCGACTGCAGCTTATCAAAAGACTGCTGACCACGGACATGACCATGCGTTCAATCGCCGTTGCCGCCGGCTTTTCCTCCGCACAGTACCTGGCGACGTTTTTCCAATCGGCTACGGGTTTAACCCCCCGGGCATATCGCCAGCGATGCAAATCTGTTTCACATTCCGCGGCACGTTAGCATTTCACCGCAGTTGGCCAATTCGAACACAGCGCGATATGCAATATACAAAGCGTCGGTGAATGAAGCCCCGTATGCGACGGCATTTGCCCCCGTCGGCCATCGTCACCCCGGCCCAAACAGCGCATGTCGCATATTTATACATATTGGGCGCAATTCTTTATCTTGTGGCGGTAAATCAAACGAGATATAGTAATTTTTATTCCTGACACTTGGCAGCATGTGCAGTGTATGGAATGGAGCAGTCAGTTTGTGCTTGGCCCATCGCAGATCGGGCCGCCACGTTTGTAGTTTGTCTCATGCCGCCATGTGCATGACGTTTGTTATCGGTTTGTGTTTCAGCTATGCGTTGTAGCTGGCGAACCAAGCAGTGATGCCGTGGCGTACCATTTGGGAGGTTTTCTTATGGGTATTTCCAAACCAAGCGTTATTTCGGCGGCTTGTGTGGCCGCGCTGATGTTGGGCGCAGGTGCCAGTGCCACCCGGGCGGATACCGTCAATGGCGGTGTAGCCTCTCTACCCACCCCAACCGGCAGTCAGGTCGTTATTGCCGGCAATCCCACCGATGGCCAGGGGAACAGCAGCGGTGGCGCGATCAACTATTATAGCAATCAAAATGTTGGCCAGACGTTTACCACCGGAACCAATGCGGATGGCTACATGCTGAATTCCATTGCAGTCTGGGACCAATGGGAACAGGGCAACGGGTATACATCAGGTTACGTTGAAACCATGAATGTGTTTCAACCTACGACAGGTGCAACGTCCGGCCCCATTTTATACACCGGGACGGCCACGGTGGGTACAGCCGGCGTGAATAAATCGTGGGTTGTTTACACATTTTCCACACCACCGCAGTTACAACCCAATACGCTGTACGCCTATTCATTCGACGTCAATAATGGCTACAGCGCCATTGGATTAAGCGTTGGCAACGGGAGTTATTCTTCGACGGCCAATCCGGGCACCGGGACGGCATCATCGCAGCTAGCCACTTTTGAAATCCCTAACCCTAACTCAACGAGTACGAACCCCCTGCCGGATATCTTTACCACCACGCCAACCTATTGGACCGGCGCGGCGTGGGGATCAAATCCAACTCCAGCTGCTGTTTCGGCAACCAATGATCCAACAGATGTTTTTACGGATAACGCAGAATTTCAAATTATCGGAACCCCGGCTACAACGCCGATTCCTGAACCGGCGGAAGTCGGGCTATTCGCGCTGGGATCCTTGGCCGTGGTAATGTTGCGACACAGGAACAGAGTTTGAACGATTTCGCCTGTGACGGGTGCAACCGGACAGGGCAATTTACAGAAGGAGTATATTTATGAAATCTAAACGCGGTTTTACACTCATTGAACTGCTCGTGGTTATCAGCATCATTGCGCTGCTGATCGCCCTGTTACTGCCCGCACTGGCCCGCGCCAAGGAGGAAGGACTTAGTACCGTGTGCTTATCCAATCTGCGCGAACTGGGTCAGGGATATATGGAATACAGTGATGCCAACCGCGGGCAGGTTTTCCCTTACGCATGGGATTATCCATTCTACGGCACGACTGGAGCTTCCGCGTGGCAATACAACGAGGGATGGACTCGGCTGATTTCTCCCTATCTGACCAGCGAGCATATTCCATATCTTCCCGGCACGACAGAGTTGTCGGAACCAGCGGCAATCAAGGCGATTATGACCTGCCCGGTTACCAACAACTCCGGCAATATTCCCGGGTCGTGGGGGCCGGGATCGGCGGCGTACGCCTGGCGTCAATGGAATGCGGATGGCAACGATCCGCAGGGTGGATGGATTTCCAGCTATGGGATGAACGGGTGGGTTTATAACCCGGCGCACGGGCAGGGGCTGTACGGCTACATTCTGCAGAATCTGCCCAGTTATCAATCCGGGCAGGGCGTACTTTCCTATTTCTGGCCCAAGGCGGATGTTAACGGAGCGGTGCCGCTTTTCGGAGACTCTACCTGGGTTGACGGTTTTCCATTGTGGAACGACGCCGTCCCCGGCAGCTTGTCGGGGCAAGACATGTCCAACGAGCCGCCGAGTTTTCAAGCAGGTTCGGGTTCGGGGATGATGCAGCAGTTCTGCATCAACCGCCATCAAATGGCTGTCAATTGGGCATTCTGTGATGGCCATGCGGAGCACATACAACTGGGAAATCTCTGGCAACTGCGGTGGACTCCAAACTGGCAGGCCAAGAAGGTCGTCATTACCGCCTCCAACTAAAGCGGGGTGATGTCCGATATTTCAATTCCCTTGTGGCAAAACCATGGGAGCTTGGCACTTCTTCTGAATGTCGTCATGCTCCCTCTTTTATTTACATCCTTTGAGGAAGGATTTACCGATGCAAATCAAAAAGCCCATCCTGGCAGTCACGGCCTTGGAAACTACCGGGGGCGCTTTACCCCTTTGCGCAGCCATGGGTGTTGCGCTGTTCGCCGGTTCTGGAATTTATGCAGCCGACACCCACTTGGTTGTCAGCGGAACCAACATCGTGGCGGCGGACAATCCAACGGTCAATGTGCAACTGCAGGGCGTCAACCTTGGTGGTTGGCTGGTACCGGAAATGTCGATGATCCCGTTTAACAGCACCAGCATTCCCGATGCTTATACGCTGTGGAACACACTGCAGAATCGATTCGGCACAACGGGTATGGAGAATATTCGCACAGCATGGCGCGCCAATTGGATTACGCAGAACGATTTCACACTCATGCATAACGATGGGTTTAACACGGTCAGGATTCCCTTCGAATCATCCATGTTTACCAATCCCAATGAAGATGGCTTTAAGTGGCTTGACCAAGCCGTCAATTGGGCCAGCCAGAACAATATGTATGTGATCCTAGATATGCACGGCGCTCCGGGGGGACAAAGCGCATCCGAGGATACTGGGCGGCAGAATCAGAATCAATTTTTCTCCAGTCAGACCGATATCAATCAGGCGGCGCAAGTGTGGGGAGAAATTGCACAACACTATAAAGGGAACCCCACCATCGCCGGTTACGATCTGCTTAATGAACCGGTCGGCGCGCCCAATTACACCACGTTGGATTCCGTATACAACCAGCTTTACAACGCAGTACGAAATCAGGGTGACGAACACATTATTTTCATGGAGCCGGGCAATTACTCAGATATAGGCAATCTTCCATCGCCGGCGCAGATGAACTGGTACAATGTGGCTTACAGCGGTCACATTTATCACTGGTCCGCTCCCACGCAATCCCAGGAGCTATCACAGTTTGCAAGCACCATTCAAAGCATGGCCCAATCGGCCAAACAACTCAATGTTCCGGCTTATGTCGGCGAATTCGGGCTTGTTCAAGGAGGTGGCAGCAGCAGTGAATTCAAGCAGGTTGTCACCGAGTTGGATCAGAATAATATGGCGTGGACCGCCTGGCCATGGAAGGAATTCACCAATACCTCCGGCTTGCGCACATGGGGCGTTATGCAAAATCCGATGGGCATGACCGAAATAAATCCATTGACTGATTCCTATTCTCAAATCATGGCGGATATGTCCATGTACCAGACGTCCAATTTCAGCATGAATCCGGATTACGCCGCAGTACCCGCACCGTCAACCTTGGCGGTATTGGGGCTTGGTCTGGCGGCTCTGGGACTGCGACGTAAAGCAAAAAGAGTTTTATGATTGCGTTTCATGCAGGCCCTTCAACTCACCGCGACGCGCATCGCGTCAACCGATACTCGCGATGGAACATTTTCCAACCATTTCGTGACTCATACCACGAGACCACCGATGACATCGTTGACGCGTGTGGCCCGCATGGAGATAGTGTAGTGCGTCAGGCCCATGCGGCGGCCAATATTGTGTTCCAGCAAGTCAGGAGATATATGTGATGGCTGTTACGAAATACTTTCCATGGAAGGTTTTGCGAGTACCATTATTTGTATCCTTGTTCCTCGCAGCAGCATCGCCGGTGACGACGATATCCGCGGAACAATTAATTAAAGTTAATGGCCAAAGCCCGGGCCGGATTTTTGAGGGTATTGGCGGGGAAAGCGCCGGGGCGTCTACCCGTCTGCTGGTGGATTACCCCAAAAAGCAACGCAATGAAATTCTCAATTATCTTTTCAAGCCGG
>JAJZDN010000171.1 GCA_021805985.1 Planctomycetota bacterium | reverse complement strand
GGAAGCAGTAACTTTATCGCGAACCGAGCCGGTGAATCTCCAAAATCTCACCGGTTGAACGTCACCAGGGCGTCGGCAGCGCCGCTGCCGCAGGGGATTCCATGAATGACCGCTACATTTTATCGCCATCGCTTTTCTCTTTTTGCCCGCGACGGCAACAGGCTCGCGTATCCCATTATTTAATGGAATACGCGGTTTAGGGGACGGACACCACTCGTCTGAACAGGGACGCCGACCACAACCTCGGCAGTGCCAGCCGATTCGGTGTATGCGGGTATCGGCCTCATTTCGATCTCGCCGGCCGGATGCGGAAATGGCCATTAGGAAAATCTATTACGAATACCCGTGGACGCGGGTGGGTAGCGATTGCTCCTATATTCTTCAGCGAAATCCCTTTCTCGGCCGTCTCATATAAGTAGAAGGTTCCGGGCTTTGCCACCCTGATGCGATATATAGGCCCCATTCCGACGTCTGGATGCTTTAAAGATACTGGCTGTGGAATTTCCAGACTGTCATAAAGCAGAGACACCTTTAGGGAACGGTCAACAGACAGTAGCGTCGTCTCGTAATCGCCCGGTTTAGATCGGACGACGAGCACACGATCCCCGAATGATTTTATGGGCGAAGTGATAAACAAATAACTTCCGCCACTGTAAAGTTGCCTGGCGAACGCCGCTCTTCCCGCGGCGAGGGAATGATACCCGGCGACACCGCCAGGCCCGGAGCTGTCTAAAAACCAAGTGCGAACTACGGACCAGAGTGGAACTCCGTTCGAGCCCATCCGTTTGTTCAGCCGAATAAGCCTGTTGCCGAGGCGCAACTGTTCCAATTTTTCCAATTCAGTTGCACTTTCCATATCCCGGCGCAGGGCAATGTCGGCAGCGAGAAGCAGTGGTATTTCGGAGGGTTTAATTTTTGTGGCGACTTCTTTCTGTTCCTCAGTCGCGCGGCGGGGCCGCAATAAGGATATTCCACGCACAAGATTTTCGCATCTTTTCAACGCCCTGGAATATGCCAATGGCCCCTTCAGGTACCAGTAGTGGATATAAATCCGCCCACGGAACGTTCCGTATGGACCAAATAATGAAATATTGGCTAATTCCCCTTTGTGTCGCGGCGATACTCCAATAATCGCATAAACATGGCCATTGAAGAGGCAATCAACCGCCGACCCCAAACCAGACTCTTTTATGGCCAGCCTGCGAAATATGCGCTCGAACAACTCCACCTGCCATCTCTGCGGAGTTGCGGTTCGCGACCCCAGCAGTGCGAAAAAGTCCATGGGGGTTGTGTTTGCACTATCTATTGCCCGAACCAGGTCCGGTTCGGCAGGGGGTGACCGACGAGGCTTCAATCGGCTATGAAGGGCTGCAGCACGACGCGCTCCCGCTTTAGCCTTTTGGCGGGGAAGTGCCCTTGCAGGCAATTCTATCGACATGTGGAACGTAATCGGAAAGGGGTTGTGCGGTAACTCCCCGGGCAACGTGTCGACTTCACATACTGCCCAGCTATTGCTTCGTCGGTGTAGCCCTATGTTCCAGCCCGGTGGCATCACGATGTTGATTCCGCCAAAGTGGACGGATCGCCTTCCATGAGAATATTCTATATGGTGAAATTCGATCCTTTCCCACATCTGTGGAGTGGCTTGAAATATGAGGCCCCGCAGTGATTCGGGAAACGGAAACGGTATTGCGCCATACCGCCTCGCGAGAAGGGAGTAGTCTTGGTGAAGGAACCGTTGCGCTTGCGGGCAAACGGGAGTGACCGTATCCCCCGCTGGCTCCGGGTCGGCCGCGACGCGTTTCGTACCAGTTAAGGGAGACTTGGCCGACAAACCGTTTTGTGCTACTGGCCGCCCCGGGTCTCTCAGGGCATCCGGAGATGCACACGCCACAAGGCACATCGCAGCCCACAGGCCAAAGAACGTTACCTCGCTCCACACCTTGATGCGTTTGGAGACCATAATCACTTCTACTCCAGCGTTACGTGGAGGTTGACAACCGGGCCTCCCCATTCATGGCGAGCGTTCAAAACCCCCGACACTCCGAAATTTACAACGAAGCCTCCGTGTACCTCTCCCGACCTCTTTGTGAAATCACAACCGTCGGTCACATTCAGGGACATGTGGCCATCTGAAATCGGAACTTCGCAGTGCTGAAGTTGTTCATTCAACGCGACCATAAGACGCTTTCCGAAAAGCCGATTGATTCAATGCCGTGCATTGTATGGCGACCGGAGGCTCCTGCAAAGCAGAATCCGCGATTTTTTGTTGTACCAAGGTAGATTTGTCACCCCTTGGCCGAAATAGGGGTGTCGGCACCAAGCCTGGGGTATACCGGACAGGATGGAAAACTTACGAGCTATTGTCAAATGTTGTGGATTGCCTGAATCAGGAGGCTGCTTTTTTTTGACTCCATTTTCGAATTTGATTCCTGCCAATACATCCGCAGTTAAATCCGAGCCGTTGAGCCTCTGAATTCTCCTTTTGGCACGCCATCCCGTCCCGGATAGAGGAGGTGAGGCAAAACAGGGACGGAGTTGGATGTGACAGAATGAAGCCGATTGGGTAGCATGAGGGAATATTATGCAAACCCGGAAATACCCCCGGCGGTTATCTATGCCATGTACTCGCCGCGGGTGTCGAGGTGTTACATTTTACACGGTGCGCGAACGGCCGCGGGTTTCCACCTGCGGCTGCACGGTCGAAACCACATCGCGTTGTGCCGTGAGCAGACCATTGTGGCGGCGGCAATTAAAAAGGCGGAAACCAGCGCGGACGCAACAACAATCCGCCATCCATACCACGTCCGCGTTCCTCCGCCGCCGATGTTTATCCCGATGACCATAGTGACTCAACAGCAATCGGGATGTGCCAACCAGTCATTGGCTTTGTGTCGTTGTGCCGTTGTGGTAATGATCCCTATGCCAAATGCCAAATGTTGAGGCATGGATGCCGAAATCCCCCGGCGCGCCGGGGCAGGCCTGGCGATAGGATCGGCAGATCGGGACTCAATCCGAATCTGTGTAATCTGTGTAATCTGCGTAATCTGTGGATTAGAATTCAGAACCTTTCCCGGCGCACCGGGAATCAATGACCAATGAGCCCCGGCGCGACGGCGAACAGCGAGCAACGAGGAATTTGTTTTCTGGGTACGGCGGGTATATGCGGTGCCGGGCTGGATTGGAGTATGGATTTGACTGATGGTGCCGGTAACGGCAGAGTTTGAAAGCCAAGGACCAAGGCCATGAAGGCCTTGCAGAATCTGTCACAGGCCCGATGAAAGTTTCGATCAACAACGTGATTGCGGATAAACGTGCATTATATGATATGCTTGATCAGCCAATCCAGATTGCACGCGCCGCGATGGTCATCACCCACAGCGTCGCTGGATTGGGAAACTAAAAATCGTCGTGAAGCCCCGATCAAATCTGCCGCCTTATCCAGCCGTTGCATATCGGCAATGCCCGGGGCGGTGGTGAGTTTGATTTCAAACGCCCAGTTTTCACCGTCCATTTCCAGCACCAGATCAATTTCATGGCCGTCGCTGCTGCGGAACCAATAGGGTTGATACTGCCGGCCACGGGCCGAGAGTTCCGCCAGCAATTGTTCAATGACAAAACCTTCCCAGCTTGCCCCCACCCATGGCTGAGCAATAAGCGATGCGGTATCGGGAGTGTTTAACAGGGCATGCAATAACCCCGTATCACGCCAATACATTTTTGGACTTTTAACCAGACGCTTTCGGATGTTGCGCTGAAATGGCTCCAGCATGCGCAGAAGAAATGCGCCCGTAAGAAAACCCAAATAGCTGTTCACCGTTTTGTAGTCCAGGGCCATACTCTGGCCCAGGCGCGAGGCATTCCAAGCCTGCCCGTGCGACGCCGCCAGCATGCGCAGCAAACGCATGGTTGTTGCCGGTGCGGCGGGCAACCCCCAATTCGGCAAGTCGCGCTGCGTGAGCAAGGCCAGATAATCCTTTTGCCACTGTGGATAACGGTCTGCCTGTAAAAATCCGCCGTTGGGATATCCGCCATGAAGCCAGAGTTTATTTCTGGACTCCGCTGAGGTGGCCTCAGACCAGAGAAAGGGTGTAAGTTCCAGCAATGCCAATCGACCCGCCAAAGATTCCGACACGTTAACCATCAGAGCCGGAGATACCGACCCCAGCAAAAGAAACCGTCCATTGCAGTCACGCCGGCGATCAATAGCACCGCGCAAACGTGGAAATATTTCCGGCCAGGCCTGCGCTTCATCGAGGACCACCCTTTGTTGGCCTGAAATCAGGCCGTTAAATTGCAAATCCAATCGCAGTCGATCGGGTTCCTGCTCAAGATCAAAATATTGTCCGCCCAGGGATTGTGCCAGCGTGGTCTTGCCACATTGTCGCGATCCCAGCAGCGCCACCGCCGGATATTCCCTGAGACGTTGTAAAAGCAGTGGTTTTATAGCACGTTCGAGCATATCATGTATTATAGGAAATAATTC
>JAJZDN010000170.1 GCA_021805985.1 Planctomycetota bacterium | reverse complement strand
AGCACAGTCCCGCATCTGCCGCCGCGTATCTCACCATCGTTGAGCAACATCTTGCTTTGGCGTTGGAGGCCGATGTGGATATCAAAGGTTTTGCTGCTGCCGCACAGGCCGTCGAAGTGCTTTTCCCGCCACTCTTCAAATGCACGCAATATCCACCGCTTAAACGCCGCATCCATGAACTCGCCCTTGCGGCCTGCGAGAAGGGCACATTCCCTCAGGCATCCCTTACACAGCTCGCCGGCTCGGCGCTGGAAACATTCCTCCCGCTCCGGGAGCGGATGCGCCCTATGGAGCGGCCGGGCGATGATGATTGGATTTGGTGTGATGAATACTGCGACTATCGCTGGCAGGCGGTGCTTCTACTGGATTTGATGGGGTATCTGCCAGGCACAGAAATTATTGCGGAGCTGCACGCGGCGGTGCAGAGCGCCGATCCACAAGTGAGATGCCTTGGCGTCGTGGGCCTGCTTCGACATGGCCACGAGGTCCCTGCCACCGCAATCGAGTCAGTCGCGGCCAGCGCGGAGACGCGGAACTGGCTCCATCACGCATTGACTTCACTTGGCCGAATCGACCTTTTTCCTCCACGTTATGCCACACAGGAAGCTTTTGCCCAATCCAACATGGTCTCCTGGCTGGCGTTCCCTACCGAACTAGCGCGCACGCCTCATGAAATTGAACTCATGGCGGCCTTTCCCGGCGCAACGGGCGATCAGCGGTATTATCTGTTCCGGTTTCGTGCGCATGAGCACGACGAGTGGCTGGCAGGGGTATCCGGACCCTTCAACATCGGCACATCACCCGCCCCTCAGGAGGGCAAGGCAACTTGGAGCAGCTTCGCTGCGTGGGATACGATGACTCCGCGCGAGCACTTTGAGCAGCTCACTAAAATCAGGGAGCACCCCAAGCACGCGTAGTGCTTGGCGGTGCATTCCCGCCGTCGCCGCCGAAAACTCCAAACTTAACAAATGCCAAATGCGACCCCCTGTTGCCTAAAATGCAAAATAGACCACCGTCAGTTTTACCGGTAGCATATAAGTGGCCGTAAGTTGTGCACTGTGAACTAAGCCGTAGGAGTCGAAATGTTGGATCCGGAATTACTGGAAATTCTGGTTTGTCCGTTGACCAGAAGTCGCCTTCATCTGGAAGGCGACTTTCTGGTTGCCGAGGCAGGCGGATTGCGCTATCCCATTCGCGACGGCATACCGGTTCTGCTCATTGATCAGGCGGAATTGCCGGCGGGCATCACCTCGCTGGAAGAATTCCGCCGCAAATACGCCGACCACATCCCGTCGTAACTCTTGCAATTCAGCGGGGGAATCAACCGTGATCAGCGCAACGGGAATTTATGTTATCGCCGTCATTTTTCTGGCCGCGCTGATCCGCTCCACACTGGGATTCGGTGAGGCACTGGTGGCTGTGCCTCTGTTGGCCTTGCGCATACCGGTTACGGTTGCAGTGCCGTTGGCGGTGCTGGTGTCCGTGGTTGTCGCGGCGACAGTCGTGGTGCAGGATTGGCGATACATTCACTTTCGCAGCGCCGGTTGGCTGGTGGCGACTTCTCTTGCGGGCATTCCTCTGGGCTTATGGCTGCTTTTGAAATTTGAGGAGCACCTGGCAAAAATGATCCTCGGCCTTCTGATCATCGGCTTTGCCAGTGTCTTTCTGATGGCCAAGTCACTGGTGCATCTTAAACGTGACCAGACGGGGTGGCTGATGTGCGCGGGATTTATCTCCGGGGTGCTTGGCGGCGCTTATGGAATTAACGGGCCGCCGCTGGTTGTTTACGGAGCATTGCGGCGCTGGTCGCCGCAACATTTTCGCGCTACGCTTCAGGGATATTTCCTTCCCGTGAGCCTCATTGTGCTGGTCAGCGACGCTTCGTTAGGTTTGTGGCAGCCTGCGGTGACGCACTATTTTCTGGCGTCCATCCCCGGTTTGGCTCTCGCCATGGTGATCGGGCGATACCTCCATGGCCAAATCAAGGATGAAGGCTTTTACCGCTGCGTATATGTTGGCCTGATTGTTTCCGGCGGCCTATTGTTTTTACAGGGATGCTTTCGGTAGTGTTTGATTTTCACGGCGGGCATGAGTTGACATCTAAGAATTACAAGTGTAATCTATTGGGGATTACAAATGTAAGCATAGGGTCCGCTTATGAATAATATTCCCAAAATTTCCGAAGCCGAGTGGGCGGTCATGAAGGTCGTATGGGTTGCGGAACCGTGTTCGGCTAATGAGGTCATTTCGGTTCTGGTCCGCGCCGATCCCGCCTTGCACCCCAAAACGATTAAGACGTTCCTGGGTCGTCTGGTCGCCAAGAAGGCCCTTGACTTCCGCAAGGAAGGACGGGCTTACCTGTACCGCTCGCTGGTCAGCCAAGCCGATTGTACTACCTTGGCGAGCGAACGATTTCTTCAGCGGGTATTCGATGGAGCGCTGCAGCCGATGCTGGCGCATTTTGTTGAAAACGGCAAGATTTCCGCCCGGGAAATCCGGGAGTTAAAACGCTTATTGGAGGAACAGGGGCCGTCATGAGCACTGTGTTGAATACCCTCCATCTCATGTTTTTCTCCGTGCTGATGGCCAGTCTGGAAGCGACGGTGCTGGTACTGCTGGTGCTGCTGGTCCTGCGGCTCTTTGGCAACCGGCTGGCTCCAAAATGGCGTCACGCGTTCTGGCTCTTGGTGGTGCTCCGCTTGGTGCTGCCCTTGCCGCTGCCGGCGTCGCTTAATCTGTTGCGTCTGCTTCCGCGTCAGGCGCGGATTGGCCTTGCCCCCGCGTCCCCCGCGACTGCGGCACTGTCCGGAGCACGGGGCGTCGGAGACCCTTCCGTGTCCACTGTCGGCGGTCCTATTGCCGCGCTGGCTGACAAAACCGGTCGGGCCGCGCTGTTCTGGCTGGCTCAATGGCAGAATTTGCTGGCTGGAATCTGGCTTGCCGGTGCCGCAGCGCTGCTGGCGGGACAGCTGGGTGCCGGATGGCGGACACGACGCAAGATACGGCACCAGCGTCCGCTGACTGACGCTGCGGCGCTGAATGTGCTGGAGGATTGCAAGCAGGAAATGCGGGTTCATACTCCGCTGGCCGTGATTCAAAGCGCCGCCGTGGGCGGCCCGGTGCTGTATGGCTTCGTGCGGCCGCGTTTGCTGCTGCCTGCCGGCTTCACGGAAAGTTTTTCCAGTGCGGAGCTGCGCTTTGTTTTCCTGCACGAGGTAGGACATGTCAAACGCCTGGACATCCCGGTGAACTGGCTGACGACGCTGGCCCTGGCGCTGCACTGGTTCAATCCCTGGGCGTGGTACGCCTTCCATCGCATGCAAAGCGACCGGGAAGCCGCCTGCGATGCTCTGGCCCTGTCACGCCGCGGCGGCAGCGATAATCAGGCTTACGGGCGAACCATTATTAAAGTACTCGAACGTTTCCACTGCCCGGCTGTGTCGCCGGGCATGGCCGGTATATGGGAAAGCAAAAGCCAAATGAAAGCGAGGATTCACATGATTGCCAAATTCAGAAAAACCGACCGGTGCCCGGTGATGGCGGCGGCATTGTTCAGCGGCCTGGCGCTGGCCGGACTGATGCTCGCAGGATTAGCCGGTACACCGCCGCAGCGGGTTGCGGCCGGAGCTGTAACCGTTGCGCCCGCTTCCGGCCCGTGGCCGAAAATCATCGCCACGTTTCCGCGGATCGGAGCAACCGGTGTGGATCCCAAAATCACAGAGATCACGGTTACCTTTGACCGGAATATGGCGAAGGGATTTTCATGGACCGGCGGCCCGCCGTACTTTCCGCCGAATCCTCCGGGTCTGCGCCCGCACTGGCGCAACGCTCGCACCTGTGTTTTGCCCGTAAGATTGCAAGCTGCCCGTTATTACCGTGTGGGCATCAATTCCCCAAGCTTCATGAACTTTCGCAGCGCCGACGGTGTAGCGGCAAGACCGGCGGCCATTTACTTTACCACCCGCGGTGCCGGCACCGCGCAGCGGGCGTTGACCATAAAGCCTCGGATCGTCAATCTGGTCCCGGCCAATGGCGCACGGAACGTGGCCCCGAGTTTGACTGCCATCCGTGTCACGTTCAATGTGCCCATGTCGTCCGGATTTTCCTGGACAGGCGGAGGCCCTGAATTTCCAAAAAGTCCCCAGGGAAGGCGGCCCTATTGGACCGACGGCCATAAAGTCTGTGTGTTGCCGGTAAAATTGGAACCGCACCATACGTACCGCTTGGGCCTTAACAGCCTCACATACCTTGGCTTTCAAAATGCCGGCGGCCTACCGCTGGATCCCGTGACTCTGACGTTCAGAACGCGGTGACAGCCTTCACTTTCATTGGAAAAAAGGTAGCGGGTGCCGTATAGATGCTCTTGGCAGTGTTTGAGTTTCACGGCGGGTGATCTCTCCCACGCACCGGTTCGGCGGGTACCCACAACTGAATAGTTAATCCGCGACCAAATTTTGACCGGGGCCGATCGCGAGTAATGGGGTCGGCAGCGGAAAGGCTGCAAGCACCGCCCGTGCAGCTGTAGACAAGCGGCCGGCCCGTCAATGGGTCGCGGGGGATCGTGCGAAGGTAGC
>JAJZDN010000057.1 GCA_021805985.1 Planctomycetota bacterium | reverse complement strand
GTATGTCGGCTCGGGCCTGGGCAGTGCGGGAATTGGAATTAATCCCTTTGGTATTGAAAATTACACCAACATGGGCGACCTGACGTTTGGTGTAAAAATTACTCCATTCCCCAATGGCAGCTTAAGTAAGAATTTCTATATTCGTCCGGAAATTCGCGAAGACCTCGCTGACCATACCGTGTTTAACGGCAAACACTACCAAACAACTTTTGGTATCGACGCGATCTACCAGTTCTAAGATCGTTTTACTTGCTGAAAGGCAATTAAATTCCCGGGCGGCGGAGTTCATCACTCCGCCGCCCTTTTTTTCCAATCCGGCTTAACCCGACCTTCGCACTTCGGCCCTAAAAAAGGCTCTGGCGCTCAACCAGAGGCAAAAGTCTGACTACCCAACAGAGGATACCCCGTCCGAACTGCCGCCTTCGCAACCGGGTATGATCAATGGTCGATTGTACGGAAGGACACGATATACATTTCGACCGTGGTGGCATTTGAATTGTAGTATGGCGTTGCCAAGAGCATTCAGCAGGCAGCGAATGAAGGCCGCCTTCAAACATTTCTTACCGGCCCGGTGGAATTATTACCCTTTGACGCGGACGATGCCCGATCGGCGGGGGAAATTCGTGCGCAGCTGGAAAGTACTGGGCGGCCCATCGGGGCATACGACCTGCTGATTGCCGGGCAGGCATTGCGCCGGAAAATCCCGGTGATAACCGCCAACACACGGGAATTTTCCCGCATTGCAGGGCTAAAGTGGCAGGACTGGGCAAGAGAGTAACGAATCCCCCAATTGGCCACGGTCAAGAAGGACGGGGCCGACAGAACAGATGCTTTCATGGCGGTATACTCAAAGCGGCAATGAATGACACCATTTATTCTGGTAACCGTTCACGACGCAGGAGGTAAGACCACCTCTAAAGCACTGTCTTTGGGGCGTTGAGGCTTTTACTGTAGAACCCGGAGCGATCGAAGCAGCAGGGGCGTCGCTTGCCCGAAGCCAGCATGGAGCAGGCGTTATGGAGCCCGGATATTCGGTCTATTTTTCCGCAGCCCCGCGCAGGCTGTCATAAAGAGCATCCGGGGCAAGGTCCGCCCCATTGGGCCAACATATTGCACCGAAGGGATCAACGTAGACCTGGTCAAATAGCTTGGCGTCGCGCAACGGCTCGAACACCGGGCCAAAAAGACGTTGCGACACATCCAGCCGCCCGCGCAGGCCGTCCGTGAATTCGATTTCCAACTCGAATCCACCGCACGGCTGTACCCTTTTGACAATCTTACTCATTTTTAATTACTCCAAGCCCGTTAACTTACGCCTTGATCGCAACGCCGAGGGTGGCAGCAATTTCCGGATTTCTCCGCGCACCTGTCGCGCCAAGGCGACCACTCGACGGGCCTCGGCCAGCGAAACCGGCTCGAAATCACCCGGGTAACGCGCTTCGACGGCGTACGGAGTAAGGCTGTTTTGGTCATGCACTGAAATACTGGGCCTACTGGGTTCTGGAAGCATTTCCACCAGATGCCTGATGTTGTGAGTCTTGGGGAAATCTATACGCGACCAGATAAGCAAAGCCTTGGTGTATTTTTCAACGCACTGCTGACCGTGGAACGCAACCGTTTCCGTGGGGCATTGCGATTTCAGCTTTAAAGTTTGCGCCGCGGTCTTTAGGTCGCCTTCCGCTCGCGCCACCCATTCAGCGACGATGACGGCTAGATCATCGGCGGCGGGCATAAAGCACCTTCCCTTCCAGATACGCAGGGCGTTCGATGGTGCCGGGGTATAATTTGCGCCATGCGAACTCTGCAGGGCGGCTTATCAACACGTCCTCGGCGGTGTGGAATTCCCCCAAAGCCTTGCGTATTTCCAGCGTTTTTTCCCGCTTCGATCCCGCTACGTCCATGACGACCAGCAGATCCACATCGCTGTCCGGGCCGGCCTTGCCTCGCGCATGGGAGCCAAAGAGAATCACCTGCTCAGGATCGAAGCGGTCCACGATCCGCCGTACCATTCGCCGAATCAGCGGGATAGTCACAACCGGCTTGGCCGTCTTCATGTTCATTCGCCTCGGTAAATCCAGCAACATGGCATCCCATAACCACTTTTCTTCATGCCAACAGGATAAAGCACCAAGGATGCGTTTGCCAGCGTATAAGCAAAAAACTTTTGAATGCGGTGGGGCGAAAAATTAGGGGACCTGTTCACGACACGTGCTACATCCACTACAATTCGGGTGTGATATTTTTGGCGGAGTTGTTATGCCTCGAATCTGTTTTATTTTGGTTGCCGGATTGGATCAAAAGTTGGCGGCTGGCGCTGGGGGGGCGTTGGCGGACTTTTTTCACCGCGGCACAATAGAACCTGTTCTGCCTGCGGTTACCTCCACCATGCAGGCTACGCTGACTACCGGCAAAACTCCCGCCGGCCATGGCATTGTCTGTAACGGCCTGTATACGCAGGACAGTCCCGCTTTGCACGGCCTATTGGATGATGACAGCTTTCCGGAATTTCGGCGACAAATCAGTTTTTGGGAGCAGTCGAATAAACTTTTACAAGCCCCGCGCTTCTGGGCGGGAAAGCCCCTTCGCACCGCGATGCTTTTTTGGCAGCAGTCCATGCCCGATGCCGCGGATATCGTGCTGACCCCCAAGCCGGAACACACACCGGATGGCAAAACGGTCTCCAGTTGCTTCAGCCGCCCGCGAGATCTGTATTCCCGCCTGACCGCCAAGCTCGGTGCTTTTCCGCTGCACCACTATTGGGGGCCGATGGCCTCGCTGCCGAGTTCTCAATGGATTATCAATGCCGCGATGGAGGTCTGGCGACATGATCCCGTGGACCTGCAACTGGTCTATGTGCCACACCTGGATTACAACCTGCAGCGGCTGGGGCCTGATCATCCCGCCGTAGCCAAAGATGCCGCCGATGTTGCGGCGCTGCTGGCTCCTCTGGTGGAAATGGTGCGCAGCGACGGCGGCATTCCCATGATCGCCGGCGACTATGGCATGAACGCGGTTTCTCAAACAATTTTCCCCAATCAGGCGTTGCGTGATGCAGGGTTGCTGAAAACCCGCCCGGACAATGATGGCAAGCTGCTTATTGATTTTGTCGCCAGCAGAGCCGTGGCCATGGTGGATCATCAGATCGCGTATGTTTATTGCGCGCCGGACGCGGTAGAACAAACGCACAAAGCCCTGCGCGATCTGGCGGGCGTGGGAACCATCGCCCAGAGCGTGGAAGAACAATCCCGTCTGGGCCTCAACACGCCCCGGGCCGGACAATTGGTTGTATTATCAAAATCGGACGCATGGTTCGCCCATGACTGGTGGCACAACGATTCCGAAAAACCGCTCTGGCAGTTTTCCGTGGATATTCATCGCAAACCGGGCTATGACCCGCGCGAATTATTTTTTGATCCCGCGCGTAAGTGTATTGCACAAGACGCCAAACTGGTCAAAGGCTCGCATGGCGTTATTACGGCCGATCCTGAAAAGTTGCCGGTGCTGCTAAGCGATATCGCCCTTCCGGCGACATCCACACCGGCCACCGCAATCGCCGCCTGGCTGGCGGATCAGGTGTAAATATTTCCCGTTGCTCCATCCCCTTCTCTGCCTCCTTGTGAAAAAAATCGCTTCAATGTATTCGGAGCATGAAAAACGTTAATTCACAAGAGGCAGCGAAGGAAAGGGCGTGATTTACGGTGGGGGGTTACGGGGTTGGCTTTTTCCAGCGCTGCAGCAGCAGGGTGCCGATGCGGCGGGCGGTGCGGTAGCGATTCAGAGATATGGTGCGGTTCACGGTATATGTTTTGCCGTTGAAATTGATGACCTGGGGGGTGTGGCCTTTGGGTAGTGGTTCAAGGTTGGTCCAGTGAATCAACATTTTCCGCAGTGGGGCGGAGGGGCGGAGTTTCCATAGTTCATGCAGCATGGTGAGTTCCACCGTAACGCTTTGATCCATCAGCAGCCGGTGCACCAGCCAGACTTGCTCGGCGCCGTGCAACTTTGGGGCGATGGCTGCAGCGCGCAATCGTTGGCTGCATTGTTGTGCCATCACCAGGCGCAGCAGTTCCACATCCTGCGTGCGGAATCGCGCCCAATTTAACAGGGCCTGCCGTTGTTGTGGCGGAAGCTGTGCAATAAGATAAATCCATCGGGACATGGCAGCATTGAACGCCATAATTTGTGATAGCTGCTTCTGCCAGGGCATAGCAGTCGCAATCGTGATCAGGATGCGGTACTCTGCCGCTAAAGTTGCTTTCACCTGTTTTGCCACCGCGCCGACACGCCCCAGCTCGGTAATCGCTTCTCGCACCGACTTCATGCCCACCTTTGGCCCCGCCCGATCGGCTTTTGCACGGCCATGAACTATCACGGGTGCCGGCATGGACGCGGCAGCACTTTCCACCGATTGTGTGGTGGCCTTGGCTGGTGCCGTTGCGGGCTGGCTCCATCGCGCTAAAAGTGCGGCGGCGAACTGGCGGGTGTCAGCCAGATTACTTTGCCTGTTCATTCGGTAAAGCACCGGCGTGGCATTGACCGCCTCGCGTCCAAATAGAAACATTTTCCAGCGGCGGGGTTTGGCCAAGCCGCTCAGGTTTTTCCCTGTCGCCCATTGCCGCAGAAGGGCCATTTCCGCCACTGTGGGCCGCCGATTATATAGCTCCGCCATTACCGCTAAGCGCACTGCAAAAACTCGGTCATGCAGCAGTCGCAGTATCATGGCGTCGGCGTCCGGCCCGGAGATTTTTGCCAAAGCGTTTAAGGCGGCGATGCGTTGGAATGACCATCTTGAAAACACGTGATTAACAATCGGCAAATTTGCGCTGCGTAAACCCCAGTTGAACAAGGCCACACGCCCGGAGCGCCGAAAGGTCATCACCGCCCCGGCCCATCGCCCCACTTGGGCATTATACCGAAGCATATCCTGTAAAGGCGCGGATTGTTGCGAATCGGGCAGGGCTGCAATATCGCTTAATTGGCCCAATATTTCAGCCAATGCCTGCTCGATAACCGCGGTGCGCGTCACGCGACCGGTCCCCGGCGGTACCGCGTGATCCAATGCTTTCTGATACGTGGGAACTGCGGAATCCGGCAGGCTGTAAACATTCCGCATCAACGGCCAAAGCCACAGCGCCAGTATTACCAGCAGAATCGGAATAATTATCAGTGCTGTGGAAAGCACCCAGGATTTGTCTTGCCGGTTGGGCAGCATTGTCACTCCATTGACGCATAACTTGGTATTATTTTGCCGGGGGCAGTTCCGCCAGGGTTAAAATTATTTTCCAAATGTCCTCCGGCACCGGCATAACCGATAACCGACCAAGCCGAGGCAGTTCAAACTGCGCCAGCCGCGGGTCCGCTTTGACTGCGGCCAGCGTGACGGCAAAGCGGAGTTTTGCTCCCGCTTGAATATCCACCACCGCCTGTTTTGGACTATCACCTGCGGGATCACTGTAGGCATCCGATGCCGCCACAGCCAATCCCACGACTGCTTTTTGCGTACCGGTATGATAGATCATCAGGGCGTCACCTTTTTTTATTTGCCGCAGGTATTTCAACGCCAGATTATTATTTACGCCATTCCAGACGGTCTTGCCATCACGCAGCAAGTTCTCAAAATTGTAGTCATCGGGTTCGGTTTTCAGAAGCCACTTGGCCATGACTTAGTTCCTCGTGTTTATGGATTGCAAATCAACCAACCACCGGCGCTGTCCGGATCAGTGCCTGCAGGTTTCAACGTGCGTCAAGGCTCCATCGGCGGCGGCTGGGGTGGCGGCACGTTGGAATCGGCATTGGGCTTGGGGCGCGGCGGCTGATTTTGCCCTTGGCGCGGTTGGTTTCGGGGACCGGTGTTGCCGGAATGTTTGCCCTGGCCAGCGGCGTTTTGATTGCCGGCGTTGCGTTGCACTGACTTGCCGGGCGTATCGGTGCGGGGCCGCGGCGGGGCCGAAGGCGGTCTATTTTGCGGACCAGAAACGGGACGATTTTGTCCCTGATCGCCGGGCTTTCGCGGGTTCTGGCCGGAACGCGGTAGGGCCGGGGCGGCATTTTCGCCATCGCCGGGAAATTGCTTAGCTCGCCCTTCGGCATTCAAGGGTTTTGGCACATCAAAGGCTACAATATTTTCCATCGGCACCGCCGCCCGATTGCCGTTGTCATATTCCACCAGTACCAACTGCGTAAGTATTTGGCCGTCCATCACCCATGCTTCACCCTCGGCAGTGCGGACACGGGAATGTTTCCGCGGCAATCGCTTACGCAAGTCTTCATACGTTTCGTCTTCATAACGCAGGCAGCACATCAGGCGTCCGCAGCGACCACTGATTTTTGCCGGATCTAAGGTGGCTTTCTGCACTTTGGCAGAGCGCATGGAAATCGGCGTAAGCACCTTGAGAAATTGTTTGCAGCAGCAGTGCTGGCCGCATTTTTCATAATCCGCCACCAGCCGGGCTTCATCGCGCGCACCGACTTGCCGCAGATCAATTCGCGCATGCAACTGATGCGCCATATCCCGCACTAAAGACCGGAAATCCACGCGGTGTTCGCTGAGAAAATAAAAGACCACCTTTTCGCCGCCCAAGAGGAATTCCACATCCACAATTTTCATCGGAACACGGTGCACCTCCACCATGCTGCGTGATATTTTTAAGTAGTGGGCGCGCTGGCTGTCCAACCGAGCCTGCTCGGCAATATCTTGTGCGGTGGCCACGCGCAAAACCCGGCCGCTGTCGGAAAATGGAAAATCTTTCCCGCCTGACTGCTCAACATAATCCAGCAGTTTGTCGCGCGTGATGGATTTATTACACCCTCCGTTGCCGCAGACGGTTGTCAGCATTTCCGCCATTTCCACGCCCCGGCTGGAGCGCACCACCATGCGCGACCCGCAGCCCACTTTTTCTTTTACATCACTTTGAAATTCCCCTATCAGTTTCAGGTACCCATAGCGCACGACCATGGTTTTTGGCGGTGGCGGAGCCGGAGTCACTGGTTCCAGCGGCATAATTTCAAGCGATATCGGCATAGCTTCTCGTCCGATTAGATGATCACATGGGCGGACAAAACAAAATACAACAAAGCGCATTGTAATCGCCTTCCACGCGGAATAAAACCACACGAAAGATTATGAGCTACAGGTTGCATTTACAGGTGAATGTTAGCCGGCAGATTTATCTGCCGTTGAAGAATTCCGCGCCTGTTACACCCCGCTGGGGAGCTTTTCCCGCGCCGCAATCGTTGGATGCGCAGTTGTATTTTCGCTGTGGCGCGCATAATGATGAAACGCGCTGGTGAGTTGCCGGGTGATCGGTCCAACTTTGCCGTCGCCGATCAGGCGTTTATCTACACTGGTGACGGGCACCACTTCCGCACCCGTGCCGGTGAGGAAACATTCATCAGCGGTGTATAAATCATAACGGGTGAGATTCGATTGCCGGGTTGGAATACCGGCAGCCACGGAAAGTTCCAGCACGACTTCGCGGGTAATACCCAGAAGGATGCCGCTTTCTTCCGCCGGTGTTAACAATTGGCCGTCCCGCACAATAAAAATATTGTCAGCTGTGCATTCACAGATAAAGCCCAGCGGGTTGAGCATCACCGCCTCCGGCACGCCGGCATCAATGGCTTCCCATTTGGCCATGATGTTATTGAGATAATTGAGACTTTTAATTCTTGGTGATAAAGCCGCGGCGGCAATGCGCGGGGTACTGGCGGTAATAATGGCCATGCCGTTGCGGTACGTTTCTTCCGAATACATTTTAATGGAATCGGCAATGATAAAAATCGAAGGATGGCTGCATGTCGCCGGTGAAATGCCCAAGGCCCCCACGCCCCGTGTCACCAGCAGGCGGATATAGGAATCAGTGAGTTGGTTGGCCTGCAGTGTGGCGGCCACCGCTTCGCCCAGGTCATGCTGAGAAAGGGGAATCTCCAGGCGAATGGCTTTAGCCGAGTTGTACAGCCTTTTAAGGTGATCCGCGAGCCGGAAAACCCGCCCATTGTATTGTCGCAGGCCTTCAAACACCCCATCGCCATACAGCAGCCCGTGATCAAACACACTCACCGCCGCCTGCTCCATAGGAACCAGTCGCCCGTCCATCCACACCGTTTTGCTCATAACCGAACCGCCTGTTCCTAAAGTTACAGAACCCATCATTTTAATCACTGGTGGCACGGGAAGCAAAAAAACCAGAAAAACCAGAAAAACGCGGCGCGCAATACAGAAATAGCGCCTTTCCCTTTACGCTATTATGGGGGACCATTATAATTTGTTGAGCCTTACCGATCTCGCAAAAAGGGGTTCATTGACATGAATGGCAGGAGAGTTCTTAGGATTGCCTTGGTGCTTAATGCACTCGCCCTGCTCGTATCCCTGAGCTTCCTGATGCGGGAATACTGGCTTAACTACCTATGGCAGCAACAAACCTTTGGACTTGCCAGCTATATGGGTGCCGAACGCGCACTACATGATTTTCGGCAAGGTAAGCTTCGGATATTCAAGATCGCGGGTGCCAGCGACAACGATAAATTTTCCGGCAGATCAGAGGGCCCCTTCCAGATTTGGATTCCCGCGTATTTTCCATCGCTCGGATATCCTGAACTGTACGCAACTAAACAAATGGTTAGAGTTTACAACGCGAAAATGAGATTTATGCACCAGCACCCGCAGCAATTTATAACCGCGGCACCTGTGCGAAGGGTGAAGCGGCCGCATCCCCCAGCAGAGGGGCCAATGAGATCCATACATTGAAAAATCCGTATTCGAGGCGTTGCACAGCCTCCGTTTTCACGGGTGGCTTGGCCAATTTCGACAACCAATTTATAGAATAAAGACCCACACAACACGAAACCTATCCGACTCTATCGGCTCGCGCGAACAAAAAGGATTAAAGATTCTCTCTAACTAAATTCTGCAAAGAATTGATAAACTTTTTGAGGCTCTTGGTTCGATAACATATCGGTTGGCAAGAATACTGTGCGGAGCAGTGCGTTGAGCGCTACGAACTTATCTACTGTTGAGCGGAAACAGATTCTTCAAATTATTGAAAATTTGAAGAATGAGGGGGAATCTCTGGGCCGACGGCATCGGCGGCGGCCCGTGCAACAGATCATGTGGTTAAAGCGTCTGCCGCGACCGGAACGTCCCCGGAGTGCGGCTTTTCGTGTGCATACCGAAGATGTTTCGCTAAAAGGAATGGGGTTTTTAACCCGCCGACGCTTGCAGGAAAACGAATATGTTGTTGCACCTTTGCAGTTCCGCGAAGGTGGCGGCATGTTGGTTTTGTGCCTTGTACGCTTTTGCCGGCAATTGCCGGAGGGCGGCTATCGGGTTGGAACGGAATTTGAGGAAACTCTGGCCGACCCTACCGGGACGACGCGTATTCCCCAAGGCTGGCTGAAAAAAGCCTGGTCAGCCGAAATCATAACCTCCTGACAGCCGCCATGCGGTTGTCTGCTAAATTGACTAAGCCTCCTTTAATCAGCGGCGATTGGCACGTTCACGTGGCTCTTCGCCGCTGATTTATTTTACAGGCACTTTTTAACAAAGCCGCTGCGCAGAAGTCCCCTGAGAGCCTGTCCCAGTAATGGCCGGGTTGCGACGGCATGATTTTTGGTCTCTTGAGGGAGCATCGCGCCATAGCGCACCGTGGTGGTAACCCGGTGGTTGTCCTGCGGGCCGAGGTTACGGGTTACGGGGGACAGGTTACAGGGAGCGGGCAGGTTTACCCTGCCGGGCAGAATAGGAGAGCGGCGACGCTTCCAGAAACTTCTAACTCCTAACTCCTCTGTAACCCGTAACCCCGTCCGCCCCGGCGACACGGATTACCATCGAGTGCTCTATAAGAAGCGGCGACGATGACGTACCTGACACGGATGGTACTGCGAGAAGCCCACACCGCAGAGGGGCGGAACACGCTTCTGGTGGGGAGCAGATTATCGGGTAGGCTCTACCACGGATTGCGTGCGTACCAGTACATGGGCGTCATTGAGTAGGTGGAACCCCTCAATATGCACGGCCCGCCGGTGCAACTGCGTCACTACGACCGATAAACCAACGGTTTCACCCAACTCATTTTTCCGATGTGAAACCACGCCATTTTGTTCCTCGGCAATGCGGAGCAACTCGGCAACCGAATTTTCAAAAAGCGTATCGGTCACGTGCTCTTCATTAATGGCCAGGTAATAATGATGGGTTTCGCCCAGGGCGACATCATAAAGTTTGTCGCCCTTGCACGGAATGCGTTCCAGCAGCCCGCGTTCCGGAAGAGATTTATTCGGAAAGCAGCAAAGCTCACAAACGGTGTGCGGGCCGGTAATGGCCAACATGTGGCCGCCCTGGCTTAACAGCCAGATATTGACATCAAATTCACCTACCGCGCGGGCGCGGCGAATATCTGCGGAAATCAATTCCGGATGCAGGGGACGGTCATACACCAGCACGGAGACGCCGGCACTGCGCGGTTTCTTGTGATGAACACTCATGGTTAATTCTTTGGGGCTTTTCATACGCCTTTACCTCATTAAAATTCGGGCAAACATCCTGTTTGCCATCTTATTCCATTGTTTTAAATCAAAAGTTGGATCGATGGCACTTGTTTTGGCCTCAGCCCAACCTTACGCATTATATACACAAAGCGTCTAACTTTGTATCTTTATTTCACAATCCTATTTTTATTCGCGAAATTCGCATTTTCAGCTCCAAAAAAACACCCTCCAATACCACCGGTGCTGCGGACCCCTTTATGGGACGTCGGTCACTACCGTTTTTCCAGCGTTGGTGGCTGCGGAATTAAGCCCGCAGCCCGCTGCCGACGTCACCATGAGATCCCATACGACAGGCAACCACACATGGTTTCCTAGAGTATAGCAATTAAAAAGTCGAAACGGAAGATTTTTTTTACGATTTTTTATTTCGCAGGTTTATACGTTTTCCCAGCCAAACGTCGCCATTTAATCGCTTATACGAATAAATGTGAAAAAAAATGACTTTTATCAGACGGTTTTTTGGGGCATAATAGACCCATGAGCAACTATATTAGCAACGCTTGGATGCAACGTGTTGACCAACATTGGCAGGCCAGCAATGCCGTAATCTGCGGCGATGTGACCCTGGGCGCGGACTCTAGTATCTGGTTTGGCGTAACGATCCGCGGGGATGTCGCGCCCATTCGCCTGGGCCATGCGGTCAACGTGCAGGAAAATTCCGTGTTGCATTGTGACTATAACCAGCCCCTGGTCATTGGTGACAACGTAACCATTGGTCACGGTGCCGTCGTGCATTGTGCGTCCGTAGGAGAGGGAACACTCATCGGCATGAAGGCGGTCATTCTTGGTGGGGCGGTGGTGGGGAAAAACTGCATTGTCGCAGCCGGGGCAGTGGTCTCACCGGGAATGGTGATTCCCGACGGGCAAACCGTCATGGGTGTACCGGCAAAAATAGTCCGGCCGGTAAGAGAAGCAGAATTAACCGACATGCGCTACAACAATCAGCATTACGTGGAACTGGCGGCCCAGCACGCCGAAAATCGCGAACGCATGTACCGCATGGCGTAAAACGCATTTTCGTCAAACCGATTCCTGATTTTCACCCACAACATTGCCGGCGGAATTCCCGTTCTACGCAACGTTTGTGTGATGCGGCTGTACCATCCGTGTCAGGTACGCCCGCGTTGTCGCTTATTGTCGAGCACCGGATGGTAATCCGGTGGTTGATCCAGTGCCGCCGGGGCGGACGGGGTTACAGGTTACAGGTGTCACGTCCTGGAAGCGTCGCCGCCCTCCTATTCTGCCCGGCAGGGTAAACCTGCCCTGTAACCTGTCCCCCGTAACCCGTAACCTCGGCCCGCAGGACAACCACCGGGTTATCACCATGGTGCTCCATGACGCAATGCTGCCCGGGAGCACCGGATGGTAATCCGGTGGTTGATCCAGTGCCGCCGGGGCGGACGGGGTTACAGGTTACAGGTGTCACTGTCACGTCCTGGAAGCGTCGCCGCCCTCCTATTCTGCCCGGCAGGGTAAACTGTCTGTAACCTGTCCCCCATAACCCGTAACCTCGGCCCGCAGGACAACCACCGGGTTATCACCACGGTGCACTAAATTACGCCGTCGCAACCTGGTGTTTACTGGGACAGGCTCCTGGACCTTACGGCCTTTAATTTTTTGATCTGGGTGTTAATCTCCGCCACCTCCTGAGGGGATAGGCGCTGAACTTCAGTTCTGGGCAAGTCGCTGTTGAGTTGCAACGCAAGCTTCAATTGCGCAAGCCGCTGTGGTACCGTCAGGCCCGCTCGGCTGGTCAGGGCATAGGGCAAACGCACCCGTGCATCAGTACGGTTTATCGATAGCAATTTAAGTACCGCCCGGCGTGGATTTATCCCCATTTCCATCTCTACGCCGATTTTCCGCTGCAACCACCCCTGCGATCGTGTATCACGTGCTAATACCGCATCGGCCGCCTTAAGCGCCTGCGGCCAATCGCGTTGGGCCAGCGCCCGCTTATACGCGTGGCGGTACAGGGATGAATCCCACGGAAACGTTCCGCGCACGGTTGGTACCCACACCGCTATCGTCAGAATAACTGCGAAAATACATAATGCCCCACCAAGAATCATGCCGGCGATGGCACTGAATGTATTGGGCGGTTTCCCGGCAGAATTCAGTTCTCCGGGCGGCTTGCCTGCACCCCCGGCGGCGAATGCCCCAAGAATAATCCAGAAAAGCATCGCCGTCGGGCCGGTGGCCAAGGCCATGTTAATCTGATCATAAAGCACCATTCCCGCCGCCCCCAGAACTGTCGCGTTAGCCACGATCCTCTGATACCGCGGATCGATGACACGCAAAAGCCGGTTCGCCAGCAGCATTCCCCCGACCGCCGCCCCCGCGTATAGCGCACAGAGTGCTAACTGATAAGTCGCCACGCCCCTGGCACCAAATCCCGGATGATCGACCGCCAATCGTCCAGCCCACCAGACCAGCGCCAAAACGATCAACCCCATCATGGGCAGCGACCGCTGATTTTTTTCATTGGAAAGTTCAGCTTTCTCCCGCAACGTGCTTAAAAACCCCCACAATACCAGCGCTACAAAACCAATCGCGGCGGGAATTCCCGCCTCTGCCGCAATGCGGATAAACATATTGTGCGGATCTTTAACATCTTCCGGCGCACTGGGAGGTTTGAATTGCGTATAGTGGTATCCAAAATTGTTCAACCCTACACCTGTCAGTGGATGGTGCTGGATCATTCGCTCGGCTCCCGTCCAGTAATCCCAGCGATACAGCAGGTCCTTGGTGGGCAAGCCATGATGTATCATGCCATAGGTAAATAGTCCCAATGCCCCGGTAATCGCCAGCACCAATACCGCCGCCACAGCCAACGGCTTATGCCCAGCGAGCCAGGTTCGCTTCCACCAAGCTCCCGCCAGAACCGCGATGCAAATGACAAAACTCGCCGCCCCTCCTTTGCTGCCGGTAAATACCAGTACTGCAACGCCCGCCAGAGAAACCAGCAACAGCACCACACCCAGCACCAGATGATCCGGCAAATTCACATCCCCCGCTCGGGGTTGCTTTCGCGCACTGGAGGCTTTGCCGGAGATTTTTTTGCCCGGCGTTGTCGGAGTTGCCGGCACCGTGGTTGCGACAGGCTTGGATAACAACCCCGCCAGGGCCAGCGCCAAGCCTACCAGCAATAGAGGGCATAATGTTTCCGCGAAGCCGTCACTTAAAATTCCAAATCCACTGACTTCCCGGCTTTGCAGTCGGCTGATAAATAATTCCACCTGGGCACTGTTGTTTTGCACGCCGGATTGGCGGAGCCACTGCTTTTGATGCGTTTGAAAATAATGAATCGTCTGCGGAATTTCCACATACCGCTGATACAGGCCTTTAACCGTTACTGCGCACAGCAAACCTACCAGCACGGCCATGACCAATCGTTGTCGTTGCGGCGTATGGCATAAAATTCCCGCGGTCCATCCAGCCAATAGCGCCATGCCCAGATCAAAGACCCCAACCAGAGCGGCAAACCGATTGGCCGCTGTGAAAATCGCCGCAATCGCCGCCGCCAGCACCCATGCAATCACGCCCAGTTGCAACCACTTGCCTGCGGAAATAGATTCTCTCGCCAACAGCGCCACCCCGCAGATCAGCAGCGATAAAACCCCCAATCCCATGACCTCCGCCGGCCCGGTCAGGTTGCCCACCGTCGAGGCACCCGTGTGCAAAAATGCCACGCTTCCACTCCAGACCCCATCGCCGATCGGCTCAGGTGTGGTCAGGCGCACGCACAGGATCACCAGGAGTGCCGCCAGCGCCACCCACGCCACAGTGTTGCGTTGCGCCTGATTCATTGCACATGCTCTCCCAGGCGTTCCAGAATTCCCACAATGGTTAACACGCTTAAGCACTGCACGGCGATAATCACCGCCTCAAATCCGTTGGCCTGGGCCAGCAATGGGGCCGACAATCCGCTGGCCAGTGTTACCGCATAAATCACCAGCACCGCTCCGCGCTTGGTAAAGCCATGCCGCGTAAGCCGATGTGAAAAATGATTAGTATCCCCTAAAAACGGACTGCGGCCCCGATGTAGCCGCAACAGGCATACCACCACAAAATCGTACAGCGGAACCGCAGCCACCACCAGCGGCATAAGTACCGCATACCAGCGCCCGTGGCCGGCGTAAAACGTTGTGCGAATGGTCAACGCGGCCAGAAAAAATCCCAGCACCATGCTGCCGCCGTCGCCCATAAATATTTTTGCCGGCGGAAAATTATGGAACAGGAAGCCCGTCGCCGCGCCGACATAAAGCAACAGCAAACCGCAGATAAACCACTGGTGCGTTTGCACAGCACCGATAAAAAAGAGCGAACCACATATCGCCGCCACACCCGCCGACAAGCCGTCCATGTTGTCCATAAAATTAAACGCATTGGTAAGCACGACAATCCACAGCACGCTGGCCACCGCGGAAAGCAGTTCTCCGCCGGGGAAAAGATGATCCATAAATGTCAGCACCCGGAATCCACCGGTTTGAATACATTCCCCACCGCCAACCAAGGCTGTCGCCAGCAGCAACTGCCACAGCAGTTTCGGCACCGCCCGCATGGCATGACGATCATCCACCAGCCCGAGAATATGAATTCCCAGCGTGCAGATCAGCAGCCACAATGCCAGTAGCCGATGGGCCGCCAAGCCCGGCAAATATACGCGGACGGAGGCTGGCAAATAATTTTCCAGCGGCTTATGGGCGAACAAACCGGCGACGGCAATGCCAATAATTAACGGAATCCCAATGGCCCAGAATATGGCAATGCCCCCGCTGCGGGCGATGGGAGCATCATGAACCTTGCGCAATCCCGGCTGATCAATTAACCCGATGCGCGCCGAATAGCGCCGCACCACCGCCGTGCCCAGCACGCAGAGCACCAAACTGCTGAAAAATAGTCCCAGTGCGATTTCAAGCATCCATGAACCTCAAAGAATCAGGCCATTTGCCGCCCGGCAGATTTACAGCGCACCAGCCGCCGCCGGCAATTGTTTTACGTACGCTTCCCGGCACCGGAGAAAAAATTCCTGCGCCGTGGGCGTGCGGTAATCCGCGTAGGTCCACGGCCACGGTGCCCAGCCTGTCGCGGTCCAATGCAGCGTTACCTCCGCAAAAATTCCTTCTCCCAGATAAACGCGGTGGCTGTGATCTTTGGTGGTGGCCAAAATCACTTTGGTGCGTGAAACATATCCCGGGTCAATATTAATCGGTCGCGGGGCTGCACCGGGAAATTGCCCCGCCAGCAGCACTTCGGCCCTATTGGTTTCCAGCTTGCACTGGGCCAGCAACTGCGGCTCACAAAGTGTGGCAAAGCGCACCCACTGCCGCAGCAGGCCCGTTCCCATTTGATCTTCATAGTAAGCGGTAAAATTAAAGTCGATGATTTCTGATTGATCATCCATGGGGCCATAACATTGCGAAAGATGTTGCCGGGCCGCCGCCAGCATCGCGTCGTTCCCCGCAATGATTCCAGCAAACCGCAGCACGGGCAGAGGTTTAGGTTTATTGGGTAAAGCCATAATTCCGTCGCCTTTAATTGCCGCACACGCCCTGTCCAAGGTCCCTGCCACATGGGCCATGAAGCGGCCGATGAGCAGCAGGGCGTGATGCCGGCTGTTTTTTGCTTAAGCTCTGCGGCTTAATAACAGGAATCGGGCCGCACCAACAACCTTCGCCGCTTCCGCAGGTTGAATTATCGACAATGCCTTAAAATCGGCAAGCCCGACCGGCCCATCGACTGGCCCATCCCCCATTTGAGTTCTATCATGCCTCAAGCGAAAATGTCTCTTCGGGCGATATCCAATACGCTGGTAATTGGTGAACTTCCGCCCGGGGTGATAAAATCCACCCTACAGCGCAATGCAGCGCACTAATTGGTAACAGGAGTCAACGATGGCAACTGCACGCGGTAAAAATAGCAGACAATCCACAACCAAAAAAAGCAGCGGTGTTGCGCCGGCAGCTTCCAGGGCGTCACGCGCCGTGGAGAAAACGGAACCACCCCAGGCCGCTGCCCCCGCTGCGCCACGCGGCGCCCAACTGGGCCTGAGCTTTGAGCAGCCCATGCTGCAATTAGAGCGGCAGATTCAGGAACTGGTGGTGATACAGGAACAAAAGGGCGTCGATTACAACACCGAAATTATGCGTTTGCGGGACAACCTTACAGCGCTGATGAAAAAAACCTATGACAATCTTTCCGCATGGGAAACCGTGCAGGTGGCCCGGCATCCCGGCCGACCGCAGACCCGCGATTACATTGATCTTATTGTCAAGGAATTTGAAGAACTCCACGGCGATCGTCGATACGGTGATGACAAAGCTATTGTGACCGGTACCGGCAGAATCAGCAGTCATAAGGTGATGCTGGTAGGCCATCAGAAAGGGCGAAATACCAAGGAAAAAATCGCCTGCAATTTCGGCTGCGCCCATCCGGAAGGGTATCGCAAGGCCTTGTTGAAAATGCAACTGGCGGCAAAATTCAAATTGCCCATTGTGGCCTTTATTGATACGCCCGGAGCCTACCCCGGATTAGGTTCTGAAGAGCGCGGCGTCGCGGAGGCCATTGCGTTGAATCTGCGGGAAATGGCCCTTTTGCCCACGCCGATTATATGTATTGTCATCGGTGAAGGCGGCTCGGGCGGAGCCTTGGGCATTGGCGTGGGAGACCGCCTGGCGATGCTGCAATATGCATGGTACAGCGTGATATCACCGGAAGGATGCAGCGGCATATTATGGAAGGGTTCCGACAATGCCGCCGAAGCCGCTGAAGCCTTGAAACTTACCAGCAAAGAACTCAGGCAGACGGGCATTATTGATGATGTCATACGTGAACCGCTCGGTGCGGCACATCGCAATCCTCGCGCCGCCGCGGAAGCCCTGGAACGTTACATCGACCGGGCATTAAGGGAACTTAAAACCGTCTCCTCAGAAGATCTGGTGGATCAACGCTATCTGCGGCTGCGTAAATACGGCTCCGAAGCCATGACAGGCGCATGATCGGGCGCACGCTATTGCGTTGAGCAATGTAAATATATATGCGTATAGAACTCGGTATGTAAAAAGCACTGCGCAGGTCCCACGCTTCACGGCAGGCTTGGATCGCTAAATGTCAAGGAACACTAGAGTGTGAAAAAATTCAGTAACACTTTCCCCGGCCGTTGTGCAGTGTTGTGCCCGGATGGATCAAGCGGCAGGCAGAATGTGCTTGTAAACAGCGGGTTTTGAATGTGTTAAGATTTACCATTGACAGCGCGTCGGCTCATGCGTATCTTTGTTACCTGTAGTTAAGCGTGTGCGGTGAACGCCAAACGCGCTGATATCAACGCCTCTGTGCGTGTACTGTGGCCGGCAGCGTAAGCTGCGGCCCAGCAGGCACGCAAAGAGGCTGGAATGGAAGAACATGTAAGCCGGTCACGCATGGAGGTTTGACCGGGTGGAAGTGAATGAAGCCGGTATCTCATGCAATGCTGGGACTGGATATTTCAGTCTTGGAACATGATGATTTTCCCAGCAGGATGCGAACCTAATAAATTGTAAAATTTCTTCAGGCTTTTCCGGATCGGCCGTTGCGCATGGTCGTAAGGCATGAGGCGCTTTGCGCCTTGGTGCAACCGGAAAATTAGGAGCCGGGTTATGTCAAATCTGGACAATCTCACCAGCGCGCGAAGCGTTTGGAATGAGGTCATTACCTATATCAAAAACCTACATTCCGCGATGGTGCGACAGTGGTTTTCCGAACTTTCGCCGATGGACTTTAACTCGGGCGTCTTGACCGTCCGCTGTGGATCGTCGGTGCAGCAGCAATATCTCACCATGCGGTGTCGCGATATTTTTAATGAAGCGATTCAAGCGGTCACGGGCAAGCTGGTAACCGTTAATTTTATCTGCGGCACCGTGGGGGGCGCACCCACCAAATTGGCCAATATTTACAATGACGTTATTTTATCCCCGGATTATGTATTTGATAATTTCGTCGTCGGGCCCACCAATCAACTCGCCCATGCCACGTGCATGGCCGTGGCTGCCCAGCCGGGTAAAAGCTACAACCCGTTATTTATTCACGGTGCGCCGGGCTTGGGGAAAACCCATCTTCTTCAGGCCACGTGTCAGGAATTGCTGAAGCGCCGCGCGGATATGCGAATTGTGTATCTGTCATGTGATAATTTTGTCAATCATTTCATGGAATGCGTGCAATCCGGCGATATGATGCAGTTCCGGAACATTTACCGTAGCAGCGTCGATGTGCTGATTGTTGATGACATTCATTTTCTGAAAGGTCATGAACGCACCCAGGAAGAGTTCTTCCACACTTTTAATGCGCTATTTCAGCAGGGCCGCCAGATTATCTTAAGCAGCGACAGCCACCCTTCAGAAATTCCTGATCTGGAACAGCGGCTGGTATCGCGATTCAGCAACGGCATGATCGCACCGGTTGGCAAACCCTGTTATGAAACGCGCTACGCCATTGTGCGGAAAAAGGCTGAACTGCGTGGGATTGAATTACCCGACGAAGTAGTCAAAATGATCGCCCGCCGGTTTGAAAACAATATCCGTGAACTGGAAGGTGCGTTGACCAAGGTGCAGGCGTACGCCATGCTCAATGGCGGGAAATATGATCAATCCATCGCCGCCATGGCCCTGGGCGATATGACGCCGCCGTCCGAACGGCTGGTCTCCATCCAAACCATCATGCAACAGGTGGTGCTATTCTACAATGTGCGGCTTTCCGACCTGCAAAGCAAAAAACGGCATAAATTTGTGGTACTTCCCCGGCAGGTATGCATGTACATCGCCCGGCGCAAAACGCGTCATTCGTTGGAAGAAATCGGCGGCTACTTTGGCGGCCGGGATCATACCACCGTTATGCACGCCCTGCGGGCCATCGAAGAGGCCAGAAAAACTGATGAAACCTTCTCCAAGCACCTGGATCAGATCGAACTGAATATTGACACGGAGTCCTCCCGCGCCGGCGATGTCCGTGCCAGCCGGGCGTAAGAAATTTCCCTGGCAGGCCGGGGATTGCGGCGGCTTTTCGGCATAAATGCGTTATTGGACCTCGCGAAAAGTAGCGTGATTTTGTCGCCGCTGGCCCTAATTAGACACCTATTCCGGTAAAATAACACAATACCCCATTGACCATATCGATTCTGACCGATATAACGCAGGTACTTTCGTCACGGGTCGTACCCGCTGAATAGCCGAAATGGGCGGCATTCTAAGCCGGACTCGGCGCACGTAATGCGTGCGGTTACTATATATGAAGTAAAATAAATTGGTTAAAAAGGGTTTGCAATGATGATATTTCACCGGCGGAGAAGAGTAGTAGCCCTTATGCTCGCAGCCAGCGCCGCAAGCCTGCCCCTTGGCATCCTTCACGCGCAAAGTGACGGGCCGGCACAGCATCTGCTGGCCGGACAGCTTATTGACGATGCGCGCACTGTCAGCCGCAACCTTCGTCTGCCGGCAAACATTGCCGCACAACAGGCCCTGACATTGCTGCAAGAAGCGCGCCACATCGACGCCACATCCGCGACAGCCCTGCGGCTTTTAGCGGAAGCCGCACACGCCAATGGCAATCAGGAGCTGCGCGCCAAAGTTCTGCAGGAATTGGTTAATCTTAAGCCCAACGATATAACCGCCCAGGTACAGCTATTTGATGCCATCGCAGCACGGCGGCAGACCGTGACGGGTCGTATTTCCGTGTACCGCACAGTCTTGGCGCAAAAAACCTTTAATGATCAGGTACGCAGTGCCATGGCGGAAAGAATCGGCGGATTGTTTGAAGCCCAGGGGCGCAAAGAATCCGCATCAGATATGTACATCCGTGCTATTAAACTCAATGCCGCAAATCTAACCGCCTGGCAGTCTCTGGCGCGTACGCTGGCCGCGGAGAACGCCCCCGCATCCCAGCGGCTTTTTGCCTTGTTACATGCGTTGCGGGCGGACCCCTATCAGCCGGACGCACTTTCCGCCGTGTCAGATATCCTGGCCAATGCCCATGATTATAAACAGGCCGCCTCCTGGGCCAATGCCGCCATACGCCAATATCAGCAGGCACACAGGAGTATATCCCCGACGCTGGCGTCGAATCTTGCGACCTATTGGGCTATTGCCGGACAGAACGACCAATATCAGGCCTATATGGGCGAATTGTTGGCTTTAAAGCACCCCCTCACCCCTGTACTTATGACGGCATTAACCCATCGCACGCAGGGACAATTTGCCTCCGGCCCGACCGCCCAGGCGCTCCTGGCGCGCATCCACCATCGCCTGGCTGCCGCAATTAAAGCCGACCCCACAAACACCTCCCTGCAGGCCGACGACGTGTGGCTGGATTTGTTTTACAACGCCAAACTTCCTCAAGATATCGCCCATCGCGTTGCCACTCTAAAAACCAAGCTCCCACCTGGCGCACCGGAATATTACCGTCTGCGCGGCTGGCAGTTGTTGCGACAAGGTTATACCGCGGCGGCTTTGACCCATTTGAAAAAGGCCGGAAATGATCCGTATGCCATGCTGGGCGTCGCCCGGATTTTGGCTGCTGACCATCAGAAAACAGCGGCCGGGAAAATGCTCCAGCAACTTTGGACTTCGTCCCTGCCCGCGCTGCCCACCTTGGTTGTGGGGCAGGCGGCTGCTTATCTGGGCCTTACCCTTACGCAATCAGGCGGAGAATTGGCGATCAGCAAAACGGCTGCCGCTTATCCCAAATTAATGCTTCATGCCCTGGATCATCCGGGCAAAGTTGTGCTGGTCACTACCGACTGGTCGAATCGGTTTATCACCGCCGGGGATCCCATGTACCTGCGCGTCCATTATTACAATACCTCACCTTACACGCTGGCCGTGGGTGCCAATACCGCTATTACAACGGCCATTGCCATGGCCGGCAGTATTCAAGGCGTTAATAATTCCGCTTTGGGCGTTTACGCGGTGGACAATAATCCGCCCGTGCTCCGACTGGAGCCGCAGGGTGGCATTACCGTGCGCTACCGCGTAGATCAGGGAGAACTGCGAAAGCTGATTTTGAACAATCCGATTGCAATTCTCGGCGGACAGGTGGAAATTATTACCAATCCGCTGGCTATGCAATCGGAAATCGTCCCCGGCCTGGGCGGTATGGAAATCAATGCCGGATATTTCAATGTCGATGGGTTCTGTCCCGGTGATCCCCAATCCCTTTCCAATCTCGCCACGCGCCTGACATCCGTGCCCGCGCGTCAACAAATGCTCGCAGCCGGGGTGCTGGCTAGAAGTTTGGCCATGCTTCCAGGCATTGAAAGCTCAGCAGCCCCCAGCGCTTCGCCCACCCATCGGACGAAGGCAATCGGTACGCTTAAAAAGAAAATTACTTCTGCCCTGATGAATGTTCTCAGTACGCCGCATGATTATCTTGCTCAAGCCTGGCTGGTCCGCTGGGCACCGCTTAAAGGCTCTCCCAAGCAGCTTTCCCAGGCGCTTCTGGCGGCCACCAAGTCCGATCGCCCGGTTGTGCGGATGATGGCTTATTGGCGAATTTTAGCCGTCGCCGAAAAGGGCAACCAGGCGAATGCCCTGGCCGCGGCGGCCAAAGAGTTGTCCACCTTGAGCCACGCGGACAAAAACAAACACGCATCCGCCTGGGCAACAGAGTTAGCCGCGCAGGCGGCACTTGGCCCCGTCAAGAAAAAGCCAGCCGCCGCCGCTAAGAAAAAAAGGTAAAAGCGACCGCCCGGGCTTGATTTAAGCGTAACCTTGCCGCATAATAATGGGCTTTCGCCAGGGAACCGGGGTTACCGGGACTTTATGGGCGTTGTATTGAACCAAGGGAGGCCAGTGTATGGCTTACGCAATCGTTGAAGACAGTGGTACGCAGTTCAAAGTTGAACCCGGCGATAAGCTGGAAATTGATCTCCGCCCCTTGGCGGAAGGTGCCACCACCCTGACATTTGATAAGATCCTTCTGGTTTCAAATGATAGCGGCGTGAAAATCGGCCAGCCGGTCGTGGCCGGGGCCACCGTGACGGCAAAAATTATCGGCGAAATGAAAGCCGATAAAATTTTCGTTGAACGCTTCACCCGCCGCAAGGGCTTTCACCGCCGTGTTGGCCACCGTCAACGCTATATCGGCGTGCAAATTGAATCCATCAATGGCTGATGCAATTTTGCGCCGCTCTGCGCCAATTATATGAATTTTCCAAGCAGCTTCCGGCGCAATCCGAGAAGCTGCTTTCTTTTTCCCGCCCCCCTGATTACCCAAGGAACTCTTACCCTGCGATCCCTTGCTCTATTGTTGGACCGAAACCGGCGGCTTGGGTGCTTCGGGCTTAGGTGCTTCGGGCTTGTTGCGTGAAATTATGCGCTGCATCATCGCCTTCACCGCGGGATAAAAGGCGTACCAATAAATGCCCAGCAGGGCGGTAAGTTGCGGCTGCCAGAAAAACAGCAGCACCAGCAGCACCAATCGCACAATGTAGGAAAACGGACGCCGCCCCCGCAAATATTGATTGATCAAATGCGGATATTCAATTCTACTGACCATCAACGCCGAAAGCGCCAGCAAAATCACTGGCATTAAATACGGGAATGCCCCGGCCACCGCGGATTGCACAAAACCCGGTACGCGAAAAGGCAAAAAATGCGAGGCAGTGGGACGCAAGGCCTCGAAGAATATGGCCGTGGCCCCCACCACGCCGGCCGCCCCGGGCGAGGGCAAGCCCCGAAATATCAAATGCGATTCCACACCGTGCGCGTTATGGGCATTAAACCGCGCCAGACGCAGGGCGGTACACGCCACATAAATCGCCGCGATCATCCAGAAAAAACGCCCATCCACACTTTCCGCCAGCGGATTGATTAATTCTCCCGCCGTGACCGCCAGAAGATGCGCAATAATTTTCAGGCTTAAAAATGCCGGCACAATGCCGAAACTCACCACATCTGCCAGAGAATCCAGCTCCGCGCCAAAATCACTGGTGGCTCGCGTTAGGCGGGCCATGCTGCCGTCGAGCATATCAAATGCCATGGCCGCAAAAATCAGATACCCTGCGATGGCAAACGCCCCGGTTTTATCCGGCGCCCCAACTACCGGCAACGATGCGTACCAGATAGCAGAAAATCCGCACAGTAAATTCCCCAGCGTCATTAATGTCGGCAGTACGGAAATGCGCCTCCGCAGCCGCCCGCGAACCGGTTCTTTCCGCAACCAACGTGGATCACGATAACGCATGGCAGGCCGATCTGGTTTATCCGTACGCAACATTCTCACTGCAATAATACCCTATTGCCCCCCCTCAACGCCACCGCTTCGCCCACCTTATCCGCATGGGGCATGCCCTATAGCCCGCCCATGACCATCAGCATTAAAGAAGACCTGCTTTTAGCCCAACCCCTGGAATGGTCCGCCACGGGTTACCATATTATCCGTAAATTCCAAGTGACTGGTTTATCGGAATATTCACCCACCCAGCGGCCCATCATGGCGGTTACGGCCACGGACAGTACGACACATTTTGTCATCCCCGCCATCGGAGCGCAACATCCTGATCAACCCAATGCCGTAGTGCGAAACATCAAAGCTCAATGTCAGGGGTATGATTGCTTCGATGTTGTCTGTGAATATCAATGGGACGCCTATCCCACCAATTATCTGAAAAGTTTTAATGCCGGTCTGGTGCAGGTGCTGCGACATTATGACGCCAACAATAACCTGGCCACCGTCACCTATACGCCCACCGGCGGAACTGCCCAAACCGAAGTAGCAGACTTGCACCGCCTGATTCTTAACGCCACCATCAGCTTTCACTTTCTGCAAACCGCTGATCCCGAAGCCCTGACACTTTCCTACGCCGGCTTGGTCAACAGCGTTACGTGGCGCAATTACCCGCCGCGGACCTGGTTATGCCTGCCCATTACCGGCAGCACCCAGGATGGAGTCTGTTATCGCAATACGTATTGCTTTGCCTACAATCCGGAAACCTGGGATCAATATGCGGTATTCAAAAATGTTGATGGCTCCATTCCGCCAGATATCGCCACGACGATTGTCACCGATGGCTCCGCCACCACCGGCAACGGCTGGAGCCGATTTATTGTGTTTGGCCAAACCGATTTCAACACCGCGTTTCCCTTAATTACCTGACCGGGAATTTCTTATGCAACCCGCTTTACCGCATTGGTCCGCCCAAAATGAACCCTGGCAAACCATTGCCCGGCAAATCAACCGTATGGTCGACGCGGTAAATACCGATTCATCGCTTATAACGGCCCAGGGATTAAACACCCAGCGCATCACCAGCGCCGGCACCGCCATCAGCGGGCACCGCCGGCCCATCGGTTATCCGATGGTGGTGGTGAATATCACGGCCACCGATGCTGGTGCCGGGAAATATGCGGGCCATCTATTTTCCGGAAATTGCACCGCCGCCGCCAGCACCACTATCTCTATGCCCGAAGGGCTGCGGGATTCCGGCAATACCAATGCGCTGATATTAAACATTGCCGAAAGCGCGTCGGGGCATCGCCTGCTGATGGGAAGTTTTCATATCGGATTAAAAGTGGGAATGACCGCCGAAACGCCGCCTCGCATGATTGTGCTTATTGATTCCGCGGGGCCGATGATCTTTCCGGTGCTAATAAGCAAAGACGGCGGCGCTGATGGCACACAAACCGCACCCGCCTCCTGGACCTACAACGTGTCCACCCTTGACGGTGTCACAACGCTGGGAACATCGCTGGCCGTGACCCGCCCGCGCCCCAACGGCTCGATGATCCCGCAGTCCGGCAGCGCGGCCTATGGGACCGCATTTTATGATTCCTCCGGCAGCATTCATCTTTGGGACGCCGGCGAAGTCCAGAATACAACAGCGTGCAGTTGATGGCAGGAAATCTCTTACAACTCAATTCTGCAGGCCAGCTTGTCCTGGCGGCCTCGGGCGAAGGCTCACCGGGAACCGCTGGCGCCATCGTGCTGCAGTCCGCCGCGCAAGGCTGCTGCTGCGGCTCGGCAGGTTACACCAATCCGTGCACCAACGCGCCTACCAGTTTAGCGATTGTCAATTATACCGATACCTATTTTACCCCCTGCGCCGATGCCACACCCTCGGTGGGGGGAGATTGTGTCTGGGACGGGGTTTTCGATTATTTTAATCCGCAAACCTGCGCCTATTCCAACCGCTACTGCTTTGATGGCAACGGCTGCTTTGATTGCAGCTACAATGGTCACCGCATGTGGGAATTTGAGCCGCCCGGTGTTTCCAGCGTCTGGTACAACGCCACCAGCAAAACATTTTTTCTCCAAATTACCGGCCAGAATGGCCAAAATTCCGGTGAAATTGTCTGGCAGGGCAGCAAAGCCACCGGCCCAGGTTTCAGCGGAACCTATACCCGCACCGGCGGATGCGATCCGCGTGCAACTGTTGAAATTGGATAATATATGGTGCGTGATAAAGCCAAGAATTTCCGCCGACGTTTAAGTGCCACGCGTTGCCGCCACTGGCATGATTGCGGCATCATCGGCGGCGGATGCTGCCGCAAAGGCCGCTACGGCGGAAAACCAAGCCTGGCCACTTGCCGTGTGTGTCCCTCTTATTCCGGCCGCCCCCGCGGCTGGGGCGACATTGTTTATTTTGTCGCCCATCCCGTCGCCCGAATAATCAATACCCTGCTGGTTCTAAAAACAAATAAGCAACTGGGCCACAGTTGCCGCTGTGCCCAAAGACGCCGGGAATGGAATGCTAGGAAAGAAGTTGCGAAAGAAGTTAGGAGTTAGGAGTTAGGAGTTAGGAGTTAGGAGTTAGAATTTGGAAGCGCTTCGCTTTTGTAAAGTGTCGGATGCGTGATACTCATCGCCAGGTTACGCGTTAAGGGTTACAGGGGACAGGCCAGCCGGCAGGTTTATCCTGCCGGGCCAACTGAAAGCGTCTGCGCTTTCATAACATGCCAGATTCCAAGTTCCAGGTTCCAGGTTCTAAATTCCAAGTTCTAATCGGTCCCGATCAGAGCGGTAATAGGGGCTGGGGATATTGTGGGTCGTTTGACACATTATTTGGAATGTATAAACTGACACTTGCTATGCGAAACACGTCGAACATTTCGTTGCCACCGAGTTTGCGGCAAGCTATTAACCGTCGCGTTGAATCTGGCCGGTATCAGTCGGCCGGTGAGGTTGTCCAAGAAGCTTTGCATCTGCTGGACGAGAGGGATAAGTCTCGACAGTCCGCACTTGTCCAGTTGCGAGCAGAGATTGCCGTCGGCCTAACGCAAGCCACCGCCGGAGAACTTCGTGACGGCAAGGATGTCCTGCGTCGGATATTAAAAAATGATATACTGCATCGCAGCGAATAACCCAATAGCGCCCGCACTTCCAAAAAAAAGCGAAATACTCCGTGCCCATTGAAATTCCTCCCCTGCCTCCGCTACCTCCTGATACCATTTCCGACGTTACCACCACCCCTGCGGAGCGGCCTGTCGGAGCCAGGCGCAGCAGGGGTGCGGGTAACTCGGCGGCGCGAAATTGTAAGCCTGCTTCCGCCGGCGTTTTGG
>JAJZDN010000169.1 GCA_021805985.1 Planctomycetota bacterium | reverse complement strand
GTGGCGGCAAAAAGAGGTTTGCCGCACAAAAGCACCATGGACAAGGTTGCCAGCACAATGCCCATAACCCCGGTTTTTTTGAGTAATGAATAACGCATGACAGAAACTCCTCACGCACAGTGGCCGCATAACTGAACTTTGTAACAGGCTATTGCTGACTGATCCCGGTTGGGTCGGGAAAAGCACCCGCATTTTATTCGCCGAGCCGAAAACTATGAATACGTTAATTGAAATTTCCGGCAATTGTCAAGACCCCATGTTGGACTCCAGTTGTACGTATAGGTTTCGAACACATGAATAATTGTATATCCAACATTATCTGACTGTTAATTGATCACCTACAAGCATAAGGGATCGCCTCCTTAAACCTGCACTACGGCCAGAGGGAAGAGAGTTGCAAGTCGCCCCGGCGGCGGCGGCGGCGAGTACTTCTCATAACGTCCCCTTGGTTGCGGCGCATTCGCGATAGGATACTATCGGAGCCGCAGCTTTGGGGCACGCCCGCCTTTGTCGGCCATATTGATTAAATTTCATAATGAGTTGCCCATTTTTGGTATTGCATGACCTGATGTGACGGAATATCTTTAACAGGAGAAGGCCATTGCGGGCATGTTGAAAATCGTGCCATTTGCTCGGATCGTTATCGCATGGCAAAGTCAATCGAAGCGTAATTACGACCTATGGATGGTTGTTTCAGTATTAAGTTTTATGTAAGTTCGAATGCCTCTGGAGATAGTCAATCGTGAAAGAAATTACTCGTCGACGGTTACTTGCTTCCGCTGCAGTCGTTGCGGCAACGCGTGTGAAGAAAAGCACACGTGTGCAGGCGGCCGAACATGATGATATGGCGGAAACCAGTGGCGGCACCGCCTTGGATGGTGTATCGCCATCGCACGTCACGCCGTACCAGACGCCACTGACACCTGACGGCGTATCCGGGTCGCTGGCCCGCCTCCGCGAAGGATCTGGCGGTAAAACCCCCACGGAAAAGCAGTTTACCACGGAATGGGTGGAGTCACTGGCATCGCGCGGCGAACCTGCGATTTACAATCGCGACAACAGCAAGGATTTCGCCCACATTGGCATGCCCGTGGGTGGTATTGGTGCCGGCCAGTTGTACATTGGAGGGGATGGCAAACTCTGGTGGTGGGACATCTTTAATTCCAAAACCAGCGGTGGAAGCATTGGTAATTATCTCGATGCATCGGTTGAAAGTAATTCGCGTGATGAAGGGCAGCTTGTACTGGCCCAAGGCTTTGCTATCCGCTATCGCAAAGATGGCACCAAGGTGGTGCGCACGCTGGATAAAAAGGGCTTTAAGAATATATTATTCCGAGGGCAGTACCCCATCGCCCAAGTGACATACTCGGATAGCGACGATCCGGTCAAAGTGGAACTTGAGGCATTTTCGCCTTTTATTCCGTTGGATTTGGAAAATTCTTCCTATCCAGCCGTGATATTGAATTACACCGTTCACAATACCAGCGACACCGCTCTGGAATGTGAGCTTGCCGGCTGGCTGGAAAACGCCGTTTGTATCAAAAGCCGGTCAAACTATCAGGCTGGCTTAAAGAACAGGATTCATCAAACTGAGGCCGCGGACATCTTGGAATGCTCCGCGGTTCCCATAGCCAGGCTGACCACTGCACAAACACGTCCGGATATTGTCTTTGAGGATTTTAACGGCGGCACGTACAAGAATTGGAAGGTGCGGGGCAAGGCTTTTGGAAAAGCCCCTTCGACCATTGATACGAATCCGCGTGCAGCGTGGGACCGCCCGGTGCTGGCCAAGACGATGTTGGGTAAATACATGGCGGATTCATTCCATAATGGTGGGAATGTTACGGTCAACGGTGATTCCGCAACGGGATCTCTGATCAGTGCGCTATTCACCATTACCCGGCCGTTTATCAATGTTCATCTTGCCGGCGGCAACCACCCCGGTCAGACCTGCGTGAACCTTGTGGTGAATGGCAAAGTAGTGCGAACCATGACCGGCGAAAACAGCGATTCGCTGGCCTGGCAGTCGTGGGATGTCCAGATGCTTGTGGGACAACAAGCTCATATTGAACTCGTGGATCGGGCTACCGGCGAATGGGCTCACATTGAGGTAGACTGCATTGTATTGAGTGAATTTCCCGCAGGCAAGTTCGAGGATCTGCGCAAGGCTGTGGATTTCGGAACGATGGCATTGGCGGTGCTTGGCGAGAAGGGGAGGGCTATCGGCTCGTGTGATATTCAATTTACCGACCTGCCCGCTGCTGCATTTGCCAACGCGCCCAAGTCAGCAACTGCCGATATGCAAATGGGAATTGTTGGCTCCGTCGGGCGGCGAGTAAAGATCGCGCCGGGTAAAAGCCGTACCATTTCATTCATACTGGCGTGGCATTTTCCAAATCCCATTGCGTTGGGACTGAAAACACCGTCAGGCCGCTGGTATGGGGAAGCATTTTCCTCCGCCACGCAGGTCATCCGTTACCTGATTGAGCGTGCCGGCAGCCTGACGGCGCAAACCCGCTTATGGCGTGATACGTGGTATGACTCTACTCTGCCGCACTGGCTGCTCGAACGCACGATGTTCAACACCAGCACGCTTTCCACAGCCACCAGCTATCTGTTTTCCGACGGACGCTTTTACGCATGGGAAGGCGTTTATTGTTGCGTAGGAACTTGCACGCACGTATATGGTTACACCATTGCGCCAGCCTTGCTTTTTCCCACGCTGGAAAAGCGTTTGCGCGAAATGGTGGACTTCAATCCCAGGATTGGTTTCAACAAAGATGGCGGCGTTGGAATGCGCGGTGAATTTGCGCGCTGGCCGGCCGTAGATGGCCAAGCCGGGATTATTCTACGTACACTGCGAACACATCGGATGTGCCCTGATAATCGCTTTCTTAAACGCGTTTACACATCCGTGCTGAAAGCAACCGAATATCTCATCCATGTCAATGATCCGAACAAAACTGGAATTCTTTCCGGTCTGCAAAGCAATACCTTGGACGCTCCATGGTATGGCTCCTGCGCCTGGCTGAGCATCTATTATCAAGCCGCGCTGCAGGCGATGGCCGCCATGGCCAACGATATGGCCGATCATCACAAGGCGGTTGAACTGCAAGCCATTGCCAACCGCGGCCGGGCCTTTGCGGAAAAGCAATTGTTTAACGGCCAATATTTCTACCAACTTCATGGTAAAACCAATCCCAAGGCCTTGGGCAGTTATAAAGGTTGCGAAATTGATCAGCTTCTGGGACAGAGTTTGGCATTTCAGGCCGGGTTGGGGGGAATCATAAATGTGAGACAAGTTTCGACTGCGTTGGAGTCGCTTTGGCGCTATAACTTCACTACCGATGTGGGATTGTATCGCAAAGCCTATCCTGCCGGCCGCTGGTTTGCCGCGGGCCACGACGCTGGCACAATAATGTGTACGTGGCCGCGTGGTCATACTAAAACGGTCGGATGGCAGTCGTTTCACTTCAATGAATGCATGAGCGGCTTTGAACACTCGCTGGCTTCTCTAATGATCTGGCATGGCTTTGTGGACCGCGGCCTGGCCATAATCCGCGCTATCCACGATCGCTATTCAGCGGATAAACGCAACCCTTATAACGAAATTGAATGCAGCGGACATTATGGCCGGGCTATGGCCAGCTACGGTGTTTTTACTGCTGTATGCGGTTATGAACACCACGGGCCGGGCGGTTATTTGGCATTGGCCCCGCGGCTCTCACCGGAAAATTTCCAGGCCGCGTTTACCGTTGCCGAAGGCTGGGGAACGTATCACCAGAAGTTGATCAATGGGCACGGCACCGCGTCCTTGGTGCTCCGGTGGGGCCGGCTAAAGCTTAAGACGCTGTGCTTGCAGTGCCAAGGGATCACCACCACTCCATCTGTGCATGTTTCTCTGGCTGGCGAGAAAATTCCGGCAACCGTTAAAGCACTGGGTGAGAGGCTGGTGATCAATCTACGGATTCAGAAGACTCTTGCCGCCGGTCAGAAATTGTCAGTCACCATTGGATGAACCCGTAATGAGATAATGTGCGTTTGGAATAAGCGACTCAACCATTCACGTTTTGTCGGCGTAATTGTGTGCCGAATATGAAGACTGAGCCAGTTGTGTCGCCAATTACAAGGAGCAGGCCGACGAGCCGGTCTATGAAGTGAGACATTACGCGGCGGCGCGACGTGCGTCCTATTTGCGAGAGGTCTTTTTATTTCGTTGGCCGTCGCATTAATCGAATGTTTTCTCAACAGCAGCTTTTCCGGAATGGCCATGATCTTGTTGAGCGGGTCGTGCTTCAGGCGCGTGATTGGTATACAACCCCGTCCACGTTCTGGGGGAGTCGCCCATGAGGAGTACGCAGAGAGCCTTGTATTCGCTGGTTTACGAGATAATGTTTGCTGTTTAAACCAAACTTTGTAAACCTCCCGAAGCATCTCCTTTCCCTTACCATGGCCATTACCCGAACCGCCGGCCTGTGGACATCAGTTCAACACCTACCTTTATAAAATCATTCCATACGACCGATAAAATTGCGAGAAAGCAGTGTAAGGGGCCAGGGGAAACAAGCCATTATAGTTTTGTGTGCAACCGCGGTATTTAGCCGCGAATTCGCCGGTACA
>JAJZDN010000056.1 GCA_021805985.1 Planctomycetota bacterium | reverse complement strand
CTGTGTGCGAACTGTTGCCATAGGTGAAAGCCTCCGTAGCCAAACATCCTGACCGGCATGCCGCAGCCTCGTGACGCCATCGACCATCCAATAATCGAACCCCGGGCCACGACAGCTTCGGCGCTGTGCTAAAACTATCACCGCGAATGGCCATGGGGTCAAGCGAAAAATAGGTAAAATCTCCGACGGCACTGGCCGGCCGGCCGGCCAATCCACCGCAACGCCTGTTTCAAGGGGCCTGCAAAAGGCCGTTGTGATTGATGAAATGCGGCCAAATTCGCTTATTTCTTACTCGGGGAACATCGGAAAGCTCAATCCATGATTCCCTTGGGGCTTGCTAAATAATAAAAACGATGAGGATTGTTTTTTATCATTTTTCGAAATGCGCCTTGATAAAGCGCGGAGTCGCACCGAGTAATGGCATGGCACAGAACCTTCGGATGAAGTTGTCACGCGGTGTCTGCGAAAAACGGAAATATTTTATTGATACCCCTGCGTCAACGTGCTACACTCCAATCACCGGATAAGCGGCCCTCCACAGGCAACCGCTTACTTCGCTGCTGATTCAGCGGGGGTGTAATTGTGCCGCGGTCACACGCTTAAGCCCCCTTGCAGATCGGCGATGGAGAAAATTCCCGATGAAAAGGCGAATGTACCGACAGGCTTTAAGCGTTTGCTCGCTATTCGCGGTAGTAATTTCGATACGCCCGGTCCACGCCCGGAACGGCGTTACTTTTACCATCAACGCCTCGCAAAATAAGCAAGCCATTTCTCAATACATTTATGGCGTTAACCAGCCGATTGCATCCGGTTCCAATCTTACGTATGAACGCCTCGGTGGAGACCGCTGGACGGCGTACAACTGGACCAACAATTACTCGAATGCTGGACATGATTGGAAATATTCCAACGATACCTATCTGGGCGGCGGATCAACACCGGGCGGCGCCATGATTCCGGGTATTAATAACGCGGCCGCCAACCATGCGGGGCTGCTGCTGACGGTTCCTATGAATGGCTATGTGTCGGCTGCCAAATCCGGTTTTGCCAGCCCCACCGCCAATCCTGCAACTTCACCTTATTTTGTCCCCGAAGATGCCAGCGCACCGGCCGGGGCTAAGGCTATGTCCACCAACCCGGTATACGAAAGCCAATTTGTGAACTGGGTGAAAACCAAGGATCCGCAGGACTTTACCGCCGGCAGCAGCACACCGATTAATTTTGACCTCGACAACGAACCGGATTTGTGGTCCAGCACCCATCCGGAAGTACACCCCAAGCCGTTGACGTATTCGGAGTTGCTGCAAAAAACAATTCAATATTCGACCATGATTAAAAGCATTGTGCCCAACGCCTTGGTTTACGGCCCCGTGAGCTATGGATGGGAAGGATATTTGAAGTTACAAAATGCAACCGATTCCGCCGCCGATAATGCCGCCATTGATCCCTACACGGGAAAGCCCTACGGAAATTTTCTCTCCTATTATCTGGCGAAAATGCACCAGGCCGGCACGCGCGCCGGAAAGCGTCTGTTGGATGTGCTGGACCTGCATTGGTATCCGGAAGCCACCGCGAACGGCACGCGAATTACCAGCGAAAGCTCAACGGATCCGGCTGTGGTAGCGGCGCGATTGCAGACACCGCGATCACTTTGGGATCCCAGTTATGTTGAAACAAGCTGGATTACACACTGGAGCCTCGGTGGCAAAGCCATTGATCTGCTGCCGACGCTCCAAGGCGAAATTAACGCCAATTATCCCGGAACCAAGCTTTCGTTCAGCGAATATAACTACGGCGGAGGTTCGGATATTTCCGGCGCAATCGCGGAAGCTGATGTCCTGGGAATATTTGGTAAATACGGTGTATATTCCGCCAACGAATGGCGACTGGCGTCCAGCGAACCGTATATCCAGGCCGGTTTTGCCATGTACCGCAACTATAACGGCCACGGCGCAACATTTGGTAATACGTCCATATTCGCCAGCACCAGTGATGTGGCGGATACTTCGGTTTATGCCAGTTTGGATTCAAAAGATCCATCGCACATGGTCATGATAGCCATTAATAAAACCGCCCATGCCATCACCGTAACCATTAACTTAGACCACACTAAAACCTTTGACAGAGCGCAGGTGTATCAGCTTACCAGCAGCAGTACCAAGCCGGTCTTTGCAGGCAATATAGCGATCACCAACCCCGCATTTTTCACTTACACCATGCCGGCTTACAGCGTAAGCACATTGAATCTGGTCGATGCACCGTAAGGGGGCAATGGCTTGGTCCCTGTTGTTGCCCTGGTGGCTGCGGTAGCACTTTTCATCGCGTGATGGATGACCAAGGCCGCTGGCGCGGAGGCTTCGTGGATTTTCGCTTTCTCATTTTCTGCGGCGGTGATTGGACACGATGGCTAAGCCGGGATAATTTAGTCCCGCAGCTAATGAGGCATTGGTCACGTGCCGCGCTACGGTGTATTCGCCGCCGGTGCCGGAGTTGAAATTTATGAGGACTTTTTCTGGGAAAGGTACGTTGGAATGAAAACGCTAACAGGCATCAGACGTATAAAAGATATTTTTCAAAATACAAATTTTTCTTGGATGGCTGTCCTTACCACCACGCGTGCCGCTACAGCATCAGCGGCGATCTTGCTGATGGGTACGGGCATGTTTGCGATTGCGGCACCTGCCATGCCCGCCATTGATAAAACTGCAACAAATCGAATTATCAGCCCGGTGGGTACGGTGGCGATGACGCCGAATTTTGCTATTGGGGTTGTAGGGGTTGGGAACCATGTGGTGGTGGAGGCGGCGGGAGATGCGTCACGCCATACGTTGACGCTTATGAATGCGCAAAATCTCAATGTGCAGTCCCAAATCGGATTTCTGAAGGGCCGAGCACGGCACCAGCAAAATCTTCCAGTCGTTTCGCGGCAAAGCCTTTTTCAGGGGCTGGCGGCTGGACCACATGGCATGATTTATGCTGCCGGCGGTGTTTCCAACAATGTGCTGGCGTTGCAGGTGCTTCCCGGTGGGACGTTGAAATTGCTTCGCAAATATCCGCTGGCGTTTCAAACGTTTTCAAACAAGCAATATCCGTATACGTATCAAGGGGAACATATTGGTTCCGCCGGGGGAAAGATCCCCAGCACATCAGGGGAAATTATTCCGTCGACCGGAGAGCAAAAACATCCGGCCTGGGATTTTTATCCGGATTCTGTGGCCGTAGGACAGCGAGGCCGACATGTATTTACCACCGGCCTGTTGAGTAACAGCGTAGCGCGGATTAACGTGCGAACGGGGCATACGCTTTATGCCAATGCCGGTGCCATGCCTTTCCAAGTGGTCATTGCTGATCATGGCCGCCGCCTGGTAGTCAGCGATTGGGGCGACAACGGCGTCATGGTGCTCAATGCCCGAACCATGCAATCTCTGGGCTTTATCCGCATTGGCAGTCCAACCGGTCCGAACAATCAACTGCCCGGAGTGCACCCTACGGCGCTGGCTGCGGTGGGAAAGTCCGCCAAGGTCTGGGTGGCCTGTGCCAACGCGGATATTCTTACGGAGATTAATGCCCGGCACTTGGCCATCGTCGGCATGGCTATGGACCGCCCGTACCGCGATGCTCCACCGGGATCATTTCCCGATGCGCTAGCCGTGGCGGACGGCCGGGTGTTTGCGGGGAATGCGGGCAATGATGATGTGGCGGTATTTAATGCCGTCACTGGGCGGCCGGAGGGCTTAATTCCCACCGGGTGGTATCCGACCAACTTATGTATTTATCAGCATTCTTTGTATGTGGTATCCGCTAAAGGCCTGGGATCAGCACCGAACCCGCATTATCAATGGATTGGAAATTCCATGCCTGGCACGGTCCAGCGTATTAGTCTTGACGGTTTGTCCACCCATCTTGCGGCCTGGACCCATGCCGCGTTGGCCAACAATGGTTTTGCCTCCACACAGCGGGCGAAGTTGGCGGCGCAAAACAGACGCGCCACGCGATTTATTAGCCGCCATATCCATTATGTGGTCTTTATTCTGCGGGAAAATAAAACGTTTGACGAAAACTTCGGCGATTATAAGCGGGCCGGTAAATGGGCGGATCCGCGATTGGATCTATACAATCGCACGGAATTGCCGAATCTTTACGCCCTGGCGGACCGGTTTGGATTGTGCGTGAATTTCTATATGGATGGCGAGGTAACGGCGCAGGGGCATCAGTGGACTACTTCGGCAGAGGATTCCGATTATGTGCAGCGAACGTGGCCCATGTATTATTCCAATCGGGGAATCGTTCCCAATCCGGGTTGGTCGCAAAATCTTGAGGGACAGGCTTATCAGAGCGGCACCGGCTTTAGCGGCGGGGATGATCCCTACTCTGATTACATCAATTTAAGATCGCTTAAGCACTGGTCTAATCCGTGGATTTCCTATCCCGGCGGCATGTTTATTTTTAATGATCTGCTGACGAACCATGTTTCATTTATGGATTTTGGGGAATTTGTATCGCGCAGCCAAGCCGGACAAATCAGCCCGGAAATGGCCAAACATCTGGGCAAAAATTTCCCGGCATGGAACCGCTTTATTCTCGATACCGACCGGGCGAATGTGGTGCATGAATTCATGGCTGCACATAAAAACAATCTGCCGCACTTCATGTATATCTGGCTGCCGGATGATCATACCGCCGGCCGATCACCCGGGTATTACACGCCACAGTATTATGTGGCTAATAATGATCTGGCCACGGGGCAGATTGTTGCGGAATTAAGCCGCACCCCGCAATGGAAGCACATGGCGATATTTATCACCGAAGATGATGCACAATCTGGGGCGGATCATATTGACGCCCATCGGTCCTTTGCGGTGGTCGTCAGCCCATGGATACGGCCTGGCATGTTAATTACACACCGTTACTCCCAGGTTAATCTGATGCGCACCATTGAAGCCATTACGGGTGTACCGCCTATGTCCCAGTGGGACGCCAACGCCCAGGTGTTGTCTGGCATCTGGACCAGGCATCCCAATTTCACGGCCTATCATGTGCGTAGCATTCGCGTTCCTAATAGATATAATCCCGGACGCATGTGGCAGGGCGAACACCTGCGGCGTAAGGCGGGCAAAACTGGTCATTGGCTTTCGCCCCGCTGGCTGAAAGCCCATGGAGCCGCGGCCGCCAGAATGGGCCGTACCAGATTTACGCCCACAGAGTTAATGAAAGTTCCCGGCCCGGAACAGATGCGGCAGGAATGGATCGCGGTAAAAGGCCAGGCATCTTATCGGCGTGTGATGGCGTACCTGCGGCACTTGGCCAAAGCGCAAGATCAGCCGCTGACACATTACATTGCCAGTGATGCCGGGGACGGCCCGGCGGATGGAGATTAATTGGTGAATAGCCTGCTGGAAAGCATGGATGATGCCCCGATGAGTCCCTTGCATCGGCGATTGGCCTGGGCGGCGGGGCTGGGCATATTTCTCGACGGCTATGATACGATTATTGTCGGTGCGGTGCTGGTGCTGCTGGCGCGACAATGGCATCTTGGGCCGTCGCAATACCGCTGGGTTGGCACATCTGCTTTGGCGGGGGCATTTCTTGGTGCGCTGATTGGCGGGCATGTGGCGGACCGCTATGGCCGTAAGGCCATTTACCTTATTGATTTGATCACCTTTTTTTTTGCTGCGGTCCTATGCAGTGCGGCCTGGAACATTGAGTCTCTGGTAGCGTTCCGGTTTGTGCTGGGTATGGGCATCGGTGCGGATTATCCTATTAGCGCTACATACATGGCCGAGTTCATGCCCAAAAAGAAACGCGGCGGCGTGATTACCTGGACCTTCGGCCTGTGGACGGGTGGGGCTATTGTCGCAGGTTTGGTGGCATACAGCCTGCTATCGTTTGGCCCCATCGCCTGGCGGCTGATGTTGCTGATTGGCGCGGTGCCGGCATTATTTGTCATCTGGTTGCGGCATAATTTGCCGGAGTCGCCAAGGTGGTACCTGCGCCATGGGCAGGCGGAAAAAGCAGCGGCGGTTTTAGCGCGGGTTGATCCCACTATCAGACCGGCTGAACTCCAGGCCATATTGGCGGCGGAACAGAAGCGGGCCGTGGCACCCAGAACGCCCTGGCGTGTGTTATTTCAAAAGCGGTATATTCGCGCCACGCTGCTGGTGTGCATTCCATGGTTTATCATGGATCTTGTGGGCTATTACCTGACTGTTTACACACCGCTGATTCTCGGCCATCTCGGCTTTAAGACGGCACACCAGCAGATACTGGGTTCGGCGATTCTCTCGGTCACGTTTTTGTTCGGTTATGTGCCTTTGGCATTAACGGTGGATCGCATCGGACGCATTGGGCCACAGATTATTGGCTTTGTCGGCAGTGCGGCGGCCCTTGTACTGGTGGGCGTCACCGCGATGAACGTTCCCGTGCATCAGGTGATGAAACATGGCCATCTACAATGGGTGCTGCAATATAGTACGCTGGCATTGGCGATGGTGTTTCTGGGGATGATGCTCTCACAGGCATTTAACGCTTTTGGTCCGGGCAATACCACGTATGTTCTGGCGGCGGAAGTATTCCCTACCGACGTGCGCGCGGCGGGTCATGGCTTTGCCACTGCCTTTTCACGTCTGGGAGCGGTGGTGAGCACGTTTTTTTTGCCCGTGTTAGGCAAGGCGATTGGCACGCCAAAACTGCTACTGGTGCTGGCCGCGGGGTCGGTTTTAGGGGGTGTGACAACCTGGCTGTTTCGTATTGATACGACCAATAAATCCTTGGCGCAGGAAGCATAGGGCGCGGTGAGGCCCATCCCAACCATGCCGTGTCATTAGCTCAATGCGGAAGCGTTGAGTTTTCCGCGGAACGCATTTCCATATCACGACGGACCTTCCCCGTCACGATTGGTGCAATGGGTGCCGAGGGTGCCGGGGGTACCGAACCGGAGTGCGGCTTTTTCCGCCACCCCATCGGGCATCCAACCGTGACGCTGCCGCGTCAGGCTACAGTCTCATTTTGCGGAGTCGCAGAGAGTTGGCAATAACGAATACGCTGCTGAAGCTCATCGCTGCTGCGGCTATCATGGGGCTTAGCAGAATGCCAAGAAATGGATACAAAATGCCCGCGGCAATCGGTATTCCCAGGATGTTGAAACCAAATGCCCATAGAAGATTCTGGCGGATATTCCGCATGGTCGCGATGCTTATGTGCCGCGCCTGGAGAATGCCGGCTAAATCTCCGTGCAGCAGAGTCACGCCCGCACTGGCGATGGCGACATCCGTACCGGTACCCATGGCAATGCCCACATCCGCCTGTGCCAGGGCGGGCGCGTCATTGATGCCATCGCCCGCCAGAGCGACTTTTCGTCCCTGACTTTGCAGGCGTCGCACAGCCTGGGCTTTTTGCTGCGGTAAAGTATTGGCTTCGACCGCGTCAATACCCACGCGCCGGGCAACGGCCATGGCTGTGGCTTCGTTATCGCCGGTGATCATAACTACTGATAAGCCCAGAGACTTTATACGCTTGACCATTTCCGCCGCGCCGGGGCGAAGAGGGTCTTGCGTACCCATCAGACCCACAAATTTTCCCTCCGCCGCCACATACATAATTGTCTGACCGGTGTTGCGCAGAACTTCCTCTTGTTGTGACACGGATTCAATAGAAATCTGGAGTTGCCGCATGAGGGCCGCATTGCCGATGGCCACAGTCCGACCCTTGATTTTACCGCGGATTCCCTGCCCGCTGGTGGATTGAAATTCCTGTACCGGCAGCAGCGCGACGGGCCGGGCTTGGGCGGCGGAAACAATGGCTGCCGCCAGTGGATGCTCGCTGCCACGCTCCAGCGATGCGGCCAACTGAAGTAAATCATCAGCGGAAACACCCGGCTGCGGCTGAAGTGTTACTACTTTCGGATGGCCCTGCGTCAGCGTACCGGTTTTATCCAGAGCGATGGTGTCAATTTTTTCCATGACCTCAAGAACTTCCGCATTTTTTATCAGCACTCCGGCTTGGGCCGCCCGGCCAATACCCACCATGATGGACATGGGTGTGGCCAGCCCCAGGGCGCAGGGGCAGGCGATCATCACTACTGCCACCGCATTCACCAGTGCATAAGCCATCGCCGGAGCGGGGCCAAAGATGGACCACACAATAAACGTCAAAACGGCCGAGGCCACCACTGCGGGCACAAAAACACCGGAAACTTTATCAGCCAGACGCTGAATCGGTGCGCGGCTGCGCTGGGCCTGAGAAACCAAAGCCACAATTTGCGCTAATAGCGTATCGGCTCCGACCTTTTGCGCCTCCATTACCAGGCCACCGGTACCATTCACCGTGCCGCCAATGACTTTATCGCCCGCCGCCTTGAGCACGGGAATGGGTTCCCCGGAAATCATCGATTCATCGACGGTACTGGCGCCTTCTAATACGACTCCATCAACGGGAAGTCTTTCCCCGGGACGCACTTGGAGTTTATCCCCCACTGCAATCTGCTCCAGCGGGACATCGTGTTGATTGCCATCGGCGGCAATACGCCGGGCGCTTTTGGGCGATAAATCTATTAGTTCGCGTATGGCCGCACCGGTTTTACTGCGTGCCCGCAACTCGAGCACTTGGCCCAGCAGCACCAGCACGACAATCACCGCAGCAGCTTCAAAGTATGTCGCCACCAGGCCGGGATGGACTTGAAATGCCGGGGGAAAGATTTGTGGTGCCAGCGTGGCAACAAAGCTATACACATAGGCCACGCCCACGCCCAGAGCGATCAGCGTAAACATGTTGAGATGCCAGGTTTTAATAGAGACCCACCCTCGTACAAAAAAGGGCATGCCGCACCAGAACACCACGGGCGTAGCGAGCACAAGGTTGACCCAGTTTACCCAGGCGGAGGCATTGAGATGGGCGACATTAAAATCCGCCAGCATGGATAAGATAAACACCGGCACCGTCAGCGCCAGACCTATGCGGAAACGTCGGGACATGTCCACCAATTCCGGATTCTCCGAATCGCCGGTTGATTGAACTTCCATTGGCTCCAGTGCCATACCGCACTTGGGGCATGCGCCGGGCTGATCACGAATAATTTCCGGATCCATCGGGCAGGTATAACGCAATGCCTTGCGGGCAGGCGGTGATGACACATCGAGTTCCAGGGACATGCCGCATACGGGATCAATCGCCGCCTGAGCGACAAGGGTTGGTTTGACGTATTGCTCCGGGCGAAGCTGGAATTTCTCCAGGCAGCTTTTACTGCAGAAATAATAGGTCTGGCCGCCATGCTGGCAGTGAGCCGCCGCCTTTTCGGGCTCTATCTTCATGCCACAGACGGGGTCCAGAGTCTCGCTGCTATTCGGGGGAGCATCCGTTGTTATATTCACGGTATTCATCGCTTAATTCTTCCACTTAATGGTCCAGATGGGATATGAGTTTTAGAAGTTCATCGCAGGCAGCATCGGCCTGCGCACCGCCGACTCGGATACCATGTGCGACACAATGCTTGACATGATTCGCCAGCAATTGCCGTGCGACGCCTGAGAGAGACTTTTGCACGGCAGCAATCTGAATAAGAATATCTGCACAGTACCGATCCTGTTGCACCATATCATGCACACCGCGAATTTGACCTTCAATTCTTCTAAGGCGATGGAGGTTGGCCTTTTTTTTATTCGCATCCACCGCGAGAGCGTTCCCTCCGGGACCAAACCGCGGTAACACCGGTAGAGGCTGGTCAGCCGGGTCAGCGAGACTGCCGAGTTGACCGGAGGTGCGGGGCTTTGGGTTCCGGCTTTTTATATTCTTAGGCATAAAGATCCTACTCCTTTTTATATACCCCCATGGGGTATATGACACATCCTAGCGCGATGGGTAAGGGGAATCAAGTTTTGAGGGGCAACCGGGTCATCGGCTTAGCGCTTATTTGGCCCCGCTTATTTGACCCCCTGCGGTTGATCCTCTATTCTTATAGCCTTGTTGATTTTGTTGTAGTTACGTTAGGGTAACAGGACTTAAATAGTAAAAGGTAAAACAGATGGCAGGAAACGAAACCACACTGAAGATTTATTACGAGAATGAAGCACCTATTTCCGGTCTGAATGGAAAAACCGTGGCGGTTCTGGGTTATGGCTCGCAAGGGCATGCGCATGCCCAGAACCTGCGGGACAGCGGCGTGAAGGTCATCGTGGCGAATCGGCGCGATTCCGCCAACGGAAAACTGGCTATCGAGCACGGATTTGACCCCATGCCGATTCCGGACGCCGTCAAAGCCGCGGATTTGATTATCGCCACGCTTCCCGATGAATTGCAGCCGGATATTTACGTCCGGGATATCGGGCCGCATCTGAAAGCGGGCAAAACATTCGGTGCCACGCATGGATTCGGAATTCACTTTAAGCAAATCGTCCCTTCCAAAGATGTGGATGTCGTCATGATTGCCCCCAAGGGTCCGGGCCATCTGGTGCGCAGTGAGTATGTCAAAGGTGGCGGCGTGCCATGTCTGGTGGCTGTGCATCAGAACGCCAGCGGTCAGGCCATGAAAACGGCGTTGGCATGGGGCAATGGCGTGGGCGGAGCCAGAGCCGGCATTATTGAAACAAGCTTTAAGAATGAATGCGAAACAGATTTGTTCGGTGAGCAGGCCGTGCTGTGCGGCGGACTTTCAGCCTTAATCAAAGCCGGGTTTGAAACGCTGGTTAACAATGGCTATCCGCCGGAAATGGCCTACTTTGAATGCGTGCATGAAGTTAAACTGATCGTTGATCTGATTTATCAGGGCGGCCTGAACTACATGCGTTACAGCATCAGCAATACTGCGGAATATGGCGATCTTACCCGCGGTCCCCGCATTGTTACCGATGAAACCAAAAAAGAAATGCAGAAGATTCTCGATGAAATTACATCAGGCAAATTTGCGGCGGAATGGATGGCTGAGAACCGTGCCGGCAAGCCCGAATTCAAAGCTCTTTACGCCGCGGACGCCAAACATCCGGTGGAAGTCACGGGTCGTAAATTGCGAAAAATGATGCGGTGGATCAACTCCAAGGAAGTGGATTAACACGGCCGCAGCCTATTAGCCTGAACTGACACACGGAGCACAAAAGGGTGACAATCAAATTAACCAGTGGCTTGGATCACGTGGCACTTGCTGCGGACAATACCCAGCAGGTAGTGCAATGGTACAACCGAATGCTCGGCATGGTGATTATTGCACAAACCGAACCTATGGAAAGCTCCGGCCAGCGGACATATCTGATTGGTCCGCCGACGTGCAAAAATGCTTTTGGCGGCATGATGCTTGAAGTCATGCCCCGTAATGAACATGTGCGCCGCCCGCGTGAAAGTCATGATCCTGGCATCAGCCATATTGCATGGATGGTGGAGGATTTTGATGAAGCCTATGCTCATCTGGCGGGGCAGGGCGTGGGCTTTGTTGGATCGGTCGTTGGAGCAGTGGGGGGTGGACGATTAATTTCATTCGTCGATTGTGAAGGCAACCTCACGCAAATTGTGGAACGTAAAAAGCCCTGACTCCAACTGCCCAACTCCCCCTGACATCCTTACCAGGAATTAAATTTATGCAGCAAAGCTATAACATTTCGGGTGTTAGGCATGGGCGTTCGCTTTTCGCACGTCGCTTTTTGGCGGGCGGCATGCTTTTTTTGCTTATGGCTCTTGCCGGGTGCAGCGACCGCACCGTGCAAATTAGTCTGGTGCCGACGCATGGAGGCATTCATCCCCGCATGGTGCACAAAAGTGCGCACTGGTTTGTCAGCAAGCGAATCGCAATTGTCAATATTAGTGGCATGCTTATGGATGGCACGGCGGGCGGGTTATTGGGCAGCGGGCATAATCCGGTCAGCGACCTGAAGCAAACGCTGGCCAGCATCCAGCGCGATCCACGTGTGAAAGCGGTGGTGCTGCGGATGAACACGCCAGGTGGAACGGTGACTTCCAGCGCCATGATGTACCATGAGATCCTGGCTTTTAAGCGTAAAACACACCTGCCGGTAATTGCCTCGATGATGGATGTGTGTGCCAGTGGCGGATACTACGTATCGTGTGCCGCGGATTATCAAATGGCCTATCCGACAACCATCACCGGGTCCATCGGGGTAATCGTACAGTTGTTCAATTTCCACCGTACCTTGCGTTATCTTGGCGTGCAGGCCCCGGTTTTTGTCAGCGGCCCTAATAAAGATACCGCGTCGCCGTTTCATGCCATGACATCGGAAAATAAAAAAATTATCCAAGGCTTTGTCACGCAGTTCTACGCACGATTCCTCAACATTGTAAAAACATCGCACCCGGACGTGAATCCCAAGAATTGGCCCAAGCTCACGGACGGCCGGCCTGTTACTGGTGAAGACGCTTTTCATGATCATCTGATCAATGGGCTTGGCGGTCTGGAATCCGCAATCAAGCTGGCAAAAAAGATGGCGCATATTCACCACGCTAATGTCGTACTTTACCGGCGCTACAGCCAAGCCAGCGGATCCATTTATGCCCGCAGCGAAATGCCTGCACCGCAGAGCCGACAGGTTAATTTAATGAATCTTAATTTGGGCGGTGCGGATGTCAGTACTTTGCTGCATCCCAATTTCTTTTATATGTGGCAATAATATTGGGGCAGCGGTCACCGCGGATGCGAACAATTATTCTGCGGCGTCACCGCTATCTGGGCCATCGAGATTCAGCAAAGCGGCTGTTTCCTGCGAGGGTAATTCCTGGACGCTGCGAAGTTTGGCGCTAATGGTGCGGGATTTCCGCGCGGTATCATCAAGCGTGTTGGAGGCCTGATCAAGTTTCTTTTTTACACCGTCGAGCAGATCGCCAAATTTTCCGAATTCGGTTTTTACCGCTCCCAGAACTTTCCACACTTCGCTGGAGCGCTGTTGAATAGCCAGGGTGCGAAATCCCATTTGCAGGCTGTTCAGCAGAGCGGCCAGCGTGGTCGGCCCGGCAATGACAACGCGGTAATCACGCTGAATCTGCTCCACCAGTGCAACGCGACTGATGACCTGAGCATATAACCCCTCACTGGGCAAAAACATGATTCCGAAATCCGTCGTGCGCGGCGGATTAAGGTATTTTGTAGATATATCCTGGGCAAAAAGCTTGATGCGGGCCTCCAGGGACCGCCCCGCCGCTTCCATCGCCGGAAGATCCGCCCGATCCTGTGCTAAGCCTATCGCTTCGAAGTCTTCCTTCGGAAATTTTGAGTCGATGGGCAGCCAGACTGATTCCTGCCCATCTTCCGTGCGGCCCGGCAACTTAATGGCAAACTCCACGACTTCGCCGCCGGATTCTCTGGGCTTGAAGTTCTTTTCAAACTGACCGGGGCTTAAAATCTGGGATAACAGATTTTCAACCAGCACTTCACCCCACGTTCCACGCGTTTTTACATTCGTCATCACGCGTTTAAGATCGCCGACGTTCACGGCGAGATTCTGCATTTCTCCCAAGCCCTTGTGGACCTGTTCCAACCGGTCGGAAACTTGTTTGAACGATTCGCCCAGACGCTTTTCCAACGTACTTTGCAATTTTTCATCTACCGTGGCCCGCATCTGTTCAAGCTTGAGTGCGTTGTCGGTTTGCATGGCGGTTAAGCGCTGCTCCACGGCCTGGCGCACAGCATCCAGGCGTTGTTCTGTGGACAGCGTCATGGCGGCGATTTGTTTATTGAGACTGTCTCCCACACTTTTCAGGCTCGCGGCTAATTCTTCCCGGGCCTTCTGGGATGCCGTGGTATTTTCCTCGCGGTTGCGGGCCAGGTCATCACGGATGGAACGTTCCATTTTTTCCTGAGACTTTTCGAGATTCTCGACGTGAAGTTTAAGGGCCACACCGCTTTGCCGCAGCAGCAACATGGCTTGCATAGCGGCTACTGCCAGCAGTACAACGAGAATTAAAACCGAGAGTATCAGCATCACATCTCCAGTGAGTCGAGGTTTCAGACTCCGATTCGCGTAAGCCGGTTCGCCAGCACCCACGCAATCGCGATGGCATCGGCCGTATCTGCTGGCGTTGGCGGTTTTGGTAAATGACATAGCATCATGACTGATTTCTGAATTTGCGCCTTGCCGGCATGGCCGTTGCCGGTAATCATTTTTTTTACCAAGGTGCTGGGCAAATGCGTAATAGGCACCTGAACCTGCGCTGCGGCCAGTAAAATTACACCACGGGCGTGGCCCATGAGAATCGCGGTGCGCGGATGTTTATAGTGGGCGTAAAGCTGCTCAACACCCATTTGATCAATCGCAAATTCCTTCAACAGTTCCGCCACCTGCTGATGCAATTCCACTAATCGCTTGGATGCATCCATTCGAGGGTTTAACCGAATCACTCCCGCCTCGGTAAGCGCGGGCTTAAATCGCGTAGCTTCCACGACGGCATAGCCGGTGAGGTGCAACCCCGGATCAATACCCAATATTCGCATGAATGCTCCCGTGCGCCGCATGGCTGGCCGCAATTAATTGCCCGGACTGCAAAACTAAGCCGGCCGTTTCAGCAGCGCCACACAATGGCACGCAATGGCCTGTTCCATCCCCACCGCGTCCACCGATTCGTTGGTCTTCCCCTTGATATTAACCAATTCTCGCGCAATGCCCAGCAATTCAGCCAACCGCTGCTGCATGGCCGACTTGTGCGGAGAAATTTTGGGGCTTTGGGCAATAATCACGACATCCACATTGTTGATCATCCAGTGCGTTTTCTTAAGTTCCGCCATCGTGTGTTCCAGCAAGCGAGCCGAATCAATGCCTTGATATTGCGGATCGGAATTCGGAAACAACTGCCCCACATCCGGCAAACCCGCCGCCCCGGTTATAGCGTCAATCAGTGCGTGAATGACCACATCGGCATCTGAGTGCCCCAGCAGCCCGAACGTATGGGGAATGGTAATATTTGCTAGAACCAGCGGCCTGCCCGCTTGCGTCCGATGCAGGTCATAGCCGAGTCCAATACGGTATTCCATCATTAATTATCCAATCACTTTCAGCGAGTAAAAAACCCGCACCAGCCGCACCATTCAACAGCACGAACTAAAAATACTAACCGAAGCGGCCAAACGCTGGCAAATTCGTGGCAAATTCCGCAGCGGGGATTCGCGGTCGGGGGCCACTATGCATCCGCTGGAGGCGATAGATAGTCGCAACGGGTGAAAACGCCCCGTTAAATGAAGCCGCAATTCCGCCCAGAACTCAACACTGCCGCATTGAGCTACGGACCATGTCACGCTTGGGGCGTCATGTGCACAAAGCGCGACCGCCCGCGCGGATCGGTTTCGGTAAAATAGATTGGCAATTCTCCGGAACCAATTCCGGCGGCGGCAAGGGCGACTGCCAGGTGAACAGCACCGTCGGTGGGAAAATTGTGGATATTCAGCGTTACGGGGGCGGGAAACTTAACGGTATTGGTATCCAATATTTCCAGTAGGACATCCGAGGGGCTAGCCTCCTGGGGCCGCTTTAATAACAGAGCTACCGATCCGTAACCCGTTTCATCGGAAGTAAATCGGGCAAATTCATGGCGATTCAGGGCCGCTACGCCGCGGCGGCATAAATCTTCCGCAATTTTGGACGACTGGTCCGCCCAACAGGCAATAACATGATCCACGCGCCGCGATGCAAGCATGTCCGCAGCCCGATCCAGCACACTGCAAATCGGCCACATCCCATGCGTCAAGGTTTCACAAGGGCCATGAATACCAAAATAAATCGCGGCGTGGGAAGCCACGGTCGAATAGACCGATCGCGTAAAAAGCCGGGGCGAAGCGAAGCGCCCTTGAGCTTCTAACATGCTGTCGAGAAAACTTGCGGTACTGTCCATGGGGCCCCATGTTGATAACAGCAGCAAACCAGCACGATTCAGCATGGCGCTATCACGATCCGCCAGGGCATCATGTAAGGCACGAAAGGCATATTGATTAATACTATCTAAGCCTGGCAAGGCTGAATCCAAGGCTGGATCGGTCGTTGGCGGGCTATGAGCATACGGCGAATTTAAGCGGACTGGTGCGTTTAATTGGGCTTTCACTGAGGCGCATAATGTTTCAGCACTGGCGAATTGGTCGCTGTAAATTCCCCACCTGCAAACCGCTAGTTTCGCTGCAGTCATGCAATGGCCTCCACAGGATTGTCCGCGGGCAGGTTGCGTGAGAATACCAGTGCGGTGTTATTTCCGCCAAAAGCCAAATTACAGGATAGCGCTGTGGCAAGAGGTTTTGCCGTCTCGGACAGTACCAGTGGCAATGGACATTGCGGATCAGGATCCAGTGAACCGGCATTGGGCGGTAACATACCGTCCCGCAATGCCAGAATACAAATGGCCGCCTCAATTGCGCCAGCAGCGCCGAACGTATGGCCCGTAAGCCGCTTGGTGGAACTCACGGGCGGAATACCCGCGTGGGAATCAAAAACTTTTGCGATAGCGGCGGCTTCTGTAACGTCATTGTCATGTGTGCCGGTGCCATGGGCGTTGATGTAATCAATGTTACTTGGGGAAAGGCCCGCTTCATGCAGGGCCTCGCGCATGGCTTGCGCGGCGGCAGTTCCATCCGGTTTCGGTTTGGTGATGTGAAACGCGTCGCAGGTGGCGGAAAAACCCGTGATATAAGCAATGGGAGATATGCCGCGCCGCTGCGCACTATTTACGGTTTCCAGCATCAGCATGGCCGAGCCTTCCCCGACTGTGATGCCTGGCCGATTCCGATCAAAAGGGCGGCAGCCATCGGGTGACACCAGTCGCAGGGAATTAAATCCGGAGATCAACAATTGGCACAAAGCCTCGGTGCCTCCCGCAACCGCCAATTCACAGCGGCCGGCGCGAATGGCGTCACATGCTGCCCCGATGGCCATGGCAGAACCGACACATGTTGTAAGATTCATATATCCCGGCCCGGCAAAGCGATGCCGCCGGGATAACAGGGAAAGCACTTCATACGGCTGCATGCGGCGCATGAGATTAACATCCGCAGCGTCCGCGTTGTCACGATACTGCTGATAGTACCGCTCGGATAAATCCATTCCGCAAACCGTCGTGGCAACAAAACATCCGATGGGCGCGTCGGTGGCCAATTGGCGGCGCGGCAATCCGGCACTTTTCAAGGCCTCATCCGTGCTGATACATGCGAGTTGCTGCGTGCGCGAAAGTTTGGTCCATAAACGTGGCGGCAAATCCAGGGGTCGGATTAACCGGGCGCATGCGGCAACTTTGATATGGCGTAATGCCGCAGGCAAGGGGCCATCCCACGGCTGAAGCACATCGGCACCGGTGCGAATTCCACGCCAGGATTCTGCGGTATTATTCCCCTGCGCGGTAATCATACCGATGCCGGTCACTGCGATAGGTTTAACATGTGCCACTGATTTCATCGGTTTCCGGAATCTGCTGTTTTATAAACTTGTATCATTTGTTGCCATGCAGGAGGCCGAAGATGCAGCCTGTAATTCTTCCGAAGAAGTGGAACCTGCCAAGTCGGCACGGCTTGCGTTCGCTGGCTTATTGGCCTGCAGCATCGCAATGAGCGGATTGGACATATCCCAGACATGCCCGGCAAGAACGTTAATAATCGCGGCCCGCATCCTGGGATTGGCATCCGCAGAAAAAAAGAGATTCCGCACGAGATCACGCTGATAAAACCGTTCCACAAAAGCCTGAAATACGCGCAGGCCCGCATCCATATCCGCCTGATATTGCTGCAAAGCAAGCTTTTCTCCGCGGCGCAATAGCGTATCAACGCCCTCCGCAGCGCGCGCTGCCGAAGTAATCGCCAGGTGCACGCCGCTGGAAAATATGGGATCAAGAAAACCTGCCGCGTCGCCAATCAACACATGATGCGGGCCGATTTTTCGGTCGCAATGATAACTGTAATCACTAGCCGGCCGATACGCGGCCAGGGCTGTGGCCTTTGAAAGTCGATCATAGAGGGCTGGCGATTGTTTCATGGCCGCCCAAAACTGCCCGGTCAAATCAACATCCTTCTTAATTGCGTCACGTTTTAGTACCACCCCCACGCCCGTGCTGCCGTCACGCAGTGGAATAAACCAGATCCATCCGCCATCAATGAGGTGCATGGTTAAATATTCACGTTCGAACGGATCGGCGACTTGCGGTGCGGGAATATTAGTAAAATAATTATAAATGGCCAAGCGGCCAAAATCTGGAAGCACTTCCCGGCAGCGATGTTTCCTGGCCAACATGGCCGAGGCTCCGGTGGCGTCTATGAGAAAATTGCAGCAATACGTTTGACCCGATTCGGTATGGATATGCGCTGGCGATTGTTCTTCTTCCACCGTTGCAATAGCCATATTTTCATGAATGATGCATCCGCGATGTCGCGCCATATCGCGCAGCTGCATATCAAAAGTCTCACGTATGACGTTAAATGTGGGGGGCGGGGCACCCTGATCCGGTAGAGCGAATCCGAATACCTCAAGGCGATTAGCAACTGGATCATAAAACCGCGCCCCATATTTTCCCTGATGATGGGCCTGCATGTATTGGCTGTCCATGCCGATACTTTGCAAAATGGTCATGCTGGCGGGCAGCAGCGATTCCCCGATATGGTGCCGGGGATGAGAATCACGGTCAAAAATTACAACGGAATATCCCTTGTCCCCCAGTATCGCCCCGGCCACCGCCCCGGCGGGACCGCAACCAATAATGGCAATATCGCTGTGGTTTTCCATGTCCCCATTTTCCGCATATCGCATGGCTTAAGCAAGCGACTTATTTCCAGCTTATTTCTGATACAGGTCGTGCTTGCGGATATAAGCCATTACCGCTGGCGGAATCTGGTCCGATACCGGGTGGCCTTGGGCGATGGCCCGGCGAATGGCGGTGGCGGAAATACTGTATTGCGGAATTTTGAGCACCCCGCCCATCACTTTTTTCCACAGGTCATCGCCGATATTTCCGGGCGGTTTTTTTGGCGCGTCAAAGCCCGGGCGCGGCAAAATGGCGATGGGCGTGGTTGCCAAAATTGCATCAATTTCTTTCCAGGTGTTTAACGCCGGTAATTGATCTGCCCCGACTAGCAAGATCAGCGTATCGCCGGGCCGATCGCGTCGCAAAATCGCTAAGGTATCAATAGTGTAGCTCGGTGCCGGGCGCAGAAGTTCAACGGCCGAGACCTCCATGGCAGGATCGTCCCCCACGGCCAGTTGCAGCATGGCCAGACGATGTTGTGGTAGCGCGGCACAATGCGGCGTGGATAACTTATGCGGGGATGTATTGGCCGGTACAAACACGACACGCTGGGCGTGCAGCTCTTGAAGCGCTGCCAAGGCCGTAAGCAGATGACCGTTATGCACGGGATCAAAGGTGCCGCCAAAAATTAATAGTTTTGCCATAGTCATTGCTCATGTTGCGTGCAACTCCTAAACTGTCAGCACCACTTCCGGCCTGCGCCGGAGGGGATTTTTGCAGGAGCCACCGATGCGCATTTATACCCGCCAGGGAGATCAAGGCCAAACCAGTTTGTTTGATGGCACGCGTGTGAGTAAAGACGATATGCGACTGGCCACCTATGGCACCGTGGATGAATTAAACTCCTGGCTGGGAATGGCAGCGGCTATTTGCAGCCATGAACACCTGCGCGAACTGCTGAATCAATTGCAGCATCAATTATTTGATCTTGGGGCGGATTTGGCTACGCCTATTGATTCGCCCAACAGTTCGCGGGTGAATCGTATTAACCCCCAGCACGCCGCGGATTTGGAAGTGCATATTGATGCAGCCGTCGCGGAACTTCCCGTGTTGAAGGAATTTATTCTGCCGGGCGGTTCCCCGCTGGCATCCCATCTGCACATAGCACGAACGGTATGCCGCCGGGCGGAACGCCACCTGGTGGAACTCATGCGGCAACAACCCACCGGGGATGGCCCGCTGGTTTATCTTAATCGATTAAGTGATCTGCTTTTTGTGCTGGCGCGATTAGCCAATAAACTCGATGGGCAGCCGGAAACACATTGGCATAAGCCGAGGTAGAATCCGGTATTTCTCCATTGGGTGATGGCAAATCACAACAGAATCGTGCGGTAAACCGCACCAATAAATCCCCAGCACCAGTACCCGCAGGTACGGAGGGGCACCCTATGATTTTTTTTGAACGTTTATGATGGCGTTCGGCGGACAATTTGGACCACCGCCGCGCCCCGCCGCTTTTAGCTGCACTTGCCGAATTTTTTCTTACCGTACTTCTTTTTGATTTTTTTCTTTTTCATAATATCGCTCGATTCCGTCTAATTTATTTATAAACTGCTTACGCACAACAGTTCTTAATTATGTGCAGCAATTTAGCAGTTTTGGCGTAAATCGTCAAACTGGCACCTGCGTGTATCGGATCGCAAATGAGCAAAAAATATCGCTGATTGGCGAAAATAACGGGCCGGCGTTACAATTATCCCATTGGTTTTTTAAACCAGAGCGTGGGCGATCTGAGATCAAACTGTTCGTTGCGCTGGTGGAGGTTTTATGCAATTTCGCCACAGGGCTGCTGCCACTGCTGCATGGCCCTTGCTATTGCTGGCTTCTTGTGCCAATGCTGGCAGCGCTTCAAACAACTCGGTTATCGGCGAACTTCCTGCAAACAGCGCCTTGTGCGTGATCTGCAACAATGTGGCGCAACTTGATCAACGCATCGCCCGGCTCGAGCGGCGCATCGCAGGCCATCAACCTCAATTTGACGAATTTACGGCCCTCAAAATGGTATTGGGGCCTTATTGGAATATCTCCGCCCCAATGGCTTGGGCAATGCCGGCACCGGCCAAAGGAAAAATCCTGGAATTGCGCGAGTCGATAGTAATCCTGCAAACCACCAACAACGCAAAGTTTGTCGCCGGCCTGAAAAATGGTGCCGCCCGTGGCGGAATAACGCCGGCACGCATTGAAGGTACTCCCGCCTTTATCGCAACGCGGGGAATATGGACGTTTATTTCCGCCTCACGGTCCGCATTAAAAATGTATCTGCAGGCCAAACCCGGCCTGACGCTGCCCGGCAAGATGACTGCGGCGCTACGCCATGCAGATATTGCCGTTGAAACCGACACGCATGCCATGAGAAAAGAGTTGTTGGATCCGTCGAAGGCCATGTTATTTGCAGGGATGTCGGGGCATCGATTGCCTTTTGGAAGTCCAGATCTGAAATCCATTCTCCGGCAAATGGGAAATAAACTTAACAAGCAATTGACCACCGCCTTAAAGCGAAGCGTGTTAACGCTGCATTTTGGCCGACAAGCGTTAATTTTTAATTTAACCAGTGCTTTTCATGCGCATTCTCCCATAGCCCAACTATTGGCCGCGCAGCCGCCTCTTTCGACACACGCCCTTGCGGGGCTGCCCGATGAGCGTTATTTTTCGCTTTACGCCGACAGCATCAATGGGTTGTCCACGGCCCAATGGTTACGCACTTTGCTTCCCACCAAAGCACAAGGTGGCCCCGGCGCTTCAAGGCATAAACGCTCCACAGCAAAGCAGGAACTTCAAAATATATTAGCTGCCGTCGCGGATCACACGGGCAGCGCCGCGATCATGCTGAGGCCGGCAATGTCCGCGAGCACGAGCGGGGAGCCGCAAGATCCTTGGGGTTCAGGTCATGGCATAGTCATCATGCGCGGTAAACATCCAAAGGCGGAAATGCACAATCTGGTGGGTTATTTTAGCCGCTCCGCTGGCGCGGGGGTTAAAACCGGGACCGCCGTTGATAAGAATATTACACACAGCACCCTCATGGGTTATCCGGCCACGCGTATTATTTTGCCGACGCAAAAGCGTGTAAAAACCTCGGATACTATTGAGCTAATTGACATGGGGACTCATGGCGTGCTGCTGGGCGTGGATGTCCCACATATATTATTAAAATCAGCCGTTACGGCCGCTGGCAGCAACCTTACAGCCATCATGAAACGACCTGGTTTGGCGCAGACCCTGACTGAAATAGTACCCGGAAGCTTTATGGTCGCGTATTTGCCCATCGCGCGTTGGACACAACAACATAACGCTGCGGCTACCCCCAAGCCTGCCAATGCGCTTGCCTTGGGTCTTCCTCCGCCACCGGCCGTGGTCAGCGTGAGCGCGGGCAAAAAATCGCTAGTTATCCAGGTGTATATACCCGTGGCGACATTGGAGCAAAGCTTGTCCGGCAATCCTGCCGGCGCACTATTCTAATGAATGCCCGATTTTATGTCCCTTTAACCAGAGGAGATTTTTCAAATGTTGAAACGCAAGCACCTACTTAAAGCAGCCGCGATGGCAGCCCTGCTACTTAGCACCGGCCCCATTCTGGCGGCCGGTATGAACCGGGGAAATTCCGCGGCTGACGCAAAGATACTGGCAGATATTCCCGCCACCGCTCAGGCGGTGGTAATTATTCATGACATGGCGGCCTTGGATAAAAAAGTCGCGATGCTGGCCGAAAACCTGAAAATTCCGGTATTGCCACCATCCTTGCGGCACATTGAAAAAACGATGGATTTGCCGCGTGGAATCACCGCGCATGGCACGGCAGCCGTGGTGGTCATTCCCAACAGTACTGCGGGAGGGTCGCCCCACGTGGTCATGATTCTGCCCGCAAAGGATCCCGCGGCCGCCATTGCCAATATGAATTTTTCTACTGGCACCGATGGCATAGAGCACGGCCCATCCGCCAATGGCGAGAATATGTATGCTATCGCGGGCAAGCACTGCATTATGATTTCACAAAATCATAGCGCTTTGTTGCAGTGCAGAACCGTCGGCACCTCCGTAGCGCCCATGCTCACGGAATCGGAACAACCTCTGGCCGAGAAGTCAGATGTTTATGTGCTGGTGAATATTCCCCAGCTTCGCAAACCTATGGAAAAAGCCATGAAAAAGGCCGCGGCGGCCAAGGGCACGCAAACTGATGCCGGCGGTAAAGCCGCTCAGGAAGCGGAACTGAAAACCATGGGCGCGAAAATCGCCACGCGTTTTGTCATGCATTTGGCGGATGATACACATTCTGTCCTCATTGGATTGCGGATTACCTCCGGTGCTCTGACCCTGTCCATGGTTTCGGACGAAAAAGCGGGATCGCAAGTTGCCAAAGCGCTGGAATGCCTGCGGCCACTGGCGGAAAATCCCTTCATCGGCCTTCCGGATTCAACCCAGTTGTTTGAGGCGGTGGCGGGTAATACCGACGAGGTCCGCGCTGCAAAACTTCTGGATCAATGGGCCAAAACACTTCCGCAATCAACTCCCGCGGATGCCCGTATGGATAAGCGCATTTCAAGGATCGTGGGGAAAATCGGCACATTAATGCGGCCACTCTCCCATTCCAGCGTTATGATGGAAGTCTCCCCCGATGCGAAAGGTCCCATTGTGGCGAGCGTCGGATTAGTCAGGTCCACAACTCCCACGGCCTCCGCTGCTTCGATGGTGCATCTGCTGGCCGATCAGGGGCGGTGGTTCTCTAATTTTCAACAGAGCATGGGAAGCAATTTGAAATACCGCATGACGGTCGATCCTAAGAAAGTTACCATTGGCTCCGTACCCTTCACTGCCATCACACAGGCTATGGTCTTGCCAGCGGCCGGCACGCCTCAAAGCGATTCCATTCGCGGCGTCATGAAAATGGAGCAGAAGATGATGGGAATCAACACCCAAACCTATTTGGTTGGCAGCAACAGCAAGCAGGTGATTGTGGGGGGTAACAGCAGTCATAAATTCCTTGCCGAGACAGTCAAAGCGGCTGCGGCAGGCACCGATGCCCTGGATTCTAATCCCGCGATCGTTGCCGCTAAGGGTCATATCCTCCCGCATGCTTCGGTTGTTGCGTATGTGGATCTATCGCCGATTATTGCTGCCATAACCAAGCGCCTCGAAGCCATGGCCAGTATGAACAGCCCGATGCTTAAACTGCCGCCCACCGAGCCGATGTCCATAAGCGTGGAATCGCACCACAACACGTTAACCGGGCAATGGCGGATGCCGATGAAAAACCTGGAGCAACTCTCCACGCGCATCCACGCCCTGGTGCCATTGGCCGTCATGATGGAAATGCAGTCCATGCAAGCCGGGCAGGGTGCCGGTCCACCGCAATAACGCTGCGGTTTCGCACTGCATCCCAAATACGGCAAACTCCCTGTGAGCCAACGCACCGGCATTAGCTCAATGCGGCAGCGTTGAGTTGACCGCGAAATGAGGCTGGGTGGCACAATACGTTCCGGCCCGTCGCGATTGGTGCAGCGCGTGCCGCATCGAGCTGGGGATTTTTTCCCCGGTCGGGTTCCGCATCCAACCACGACGCTTCCGCGTCGGGCTAATGGGTGTCTTTTCTGGGCGTGTTCCGTTAGCTCAATGCGGCAGCGTTGAGTTGACCGCGAAATGGGGCTTGATGACGCAATACGTTCCGGTCCGTCGCGATTGGTGCTTAGGATGGAATCTTCAGCACCTGGCCCACCGCGATGGTTCGGGCGTCGTGAATATGGTTTAACGACATGATGCGATGCACATTGGCATCAGTTCCTGCACCCATGGTTTTCCGGGCAATGCCCCATAGTGTATCGCCGCTTGCAACGCGGTAGGTACGCACCGGGCTAACAGATGTCGTTAGCGGGCGTGTGGAATATTGAGCACTTTGTGAACTGCCGGTGCTTTGAGCAGCCATGGTCAGCAGATGCACAGAGGATGTTGGGGCCTGTTGAGCGGCAGGAATCGTAAGTGTTTCGCCCACCCGAATCGTAGCATGGGCGCTTCCTAATTTAGAAGCATTAGCATGGACAATGCGTCGCACTGCCACGGGGCCACTATCATGATAGAAGTGCCAGGCGATTTTTCCCAGCGAATCGCCGGGCCGCACAGTATACGTGGCCGCCTGGGCCGTGTCCGAGGCGTTAGCAACACGGGCTGGCGTTTTTGACACGGGTTGTTGCGGAACGACAACGGGTACAACCTGCGGCGTGATAACTGCGGCGGCAGGCGTTAAAGATGCAACCGATGAAGTTGAAGTTGTTGCCGCGCCGTAAGGCAGTTGGGTTACCTGATTATACGGCGTGGAAACTGCCACCGACGACGGCGCACTGGCCGGGGGCACCGGCGCGGCGGCCGCTGTTTGAATGGGGTTCACGGGGACATTTTGCGGAACTGGCACCTGGGCAATTCCTACGGGATTGCTGATCTGGTTGCGTAAGCTCCAGCCTTGCCCGGCTACCGCCAAATCGCCGACGCTGTCACGCGGACCGCTTAGATAACTTGACAGCATTGCTCCTATAAGGACGATCAATGTTACGCCGGTTACCAGCCCGATTTTTGTTTCTTTGTTCATAGTGACTTAGCTCCCATAGAGTTGACCCCAGCACGTTCCTGCCGCATCACCCGTGCAATTTACTGATCCATCCGCATTCGAGCAACCCGCATTTTAGCGCTTCGGCTCCGTGGATTGGATGCCATTTCAAATTCCGTCGGAACAACGGGCTTCGATGTTAATACGTCACAGCTGTTTTCGAAGGCCCATTGCCTGAACATCTGTTTTACTATTCTGTCCTCTCCGGAATGGAAACTGATAATCCCAATTCGTCCGCCGGGCTTGAGTCGGTTCGGAGCCACTTTTAACAGTTCGGAAAGATTTTCCATTTCATGATTCACTTCCATGCGTAAGGCCTGAAATGTGCGCGTCGCTGGATCAATCTGGCCAAAACGCGTGTACGGCACGGCGGCTCTTACGAGAGTCGCCAGTTGGGCGGTTGTCGTAATTTTTTTTACGCGTCGGGCCTCAACAATGCTCCGGGCAATTCGCCGGGAGAGACGATCCTGAGCGTGATTGAATATCAGATCAGCCAGTTGCTTTTCTGGCAAGCCATTCACCAGTTCCTCTGCGGTGTGCTCCAAGCGCGGGTCAAGTCGCATATCCAGCGGGCCGTCAATCGTAAAACTCAAACCATACTGATCAGACAACATTTGATTGGTCGACACACCAAGATCCGCCAGAATCACATCTACCGCGGGAATATTTGCCGAATCCAGGACATCACCCAATTGAGCGAAATTTGCCTGGAAGAACCGGCAGTTAGGGGCCGCGTTTTTTAGCCGTTGTCGGGCGAATTCCAAGTTGCCTGGATCGACATCCAGACATACCAATGTACCGGATTGGCCAATCTTCTCCGCCAGGGCCAAAGCGTGCCCCCCTCGGCCGGTTGTGCAATCGAGAATTGTTTCACCACTTTGCGGCGACAGTAATTCCAATGCTTCATGAAGCAGAACGGGTTCGTGACCATGTTGGGCCGTATCCATGTGCCGCAACGGCTTACGCCGCAGACCCAAATCCGATAATCTTTTAGCGGGGACGTGGAACGGCCACGACCCGGCAGAAAAACTCAAAAAAAGACAGGGACACGACTGGCCGGTACGTGTCCCCGCCATGCCTTCCATGGCTCGAGCATGTTCATCCATGAAGACCAGCGGCGCCAAAGCCTCAATCCTTTGAGTTCGTGGCGAGCGGAAACTGAACGTCCTGTTCAGTCATCACTTGGCCTTTGTTCCGGGGCAGCGGTACAGGCATTTCTTCCATGAAGTGCCTGTACCGCTATTCGCCCTGTGTCAGCTTCTTTTTTGTCACATCCTTGCGACAGCAGAAGCCTTACATACGCACGCATCCTTGCGTGGGGAGCTTTACCTTCGCGGCCGTCCCTGGCTGGAAGATGTGCTCCTGATTGTATTATTTACACCGCGCGGACTCTTCCGGCTCCATCAAAACGGCGGTGATATTCTTCGGCGTTCCAAACCTGCAGACGGGAACCAACTCCCGCAAGTACCACATCTCTTCCCAGAATATTGATCGCGAATCGGCTGGGCTTCTTTTCCGGACGATCCAGAAAATCATCCGGCATCACAACGCGTCCCTGCTCATCAATTTCCAGAATCTTGACGCCCGCAAACAGACTTAACTGACGATCCTGCTCGTCAATGGCCATTTCCAGACTATCCTCTTTTTTTTCCTTCTCTGCCAAAGATAAAAAAACCGGCTCCGGGATCAATTCAACAAAACGTCGCTTTTCACCGTTGGCTTCGGCCATCTGGACCGGGCGAGCATAGAATCGCTTTTTTCCAGATGGGGATTCAGGCACTTCCTGCCGATGTGCGGAAGGAATCGCCAAGCGATTTTTGGCGTCGATGACGTGCTCGTATGACCCAACCAGATACATCCAAGCCCAACCTTCACACACGACAATTTTCTGCTGTTCTCTTCATCGGTTTACAGGATACAAAAACTTGTGGGAAAGTCAATGCTTTTTGCTCCACATTGAGGGAAAGCATGGGATAAAATAAAAAACCAAATACGTAGTAACACAATATATAGTGGATTATCTCGATGAATCGCTATTAGCAGGCGTTTAATAAATTTCCAGCGGCGAAACATTTTTTTAGATC
>JAJZDN010000168.1 GCA_021805985.1 Planctomycetota bacterium | reverse complement strand
GGCGGAAGTCCGTTGCAGATTGCCCAGGCGACCGGTGAAAACGCCCTGTTCAGCGGTGCCGCCGGCGGCGTATTCGGTGGTGTCGGCGGATGGGTGGGGACCTTGATTGGGCGGGCTGGCTCAGATGCGGAATTTATCGGGCCGACAATTGGCAGATCCGGTTTCCGTAATGCCGGGGAGTTCAGCGATGCCGTGGCGGCAAGGTACCAGCAACTTTACGACGAAGGCCACGCGATTACGATGCGGCGCGTGGCGCAGGGTTTGGTGGCTGACAGCCCGGCTGCAATCGGATCAGAGGTTGACGAGTTTGCACGGCTTCGATTGCTCGATTGGCTCGACACCGAGGGAACCGAAGAGGGGCCGGGGCGGCTTATACAGGTAAATCGTCGCCTTTACGACCCGACGGGCAGCGGACTTTACAGAATTCCGGACGTTTACATTCCGGCGGCGCAATCCATCTTGGACGGTTCGATTGCGCTGAAAACCTCAGCGACACCGCAGATACAGGAATTTTGGAGTTTCTCCAACAGTGCGAACGTGACGATCATTCGTCCGAGCGCACTGGTGAGCGGTGATGTCCAAGGCTCGTATGGAATTATTCAGTGAGGTGTGCATGAGGAAGTTTCCATTCCATGATCTGCATGGATTTAAGGACTACGCGGGGTTTGTTCGCTTGTGTGCTCCCAACATGTTCCCAACTCGTGATGGGAGGCCGGCCGAAGACCAGTGGACTCTTGAATTGGCGTTTGAGGGGCTGCGTCACGGGTTATGTCTCACCGCAAAAGAGAAAGGCGAGTTGCCAATCTTGCTCCGTTGCAGGGAATTGGTTGAGGAAGCGTACGTGCATTACCAAGCCGGTCGCGAGCGCGAAGGCTTTCTAACATTGCGAGAGATGCAGAACCTTCTGAAAACGATTCCGTCGCAATGAGTCGATTTTCGCAGTCCGCGGATGAATTGGAATAATGCGTGAATGGTAATTTTGGCGGAACAATATCGAAGAGTCGTGGGAAAAGACGAGCGTCTGCACGGCCACCGCGCTGTGCGCTACTCTATGTCCCCTGTGGCCCGGCGAACATCGCTTGTCGAACAATCGGGCACGCCGGGGCAGCAGATCAACGAGTATTTTGTCGGCAGCACGTTTGATTCCAGCGGCAACCAGATTGCCGATGGCACACAATACAACTGGACCATCCTGTATCAGGGTGAAAACCAGGACGCATTACCCGGCGTTTACATCACCCCGCAGGGCGCACTTAACCCCAGAGAGCAAAGCCTGCTTGCTCCGGACTTAAGCGTTATTCAAGCGGGTATTGGCGCAAGCGCGTACAGTCCCACCGCCGGCGAAACCGGCTTTAAAGGCTGGTATGATCGCAACGCTGGTTCAATAGCGTTTGGCGCGGGAGTTGGATCGGGCGCTGCCGCAGGCTTGTTGACTGGTGGCCTTGCGGATATCGGAATTGCCGCGATGTTCGGAACGGACCTGGGTTTCTGGGGCGGTTTAGCCTCGGCGGCCGCCAGCAATGCGGCGGCAGGCTTTTCCGCCGGAACGGTGCAGGGGTTGGCCAGTGGCGAAGACATAGGTCAATCGCTGGAGCAGGGCGGCATCGGTGCCGCCTTCGGCGGCGGCTTCGGTGTTGCGGGATTCCTGACGCCGTATGCGGGCCGGGCGTTGGCCAGTGGCGTAGTCTCTCTTTACGGCGGGCTGACTGATGCCGCCACGGCGGCGGGGCAATACGCGGGGACGTTTCTGAATGGATTTAACAACGCCGATATCCAGTTCACGCTGGGTTCAGGATCCGGCGGAGAATTCCTGCAGCGGCTGGACGCGGGGATTAATGCAATAGGAGCCAATTCCGACGAGCTGCAATCCGGTTTCCAAAATGTTATTTCCGAGCAATTCCCCAACGGTGAGAACCAACTTGCACTGGGTAAGGGTTTTCCCGGCATCGGCTTTACCACCGACGGTGTTCCGGATTTTGCCGGCACGCCATATCTTTATCCCGCAGCGGAAGGGCAGTCCAGTATCGTCACCATCAAATTGACGGGGAGCCGCACGGCTGATTTCGAGGCCGCGAATGCCGTTGGTGGCTTCGCTGAGACACCGACAGGCTATACTTGGCACCATCTTGGCTACGATCCGACCACAGGGGAGGGGGAACTTCAACTCATAAGTCAGGCCGCCCATCGAGCAACCTATCCACATTTTGGTGGGGTATCACAGTATGAAGGCTCTAATGGTGTGGAGTACGACCCATGATAAACTTTACACGTACCGGCTCTCCGCTTGCACCGGCTGATTTGGACGAAATTGAACAGCGGTTCGGTTTCAAGTTTCCGCACGTGTTTCGCGAACACTACCTGAGCTATAATGGTGGAAATCCGGATAAAAACCGGTTCGTGGGCGAAAACGGGCGGTATATCGTGCATGACTTCCTTCCAATTAAAGGTTCTCCACTAGGTACCTTGGACACTCTAGAGACAACCATCCAATGCTTAAAAATCGACCGGCAGCTTATTCCGACACAATTGGTACCATTTGCTGTGGATCCTGGGGGGGACTACTATTGCTTTAGTTTGCGCCCCGATGAGGTGGGAGCCATCTACCTGTTCCGCATGGAGCGCTATCTTCAGCCAGAACGCGCCGCGGAATATCTGGGGGGTTCCCTTGGCGAGTTTTTATCCAAACTAAGAAAGAAGGAAGAAGTGTGATAGCGGCCCCGGAACATGATGGCACGCAATTTCCCGCAGTGTGCCATTTCGAGGATTGAAACGGGGACGCATCTAGAAAATAGGAAACATATATAAGCAATGGTAATAGCAACTGAGCAATTCAACGAAGAAGTCAGGAGCGGGGAGTTGGGACTTGGCATTGCGCGCACGGCAAGTCATCCGCGTTCCGCCGCTCCTGAAGTTTTTCCCGATGACTATGGTGGCTCAACCGCGATCGGGACGGTGAAAAAACCTTTTGATTCACAAGGAGGAAACAGAGGTAGGCGGAGGATCTCGATGATCAATGGCTCCAGGCTCGCCGGGAATCAGCGGGCGGCGAGCGGTCGAGATCCAATCCCGTTGAGTGATGCTTTTGCGGTAATGGCCTCGGTGTCCCCTGTGAACTCTGTGGCAACCCCAACGGTTCACAAATCTGCGCAATCGGGGCAATCTGTGGATCGCTTAATGCCTCCTGTCCCGATTTCCGGAATTCGTAAGCTGAGATTAGGATCGTGCCGCTTTGGCGTATCCACCACCCCCGGCTCAACAGGCACGCCGGGGCAGCAGATCAACGAGTATTTTGTCGGCAGCACGTTTGATTCCAGCGGCAACCAGACTGCCGATGGCACACAATACAACTGGACCATCCTGTATCAAGGCGAAAACCAGGACGCATTACCCGGCGTATACATCACCCCGCAGGGCGCATTCAATCCCAGAGAGCAAAGCCTGCTGGCCCCGGATTTAAGCGTGATTCAAGCGGGTATTGGCGCAAGTGCGTACGATCCGCTGGCGGGGGAAACCGGGTTCCAGGCGTTTCTGGGGCGGCATTATCAAGGCATTGCCTTGGGGGCATCGGCAGTTGCGGGTGCTGCCGTAACGATGGCTAGCGCGGGGCTTGCCACACCATGGGTGGCCGGGGTATTGGGCGTGGAAGCTGCCAGCCTTGGCGTAGCGGGCACGGCTGCGGTGGGAGCGATCTCCGGTGCCGCGGGCGGCGCGGCTGCAGGATTCGCCTACAGCGCTGGCATGGGCGGAAGTCCGCTGCAGATTGCCCAGGCGACCGGTGAAAACGCCCTGTTCAGCGGTGCCGCCGGCGGCGTATTCGGTGGTGTCGGCGGATGGGTGGGGGATCTGCTGGGGCGTCCGGCTGCTGTAGCGCCCTACAGTGGTGCCGCAGCCCTAGCCGCGTTCGAAAACGAGGGCGGCGCTTTGGGGCCGGCCGCAGTGGACGAGACGGAGCTCACGGAACTGGACAAGCTTCGAATCAACATGGTCGGCGGCAGCCAGGCGGAACTCGATGCGCAGGAAATGGCGCAGCAGAACGGAGAAACCGTCATCCAATCGCAGTACATGCAGGGGAATGTGAAGCGCGGTTTTGACTTCCTTTCGTTCAAAGGATGGGGATCAACGGCGCGGCTGTTCATCAACGAGGTAAAGAATTATTCCAGTGCCGTGCCGCTGGGCAAATTCACAACATTTGGCTTTGGCCCCAGCGGGATGGCGACCTACGACCAGGCGATGAGGGTCGCTGAGAGCGCCATCATGGAGGCGGGGCTGGATCGCGACACAACTTTGGCCCTCCTTAGCCAACTCCGCAACGGCGGGGCGGCCATCCGCCTCATTGGCGGACCGGAGACGCAGTTCTCAGCCAACGTGCTGGAACAGATCGGTCAGCAGACCGGCTTTATTACCGGGCAGGGGTTTACATTGCCATGACCAGCTATCATCAACAATGGATCGCACTGTACCAGAGGGATCGTGCATCCCTCCAACGCATCCTGGAAAAGGATCCTTTCGAGTGGTGGGAGCAGAACCGTATGCCGGAGAGCGTGGCGGATGAGCGGCTCATCTATGCGGTGGATATCGCCTGCGCCGATCCCGTCAGCCCGGATTGCCGAGCTTTTCTCCAGCAGGCCCTGGCCGTGGCTGACCGCGCGATGCGCGAGGGCAAAC
>JAJZDN010000167.1 GCA_021805985.1 Planctomycetota bacterium | reverse complement strand
TGTTCAACAACGTCTGGAATATCGGCAACCAGCAGCCGAAGCCGAAAAGCTATGGGGCCTTTTTTTTCCAGGGTTATTACCCGATCTCCTACGGCTTGAATGCGGACATCGCCAGCCTGATATACAGCGGTCCCGGCACAACCAAGGGGGCCTTTAATCCGGGGTGGAGTTTTGCGTGCGCGGCCGGCAACCAGATGTCCGACGGACTGACCCATCCGCTGGCCTGTAAACTTGGAGCGGTCCACGATCCGGTAAGGACACTGCTGTTCGGTGATTGCGGGGTGCGCCCGAATCCCGGCGGCCAAGATGCCCAGGGCAGCAATGGCCTGATGTACTGTGATGAAACATATTACACGACTGCCTTTGACACGGGGGCCAGCCCGCCGCCGGGCAGCGCCAGTATCGATCCCGCCAGCCTTCAGGGTGTGGCCAACGCGGGATTTCTGCGCGACCGCATTCCGCTTTCACCCAAGGTGTTGCCGCTGCCAGTAGGCGACAGCCACGCCAATCTGGGCTTCAACCGGCACGGCACCCACATCAACGTGGCCTTTTGCGATGGCCACGCCGCCGCGGTTACGCCCAGCGATTTTCCGGATGTGTATGTCTCGCCCTATGGTGGAGGGTAGCAGGACGACGCAACAATGGCGCAACGGATCGCAGCCTCCACAGCCGCATGCAAAAGCGATAAAACCCAAGATTTTCATCAGTCCAGTCTGGCTCCATCGGCGTTGCGGCATAACGCCGCACCGCGCGTATCTTTACGGCGTGCAGAGCCTATAATGGTATCCTGAAAATATCGGCGTTGGCTAATTTTGGAGTTGCGCGTGGCGAAAAGCTTTAAAGACCTTACCGAGCAGGAAATTCTGGCCCTGGCGATCGGGCAAGAGGAAGAAGATGGCCGCATTTACGGCGAATTTGCGCATAATCTGGGCAAGACGTTTCCCGGCACCGCCAAAATGTTCACCGAAATGCAGGCCGAAGAGTCGGAACACCGCCATAAATTAATCGAATTGCACAGGGAAAAATTCGGCGAACACATTCCCCTGATCAAACGCAAGGACGTAAAAGGTTTTATTAAGCGCCGCCCGCTTTGGGTGGTGATGAAATCCGGCGTCGATGCCATGCGCCGGCAAGCAGAGCTTATGGAGCTTGAAAACACGCGGTATTATGAAAAGGCCGCCGCCCGCGCTACCGATGCCGCCATCCGGCAGCTACTTATTGATCTCGCAGAAGCCGAACGCAAACATGCCACAACCGCTGAAACTCTGGAAGCGGAGCATGTCCCCGAATCCGTCAAACATGAAGAGGCGGCCGCGGAGCGCCGACTTTTTGTATTGCAGATTGTGCAGCCCGGGCTTGTAGGACTCATTGATGGCTCGATTTCCACACTGGCACCCGTATTTGCCGCCGCCGTCGCCACACAAGACAGCATGAAGGCCTTTCTGGTGGGCATGGCTGCGTCCGTTGGTGCGGGCATTTCCATGGCGTTCGCGGAGTCACAATCGGATGACGGTTCTTTATCCGGGCGCGGAAAGCCGCTGATTCGCGGTGCGGTATGCGGATTAATGACCACCGCCGGCGGCATTGGCCATACCCTGCCGTTTTTAATCCCGAATTTTCATCTCGCGATGACCGTGGCGATTGTTGTAGTGATTATAGAGCTGTTTGCTATCAGCTTTATCCGCCAGCGATATATGGATACACCATTTCTCCAAGCCGCATTCACTGGCGTCGTGGGCGGACTGGTGGTGTTTATGGTTGGCGTGCTGATAGGCAGCGCGTAATTTGTTCGCGCCGGAAGCCGGCAGCCGTGTAAAGTTTTTCCAACTGAACCGGTGAAGCGGGGAAAAGGCCAACCCCCCAGATTCCGGTTGGCCTGCTGGGCTATTTATTTTGCAGCTTGTAAGCTGCTATAATAAAGAACAGAAAGTGGGTGACCCCATGGGTTGTTTTGTTATTCTTTTCGGATTCTTCTGGCCCCGCGTGGTGCTGGTGTTACTGTGGCTGTTCTCGGCCTATCCTCAACGGGCTTTCCACGGCATGCTATTTCCGTTGCTGGGATTTATTTTTCTCCCCACGACCACGTTGGGTTATGAGTTGGCGATGAACTGGAGTTCCCACGGCATAACCGGTCTGTGGTGGATTTTGCCCGTGGTGGGATTGTTGCATGATCTGGGGCATCTGGGTTATTCCAGCAACTATCAAAATCGCCGACGGGCTTGATAAGCGGGGATCCATATCTCGAGGCCGGTGTATGAGCAAAGGTCCGATTAAAAATACAGCCGCCTCCATCCATCAGCGGCTGTTGAACGTATCCAGAATCTCCGGGCGATCTTTTAATGATCTGGTCGTGTACTATTCAGGCCTCCGCTGTGACGGCGCGGTGGTGGTATGGTAAAATCCGGTTATGTTGATTGATACACATTGCCATCTTACGTATGAGGGCTTGGAAGAGCAGCAGGCGGAGGTGGTGCGCCGTGCAACGTTGGCAGGCGTGTTGCGGATGATCTGCATCGGCACGCATCCGGCGGATCATCCACGGGTACTGGAAACTCTGTCTGCGCATGGACAGGTTTTTGGGGCGCTGGGTATTCACCCGCATTATGCCGGAGAGGCTGCGGAAAATTTTGCCGATGAATTGCGATATGCAATCGGCAGTTCGGACAAGGTGCTGGCCGTGGGTGAATGCGGGCTTGATTATCATGGTAATTCGGCATTGCCGCCCGTGCAGAAAACCGTTTTCCAGCGGCAGATTGCCATCGCGGAAGAATTGCATATGCCGCTGATCCTGCATGTGCGCGACGCCCATGCGGATGCTTTAGAAATTATGCGCCAGCACGTGAATATGCGCTTTGTGGTGCATTGTTTTACCGGCACGCCGGAGGAATGCACGCGATGGCTGGAACTGGGGGCGTATATCGGCTTTACCGGGGTTATTACCTACAAAAACGCCCCGGATGTGCGCGCCGCGTGCCAACTGGTTCCGGAAGATCGTTTACTCATTGAAACCGATGCGCCTTACTTAACCCCGCAGGCCGTGCGAAAAATAAAACCCAATGAGCCGGCATTTGCAGCGTATGTGGCCGAACGTGTCGCCGCCGAACGCGGATGGACACTGGAACAAACCGGTGAAATTACGTCGGCCAATGCCGTGCGACTGTTCGGCCGGGCTTTAATAGAATAATCACAATCGCTTAAACCGCGGGCTTTTCCAGGAGTGCCTGGATCTTTTCCAGAGAGGCTGCGATTCCCTCCATCCGTGGATTGAGTTCCAAGGCTTGGCAATAGCACAGTCGCGCGTCGGAAAAATTTCCCAGGTGGGCATGGCAATGGCCCATGCCGGCCATGGCCCCGAAATGCTGCGGAATAATGGCCAGGGTTCGGCGGCAATCCTCAATGGAATCGGTGTATCGCTCCGCCAGATAACCAGCAATAGCTCGCTGATCGTACGCCTCGGCAAATCCGGGATCGACCTGAATGGCGAGGTTAAATTTTTCCACCGCCGTATCAAGATTCCCGTGCTTGAGATGGTGCGCACCGCACTTGAGATGGCCACAAGCACGGGCGTCACCCGCACGAAACCAGATCGCCCATAGCGCATCCTGGGCCAGTTCATAAACCCGCAAATCCGTATCATGAAGTGCGGTAACCAGGGGATCAGTGGCACCTGTATTTCCCACCAAGGTTAATCCCATGACTGCGGCGCGGCGGACTTCAGGCTCGCAGTGCGTTAGAAACGCGCACAGTTTGCCCTCGCACCAGGACTGTTTAATACATTTCGCCGTCCGGTCTAAATCACCCGCCTGGAGCAGCGGCTCAAGAATATTGAGATATTCCTGCCCCTCATCAAGGTTGCGTTGTTGATCATTTACGGTCTTCGCCATACATCGTCCTGAATCGGCAACATTACAAACTGTGTCCGCTAAGTCGCCGCTTTGCAGGGTGGGCCTGAAATGCCCCCCCCGACGTAATTTCGGATCGGCCGCGGAGTTGTCATTAACCGCTAAGCTCAAAGTATCTTATGCGGCAGGGTGACCTTAAGACAAATGCCCGAATTTATTGGGAGATTCCTGCGATGGGTAAAACCTGCAATTCAGGGGTGACAAAGCACAATGGCGAAAAATTAGAATCCATTCTGACCGCCAAAGGGCATTCCCCCCACGCCCGTACCCACATCGGAATGGGACTGCTCAATAGGGTGTGGATCGGGAAAATACTGCGATTTACTCTGCATATCTTGGTCACGTCCAGAAAAAAGCTGTTCCTGGCACCCGCCGAGCAAAGGCATGGACGCTATGACCATCAGCGCCAACACGCAACGAAGGTTAAGCCTACGAGAAAAATTGCCGCATAGATTCATGCTTATGAATCTCCTGATTCATTTTTTACCGGTGGCATTATATAGATTCCAACTGCTTCAAGCTAACCGGCGATTCCAGCCGCACGGTCCAGACGGCCAGCAGCACCGCAATAGCCAGAAGCACGGCTCCCGTGGTCTGGTGCGCGGTGGTTACCACGGCCTGGGCCATATCCGGATGCTCCAGGGGACCGCCGCCGCCTAGGGCGATCACCGCACAGACCCCCAAAAGCACCTGCAGCGACACAACGCAAAGCAAAGCCAGGCCGACACGTTTAAGAATAGGTTGGTCCGGATTTAACCCCCAGGCGCGGGCAC